>JBBRVI010000023.1:0-20602 GCA_038247025.1 Acetobacterales bacterium
GCTGCCCGGCTTCGGGTCTCAGCCGATGGGCCCATGCGCCTGCGGCTGGAGGAGGCGGTGGAAAGCCTGGCCTACGGGCAGGCCTCGGCCTTGCCGGTGCTGAACGTGTATCTGACGGCCAGGCACTCGCGCATCACGACAGAAATACTGTTTGATTAATCGGGTAGGTTGCAAATCTCCTCGGGTCCACCATCATGCACGGATTCAAAGGATCCACATGGCGCTGGACGAATTGCTGAGAGGGTTGTGGCGTCAGCGGGGAGGAGTCCTTCTCTCCTGCATGCTGCTTTACGCATTGGCCGCCACCCTGGTCTGGAACTGGCCGCGCAGTTTCGTGGCGACGGCCATCGTGGCGCCGTCGGAGACCACTGGTATCGCCACCTCTTCGCTGCTCACCCCTTCGCCGTTCCTCCAACCGTCGCTGCTGGACCAGCGGCCGGGCGGCAATTTCGCGGTGTATCTGGCGGCCCTGCGCGCGCCCGAGGCGGCCGGGGCGTTGGCGCGCGAGACGGCGCTTCTGGCGCAGATCGAGGAGCGGCGGGCAGCCTGGCCGCTGGGGCCGCTGCGCCGCCTGATGGGCCTGCGCATGGTGGCCGATTCGGATGATGCGCTGACATTCTTGGAACGAAATTTCGCGTCAACTCCGTCGCTCACCTCCGTGACCTGGACGTTGGAACTGGTCCATCGCGACCGCGCCTCCGCGCTCGACATGCTGCAACGCCTGCACGCCCTGGCCGAGGGCAGGGTGCGCGAGACCCTGGCCGAACTGGCCGGCCGGCGCATTCTGGCGTTGGAGGCGCGCTTGCGCATCGAGCCCGATGTCTTTCTCCGCAACAGCATGTTCGAGCTTCTGGCGCAGCAGCAGCGGGCGGCTCTGGTGGTGGCGGCCGATGAGGCGGCGGCGGCACGACTGGTCTCCGTGCCGATGGTCGAAATCCGGCCATCCGTTCCCAACCGACCCTTGCTGCTGCTGATGCTGGCCCTGGCGATCCCTGGCGCCGTGATCCTCGCCGTCACCTGCCGCATCCTGCTGCGCGGCACGCGCGAATGGCCGCCCTCGGGCCCCGGCTGGATGCCGCCGCCCGCTGCCCGGCGAGAGCGTGCAGAGCCGGCGCTGACCCGCGCGCCAGCCGGAGGCGATGGCGCTTGCTGAATGCCGCCCCTGCCTTTGGAGTTCTGGCCGGACTGCTGGGTGCCACGCTGCATTTCGCTGGCGCGCTGAAATCCACCCCGGCGGTTGCGGCGCTGCCCTTTGACATCACGCTGCTCTCTGGCCTGACGGTGCTGGGCCTGCTGCCCCTGCTGGTGGTTGGGCGACATTGGCGGCTTTCCGCAGGGCTGGGGCTGCCGCTCGCCGGATGCGGATTTCTCTGGCTGTGGTGGGTGCTCGCTGCCGTGTGGAGTCCCTGGGGTGACAGCGTTTCGGAGCGCTTGCGCGACATCGTGCTGATCGGCCCGGTCATGCTCCTGGCCGGACTGCTCATCGGCGCGGAGCCCACCGCGCGGCGTGTGTTCGGACTGGCGGTGATCGTGCTGGGCGTTTTCGTCGCGGCCTCGGTGGCCTGGGGATTGGCCATGGATGCGGTCGTGCTGGGCGGGAGGGTGGGGGCGGACCCTTCGCGGGTGCGCGTACAGTATCAGGTGGCGGGCCTCTCCATCGCCTGCGCGGCGGCGCTGGTGGCGTTGCGCGCGACGGCTGCAAGCGGCGCCGCGCGCTGGTTCTGGCTCGGCCTGCTGGCAGCGCTCGGTGCCGGTGTCCTGCTGCCCGGCGGGCGGGGTGCATTTATCGGACTGGCGCTGACAGTGGCGCTCGCCCCGGCGTTGCGCCTGGTGCTGGAGGGGCGTGTGGGTCCGGCCCTTGGGTGGCTGGGTCTGGTGGCCCTGGCCGGTCTGGGCGGGTTGGGGGCGCTGGTCATGCTCCCCGGTCAGGCAGAAAACCTGGCCACCCTCGAACGCCTGATGCGCCCCGATGGCGGCACGGCTTCCGCGCGTGAAATCCTTTGGGGCGAGGCTTGGCGGTTGGGGGGCTGGGCCGGGCTGGGGCCGGGGGGGTTCCCGCCCGCCGTCGGTGTCGGGCAGGATCGCGGGCTTCACCCGCATAATCACGCGATCGAGGCGTTGGTGGAGGGCGGTGCGGTGGGGCTGCTGCTGTGGCTGGCGAGCTTCGGGGGGGCCGCGGCTTTTGTGCTGGCGCGGATGGGGCGTGTCGCGCCTGAGCGCGCGGCGATGATCGTGGCCCTGACGCTGCCGATTGCGCTGACGGCCATGGTTTCCACCGATCTCGGCAACCGGATGGTGTGGTTCGCGCTGGGGCTTGCGCTGTCGTTGGGGATGGAGGCGCGGCGTGTATAGGCGCTGGGGCAAACGTGCCTTTGATGTGCTGGCGGCAACGGCGCTGCTGGTGCTGGCCGCGCCCGTGATGGGGGTTGTGGCGTTGCTGGTCTGGCGCGATCTTGGCCGGCCGGTGCTCTTTCGGCAGTGTCGCGCGGGGCGGGATGGCGTCGCGTTCGAGTTGCTGAAGTTCCGAACCATGCGAGACGGCGATGGCGAGGATGCGGTGCGACTGACCCGGATGGGCCGCATCCTGCGCGCCACCGCGTTGGATGAATTGCCGCAGCTTTGGCACGTGCTGCGCGGGCAGATGAGCCTGGTTGGTCCGCGCCCGTTGCTGCCGGAATACGCCGCCCACTACACCCCGCGCGAGGCCACGCGCCTCAGTGTCCAGCCCGGCCTGTGCGGCCTGGCCCAGGCGCAGGGGCGCAATGCAGTGCCCTGGCCGGCGCGCCTGGAATGGGATGCGCGCTATGTGGAGCGCGTAACCTTCGCGGGCGATCTGCGCATCATCTGGCGCTGCCTATGGGTGGTGCTGCGCGGGCAGGGGGTGCATGCGCCGGGGGAGGCTACGATGACCCCGCTCAGCGCTTCCAGAGAGGGTCCTTGATCTTGGTGAGGAAGGCTTCGAAGGCAGCCTCCTGTTCCGGCGTGATCATCATGGGGCGGGATGTGCGCGCACCGCGCTCCTCGCGCAACAGGTTCTGCACCGCGGGTGCCGCACCCAGCACCAGCCCCGGCTGCCGCCCACCGCGCAATTCCAGATAGACCTCGGCCAGAAGCTTCACATCGAGCAACGCGTTGTGGGTGCTTCGCGCCGAGAGATCAATGTCATAACGCCGGCACAGCGCATCGAGGCTGTTCTGCGCGCCGGGAAAAGCCACGCGCGCCAGTGCCAGCGTATCCACCATGCGCGAAAGCCCCAGCGGCGGGCGCTTGCACCGCGCAAGCTCGGAATCCAGATGCTTGAAATCGAAGGGCGCGTTGTGCGCGACGATGGGGGAATCGCCCAGGAAATCCAGCATCTCCTGCGCCTTGGCCGCAAAGCGCGGCTTGCCTTCTAGGTCGGCGCGGGTGAAGCCGTGCACGCGTGAGGCCTCGGGCGGCACATCGCGTTCGGGGTCCAGCAGCGTGTGAAAGAGTTTGCCCGTGGGCATCAGATTCACGATCTCGATGGCCGCGATTTCCAGGACGCGATGGCCCTCCAGCGGTTCGAAACCCGTGGTCTCGGTATCGAGGATGATTTCACGCATGGCGCGATTCTTCCACCAGGCGGCGCACCTGGGCCTGGGCATGATGGCGTGAGAGGCCGGTGCGGATCACGTGATCGGCGCGGCGGCGTTTCTGTGCGTCGGGCATCTGGCGGGCGCGGATGGCGGCAAGGCGCGCCTCCGTCATGCCGCGGCGGCCCAGGACGCGCAGTCGCTGCACGGCTGCCGGGGCGGAGACAACCAGGATGGCGTCGAACTCGCGCAAATCCCTCCGCGTTTCGAACAATAGCGGGATGTCGAGCACGACCAGCGGCACCCCACGCCAGCGCTTGAGGAAGCGCGCCTGCTCCTCACGCACCAGCGGGTGGATGATGCGCTCCAGCCGGCGCAGCGCCTCGGGCTGGCCGAGAACGGCGCGGCGCAGCGCCTCGCGATCCGTCGCACCCTCGCGCTCACTTCCGGGGAATTCGCGCGCTATGGGCCGCACGGCGCGGCCGCCCTTGGCCTGAAGCGCGTGCACGGCGGCATCGGCGTCGAAGATGGGCACGCCCAGGCGGCGAAAGGCGCGGGCGGCGGTGGATTTGCCCATGCCGATGCTGCCGGTGAGGCCCCAGACTTTCATCGCGGCGGGATATCGGCGGCGACAATGCGGCGCAGTTCCTCATCCACCACGGGGGCGATGCCGAACCAGGCCTCGAAGCCGGGCCGTGCCTGATGCAGCAGCATCCCCAGCCCATCCACGCCAACCTGGCCCCGCGCGCGGGCGGCGGCCAGCAGCGGCGTTTCCAGGGGCACATAGACGATATCGGCCACCAGCGCGTGGGCGGGCAGGGGGGAGAGATTGATCGCGAGCGGCGGCTGTCCGGACATGCCGAGGCTTGTGGTGTTCACCAGCAGCGCGGCCTCCTCCAGCGGCGGCGTGGCACTGACGGCGACGTTACCACCCAGTGCGCTGGCCAGCGCCTTGGCGCGCTCTGGCGTGCGGTTCACGAGGGTCAGTTTCGGGCAGCCTGCATCCAGCAGTGCCGCGGCAATGGCGCGCGCCGCACCGCCCGCGCCGAGCAGAACGGCCGGGCCGCTTCTCGCGTCAAAGCCGGGCAGCGAAGCCAGGAAGCCAAACCCATCCGTGCAATCGCCGATGATGCGGCCATCGCGGAAGATGAGCGTGTTCACCGACCCCGCCCGATGCGCGCGCGGCAGCACCTCGTCACAGATGGCAAAGGCGGCTTCCTTGTGCGGGATGGTCACGTTGCAGCCGGCAAACCCCGCATCGCGCAGCCCGCGCATGGCATTGGCAAAATTCTCCGGCCGGATGGCAAGCGGCACATAGGCCGCATCCAGCCCATGCCGAGCTATCCAGGTGCCGTGCAACAGCGGCGAACGCGAATGCGCGACCGGCCAGCCCGCCACCCCCGCCAGCCTGGCCTTTCCCGTGAGCATCACGCCGTCAGCGAGGGAACCAGTGTTGCCTGCATGGCGGCGCAGAGGCTCTCCGAGCCATCCTCGGCGCGCATCCAGACTTCCGCGCGCGCGACAGTGAGCGTTCGGCCAAGCTTGAGCACCTCGGCCCGAGCAATGGCCAGCACGCCGCGCGCGGGGCGCAGGAAGTTGACCTTGAGCTCCGCCGTCAGCACCTCCTGACCCGGTGGCAGCAGCGAAAGCGTGGCATAGCCGCAGGCATTGTCGGCCAGGGTGGTCAGCACACCGGCATGCAGGAAGCCCTGCTGCTGTGTCAGCGTCTTGCGGAATGGCGCCTCGATCACGCAGCGCCCGGGCGAGACCTCGGCGATGCGCGCTTCGATCACACGCATCAGCCCCTGTTGCGCGAAGCTCGCCTCGATGCGTTGCAGAAGGTCTTTTTGCGGCATGGTTTCAGAGCCTCCAGCCCGTATGAATGGCGACAATGCCGCCGGAAAGATTGCGATGCTGCACGCGCTCCAGCCCTGCATCCGCCATCATCTTCGCCAGCGTCGCCTGGTCGGGGAACATGCGGATGCTCTCGGCCAGATAGCGATAGCTCTCCGCATCCTGCGCGATGCGCCCGCCAATGGCCGGCAACGCCTTGAAGGACCATGCGTCGTAAAGCGGCGCCAGGGCGGCGATTTCGAGCTTGGAGAATTCCAGGCAATGGAAGCGCCCGCCGGGCTTGAGCACGCGCTTCACCTCGCGCAGCACGGCGTCCTTGTCGGTGCAGTTGCGCAGGCCGAAGGCCATGCTGACCTTCTCCACACTCCCATTCGGTAATGGCAGGTGCTCAGCATCGGTGCACAGGAAAGAGAGGCCGCGCGCCAGCCCACGCTTGAGCGCGCGCGACTGGCCCACTTGCAGCATCTCGGCATTGATGTCCGAGCAGATGACGCGCCCGGCACCGCGCTCCAGCGCGAGGAACGCGATATCGCCAGTGCCGCCAGCGAGATCGAGCAAGGTCTCGCCAGGCCGGGGCTGGATGGCGTTGACGAAGATGCGCTTCCATGCCCGATGCAGGCCAAGCGACATGATGTCGTTCATCAGATCATAGCGCGGGGCCACGCTGTCAAAGACCTCACGCACCATCCCGGCCTTCTCCTCGGCGGCGACGGTGCGGAAGCCGAAATCGGCGGTTGGGGTGGTTGGCTCGGTCATGGGGCGGGTATAGCGGGCCAGCGGCGAATCTGCCATGCGGCGCTCATCGCAAAACAGGAGGCGGCCATCCCCGAATTGCCCGAGGTCGAGACGGTGATGCGTGGCTTGGCGCGGGTGCTGGAGGGGCAGGTCATCCGCCACGCCGAAACCCGCCGCGCCGGCCTGCGCTGGGCCTTTCCCCCGGGCTTGGCCGAGACGCTGACCGGCGCGCGGGTGGAAGGCTTCCGTCGGCGCGGCAAATACATGCTGATGCGTCTGGAAGGGCGGCCGAGCCTGCTGATCCATCTTGGCATGTCCGGCCGTATGGTCGCCCGCCATCGTGACGCGCCGCCTGTGCCCTGGATGGGGCCGCAAGGCGCTGCCAGCGATGCGCGCGGCCACAACCAGCCACCCGAGCTGCATGAACACGTGATGTGGGAGACGCAATGCGGCTGGCGCGTCGGCTTCGTGGACCCCCGCCGCTTCGGCTGCCTGGACCTCATCGCGCGAGATGCGGAGGATACGCACAAGCTGCTCGCCGGACTGGGACCGGAGCCGCTGGAGCCAGGCTTCACGGTGGACGCGCTGGAGGCGGCGCTGGCCGGCAAGATCACGCCGATCAAGGCTGCGCTGCTTGACCAGAAGTTGGTGGCGGGCTTGGGCAATATCTATGTGAGTGAGGCGCTGTTCCGCGCTGGCATCTCGCCCCGGCGGCTTGCCGCCACCATCCCCGGCGCGCGCGCTCAGCGCCTGGTACCGGCCATCACCTCCGTGCTGAGCGAGGCCATCGAGGCGGGTGGCTCCAGCCTGCGCGACTATGTGCGCGCCGATGGCGAGATCGGCGGCTTCCAGGATCGCTTCGACGTTTATGACCGCGAAGGCCAGCCCTGCCGGGATTGTCCCGGTCTTCTGCGCTGTCCTGGCATCACCCGGCTTGTGCAATCCGGGCGATCCACCTTCTACTGCCCCAAACATCAGCGATAAGCGCGAGGAAACCACATGGCCTATGAAATGATCCTGACCGAAACAGCAGGTGCCGTCGCCGTGATCCGGCTCAACCGCCCCCAGGCGCTGAACGCACTCTGCGACCAACTGATGGGCGAGCTGGGCCAGGCCCTGGCCGGCTTCGACGCGGACCCCGCGATTGCCGCCATCATTCTGACGGGCAGCGAAAAGGCCTTCGCCGCAGGTGCGGACATCAAGGAGATGAAGGACCGCACCTACCCGGCCGTCTATTTCGAGGATTTCATCACCGCGCGGTGGGAGAGTGTGACCACCATCAAGAAGCCGGTCATCGCGGCCGTGGCGGGCTTCGCGCTGGGCGGTGGCTGCGAGCTGGCCATGATGTGCGACATGATCATCGCGGCCGAGAACGCGAAGTTTGGCCAGCCCGAGATCAATCTGGGCATCATTCCCGGGGCTGGCGGCACGCAGCGCCTGACGCGGGCGGTCGGCAAGGCCAAGGCGATGGACCTGGTCCTCACCGGCCGCATGATGGACGCGGCGGAGGCGGAGCACAGCGGCTTGGTGGCGCGGGTGGTTCCGCTGGACCAGCTCATGGTGGAAGCGATGAAGGTGGGGGAGAAGATCGCGAGCCTCTCGGCACCTTCGGTCGCCATCGCCAAGGAGGCCGTCAACCGCGCCTTCGAGACGACCCTGGCCGAAGGCGTGCGGTTTGAGCGGAAAATCTTCTATTCTTTGTTCGCAACCGAGGATCAGAAGGAGGGGATGTCCGCCTTTGCGGAGAAGCGCAAACCGGCGTTTCGCAACAGATAGGCCGAACTGGTAGTCGGTGATGCCATCTGATGTCTTGACGATGATGGGGATGGGGGATTAGACCCTCCCCTCCCGCGACGGGCTCCCCCGTTTGTCTCTCAACTCCAGCAGCGATCGCATCACACCGCCCATGGCCAATAATGCTTCCGCGCGCAAGCGCATTCGTCAGACCGAGAAGCGCACCGAGCGCAACCGCATGCGCCGCTCGCGTGTCCGCACCTTTCTTCGCAAGGTGGAACTGGCGATTGCGGGTGGAGACAAGTCGCAGGCAGCAGCCGCTTTCCAGAGCGCACAGCCGGAAATGCAGGCTGCGGTGACAAAGGGTGTTCTGCATCGCAATACGGTTGCGCGTAAGCTTTCGCGTCTTTCCGCGCGCATCAAGGCGATTTCTGCGCCCGCAGCCTGAAGTCTGAACCCTTCGTCTGACCATTGAAGCGGCTCTGCCGGGAGTTCTTCTTACTCCAGAATGCGGAGCTTTGTCTTTATCTATGGCTCCCTTTATTGCGCTTTGTTTGTCACACTGACCATTGATTCTTGCCTCCTGACGAAGTGGCGCTTCATCGCGGCGGGTGTTTGGCAGTAACCTTGGCAGACGGTCATCCGTGAGATAATGCGATTAACCATCCGGAGGATTTAGCTTCAAGGCATTGAATGCTCTCAAGAAGTTGGATTTTGGGCGCCCCCGCCCTCAAATGAAACAAAATGCGAGCCCCAATCGGGCCGCTTGAGAGACCGAGGATTGGGATGGATCAAGAGACGGGGGATACCCCCCCGCCCAGTGCAGGAAAGATCGCCGCCAGCTGGGCCCGCGTGCGTGCGCGCCTCCGGCAGGAAGTGGGTGACGTTGAGTACCGCAACTGGCTGAGGCAGATGAGCCTAGCCGGCATTGACGGTGAGGCGATCCGGATCAATCTGCCGACGCGCTTCCTCCGAGACTGGGTGCGCGACCACTATGGCGACCGTCTGCGCCTGCTCTGCCAGGCTGAGATTCCCGGAGTGCGCCTCGTGGAACTGCGCGTGCAGGCCTTGATCAGGTCGGAACAGGCTCCGCTTGAGGAGGTCGTCCAGGACGGCTCGCCTCTCGCGGAAAGCCTGGCGCCGGTCCCTGTGATTGTTGCGCCCGAGCCGCAGCGCAATGACTGGCTGGTACCTCTCGACCCGCGCTTTACCTTCGACACCTTCGTCGTAGGCAAGCCCAATGAATTCGCCCATGCCTGTGCGCGCCGCGTGGCGGAGATGCCGGCGCAGGCGGGGTTCAACCCGCTGTTTCTCTATGGCGGCGTCGGCCTGGGCAAGACGCATTTGATGCACGCCATTGCCTGGTCGCTGCGCGAGCAGGATTGCAACCTCTCCGTCGCCTACATGTCGGCGGAAAAATTCATGTACCGCTTCATCGCGGCCCTGCGCAGCCACAACACCATGGAGTTCAAGACCCAGCTGCGCTCGGTCCATGTGCTGATGGTGGATGACCTGCAATTCCTCATCGGCAAGGACAACACGCAGGAGGAATTCTTCCACACCTTCAACGCGCTGATTGACGCCGGCAAGCAGATCATCATCTCGGCCGACAAGGCCCCCAATGACCTCTCCGGCATCGAGGATCGGCTGCGCACGCGGCTCTCGGGCGGAATCGTGGCCGATCTGCACGCCACGACCTACGAGCTTCGCCTGTCCATTCTTCAGGCCAAGGCCAATAGCTCGGGCGTGGAGGTGCCGGCGCGCGTGCAGGAGCTGCTGGCGCGCAAGATAGCCTCCAATGTGCGCGACCTCGAAGGCGCGCTGAACCGGCTGGTGGCCCATGCCAAGCTATTCGGCCGGCCCATCACTTTGGATACGGTCCCCGAAGTGCTTTCCGATATTTTGCGCGCGCACGACAAACGGCTGTCCATTGACGACATCCAGCGCAAGGTGGCGGAGCACTACAACATCCGCCTCACGGAAATGGCCTCGGCACGGCGCGCGCGAGCGGTGGCGCGCCCCCGCCAGGTGGCGATGTACCTGGCCAAGCAGCTGACTTCGCGCTCTTTGCCCGAGATCGGCCGCCGCTTTGGCAATCGTGACCACACGACCGTTCTCCACGCCGTGAACCGAATCACCGAGCTGATGAGTGCCGACCCCTCCTTCGCCGAGGACGTCACGCTTCTGCGCAAAATGCTCGAGATGTGAGGCTTGGTCGGGTTTTCGCCACCCGCGCTTTGACCAAACCCCCGGGGATGTTAGAGAAACCCCAGAATGGCTGGGCGAATCGCGCCCGCCGCTCCGGACAGCAAGGGACCGCGAGAGATGAAGTTCAGCGTCGAGCGCGCCATCCTGCTCAAGGCCCTCGGGCACACGCAATCCGTGGTCGAGCGCCGGAACACCATTCCCATCCTCGCCAATATCCTGCTGGATGCGAAGGATGGCGCCCTGCGCCTCACCGCCACTGACATGGAAATCGCCATCGTCGAGGAGGTGCCCGGCGTGCAGGTCACGCGGCCCGGTCGCACCACCGCACCCGCGCAGACCCTGTATGAAATCGTGCGCAAGCTGCCCGATGGCGCGACGGTGGAGCTGGACCACAAGGGCGGCGATGCGCCACTCGCGCTCCGTGCCGGGCGGTTCAGCACGAGCCTGCCGGTGCTGCCGGTCGAGGATTTTCCCTCCATGACCGAGGGCGCCCTGCCGCATGCCTTCAAGCTGGAAGCCGCCAAGCTGCGCGGCATGATCGCGCGCACGCGGTTTGCGATCTCCACCGAGGAGACGCGCTACTATCTCAATGGCATATACCTCCACACCGCCGAGGATGGCGGCGTCAAGAAGCTGCGCGCCGCCGCGACCGACGGCCATCGCCTGGCGCGCGTCGAGACCGAACTGCCCGAGGGGGCCGCCGCCATGCCGGGCATCATCATTCCGCGCAAGACGGTGAATGAACTCAACAAGCTCGCCGAGGAAACCCGCGACGAGATCGAGTTCCGCCTTTCCGACACAAAGATCAGCTTCCGCGTCGGCGGAGTCACGCTGACCAGCAAGCTGATTGACGGCACCTTCCCCGATTATGAGCGCGTGATTCCGCGTAACAACGACAAGATCATGGAAGTGGGCAAGCAGGCCTTCGCGGATGCCGTAGGGCGCGTTGCCGCCATTTCGAACGAGCGCTCGCGCCCGGTGAAGCTCAGCATCTCGACCGACAACCTGCTGCTCACGGCCTCCAGCGCCGAGCAGGGCGAAGCGCGAGAGGAACTGGATGACGGGTTGGTGACCTATGCGTCCTCGCCCATCGAGATCGGCTTCCAGGCACGCTACCTGAACGACATCACGGAGCAGGTGGGCGAGACGCTGCGGTTCAAATTCTCCGATGGCAGCGCGCCGACGGTTGTGCAGGATGCGGCCGACGAGGACGCGCTCTACGTGCTCATGCCGATGCGGGTCTGATCGCCGCGCGGTGGATGCGAGGGCCGTCACGGACCCGTGATCTGCCAGGGGTGTGAGGGGCAAAGCCATGCTGCGCCTGACCCGCCTTCGCCTTACACGCTTTCGCTCCTATGCCACGGCGGAGTTGCGCTTCAACGCACCCATGGTGGTCTTTACCGGCCCCAATGGCGCGGGAAAAACCAATCTCCTGGAGGCGGTCAGCCTGCTCGGCCCCGGCCGCGGCTTGCGCGGCGCGCGGATCAGTGAGGTGGCCATGCAAGGCGCTGCTAACTGGGCCGTCTCCGGCCATTTCGACGATGCGCTGGACGGCTTCGAACTCGGCACGGGCAGCCTGGAAGAAGGCAGCGCGGAACGCCGCGCCTTCCGCCTGAATGGCGAGAAACCCCGCGCCCAGGCCGATCTGGCGGAGCGCGTGGCCGCCGTCTGGATCACGCCGCAGATGGACCGCCTGTTCCAGGACAGTGCGGGTGGCCGCCGCCGCTTCCTGGACCGCCTGGCCATGGCGCTGGAGCCGCATCTGGCGCGCGAGGCCACGGCCTACGAAGCCGCCATGGCCGGCCGCAACCGCCTCTTCGACAAGGGCCGCGCGGAGGCCGGATGGCTCGCCAGTCTGGAGGATGCGATGGCGCGGCATGGCATCGCCATCGCGGCCTCGCGCCGCGCGCTGGTGGCGCGGCTGAACGCGGCGCTGGCGGGTGGTGCCGCGGGCGAGTTCCCCGCCGCGATCCTGGCGCTGCAATGCCCGGCCGCCGCGCTGCTGGATACAATGCCCGCTTTGGCCGCCGAGGAGGCCCTGCGCGCCTCCTGGGCGGCCTCTCGCCCCCGCGATGCGGCTGCTGGTGCCACGCTGAGCGGGCCGCACCGGGCGGATATCCTCTTCACCCATGCTGCGAAGGCGATGCCTGCCAGCCTGTGCTCCACCGGCGAGCAGAAGGCGCTGCTGATCTCCACCGTGCTGGCCCATGCCGGGCTGATCGCCGATGCGCGCGGCTTCGCGCCCCTGCTGCTGCTGGATGAGGTGGCAGCGCATCTGGATGAACAACGCCGCCGCGCGCTCTTTGCCGCACTGGCCGCGCTGCCGGCGCAGAGCTTCTTGACGGGCACGGATGAGGAGGTGTTTTCGCCGCTTTCGCAGGACGCGGAGCACTGGCGAATCAGCCCTGGTGAGGCGCAGACCACCCCCCTGCCATAACGTTACGAAAAATGCCATAAACACTAGGTCTTTCCAAAGGTTTCCCGATTCCCGATGAGCAGCGACATCCCGAGCATTCCCCCCGTTGGCAATGACCCCCTGAACCAGGTCTCCGACGCCGACTATACCGGCGCCTCGATCACCGTTCTGCGTGGCCTGGAAGCCGTGCGGAAGCGGCCGGGCATGTATATCGGCGACACCGATGACGGCTCGGGCCTGCACCACATGGCCTTCGAGATCATCGACAATTCGATGGACGAAGCGCAGGCCGGCTATGCCTCGCGCGTGGACCTCGTGCTGAACGGCGATGGCAGCGTGACCGTCACCGATGATGGCCGCGGAATCCCCGTGGATATCCACGCCGAGGAGGGCGTCTCCGCCGCCGAAGTGGTGCTGACGCGGCTGCATGCGGGCGGGAAATTCAACCAGAATTCCTACAAGGTCTCGGGCGGCTTGCACGGCGTGGGTGCGGCCGTGGTGAATGCACTCAGCGAATGGATGGAAGTGCGCATCTGGCGCGGCGGGTTCGAGCATTTCATCCGCTTCGAGCATGGCGATACTGTGCAGCCTTTGATGGTCGTGGGACCCAGCGCGCATCACCAGGGCACGCAGGTCACGTTCAAACCGTCCGTCGGCACCTTCACGCAGGTGGAATACGACTTCAGCATTCTGGAACGGCGGATGCGGGAGCTGGCCTTCCTCAATTCCGGCATCGCCATTTCGCTGCGCGATGACCGGCACGTTCCGGCGCAAACGGCCGAGTTCAAATTCGATGGCGGCCTCGTCGCCTTCGTCGAGTGGTTGGACAAGGGCAAGGACCCGATCTTCAAGCCGCCCATCAGCGTCGTCGCCAAGGAAGGCGAGGGCATTCGCGTCGAGTTTGCCATGTGGTGGACGTCCTCGCCGCGTGAGGTGATGCTGTGCTTCACCAACAACATCCCACAGCGCGATGGCGGCTCACACCAGGCGGGCTTCCGCCAGGCCTTGACGCGTGTCGTCGCGAAATACGCCGAGGATCTGGCGAAGAAGGAAAAGATCGAGCTGGTCGGCGACGACATGCGCGAGGGACTGACCTGCGTGCTTTCGGTGAAAGTGCCCGACCCGAAATTCAGCTCGCAGACCAAGGACAAGCTGGTTTCTTCCGAGGTGCAGCCGGTGGTGCAGATGGCCGTTGCCGACGCGCTCTCCCATTGGTTCGAGACGCATCCCAAGGAAGCCAGGCTCGTTCTCGATCAGGTCGTCCTCAGCGCGGTTGCGCGCAAGGCCGCGCAATTGGCGCGTGAGAAAGTCGGGCGCAAGAACGCGCTGGATATCTCCACGCTGCCCGGCAAGCTGGCCGATTGCCAGGAGAAGGACCCGACAAAGAGCGAGATCTTCCTCGTCGAGGGTGACAGCGCCGGCGGCTCGGCCAAGCAGGGCCGTAATCGCGCGAACCAGGCCATTCTGCCGCTCAAGGGCAAGATCCTGAACGTGGAGCGCGCGCGCATTGATAAAATGCTGGCGAGTGCGGAAATCGGCACGCTGATCACCGCGCTGGGCACCGGCATCGGCACGGGGGAGCCCGCGCGCGGCGGTTTTTCCGCCGACAAGCTGCGCTACCACAAGATCATCATCATGACGGACGCCGATGTGGATGGCTCGCACATCCGCACGCTGCTGCTGACCTTCTTCTTCCGGCAAATGCCCGAACTGATCGAGCGCGGAAATCTCTACATTGCGCAGCCGCCGCTTTATCGTGCGAAGCGCGGGCAGGAAGAACGCTACCTCAAGGATGACCGCGCGCTTGAGGACTTCCTGATCGAGAAGGCGACGCAGAACGCGCGCATCACGCTCGCCGATGGTCGTGTCGCGGTGGAGGATGAACTTGCCGAAGTCGTGGAAAGCCTTCGGCAGACCACCTCGCGCATCCGCCGCCTCGCCGCCAATGTGCCGGTGGAGATCGTCGAGCAGGCTGCCATGGCCGGCATTCTCACGCCTGATGCGCAGCGCGCGCTGGAAGGGGCGGGGGATTTCATCACGCGCCTCGACGCGATGGCGCCCCCTTCGGAGCGTGGCTGGAAAGTCAGTGTGGATGATGCGGGCATCCAAATGCACCGCATGGTGCGCGGCGTGGCCGAACGCCATACACTGACCGGCGCCGCGCTGCGCAGTGCAGAGGCGCGCTGGCTGGATGAGCGCCGCACCAAGCTGCGCGAGGAATTCGAGAAGGGCGCAACACTGGCCTTCGACACGACCGAACATGCGGTACGAGGGCCGCTTGCCGCCTTTGACCGCATCATTGGCCAGGGCCGCCGAGGCCTCACCATCCAGCGCTTCAAGGGCCTGGGCGAGATGAACCCAGACCAGCTGTGGAAGACCACGCTCGACCCGGCCATCCGCACCCTGCTCCAGGTGCGCGTGAATGACGCCGAGGATGCGGAAAGCGTCTTCTCGACCCTCATGGGCGATGTCGTGGAACCGCGGCGCGAATTCATCGTGGGCAATGCCCTCAAGGTCGCGAATCTGGACGTCTGATGGATTCGCGGATTAGTGCCGTCCGGCGCGTCATCGCCGATCTCGGCCAACACATGGATCTCGACCTGGCCGTCCGCCTCTGGGATGGCGAAGCGGTGCCACTGGGCCAGCGATGGAGCGGTGACCTCGCACTCAACATCAGCGACCCAAGTGCCATTACCCGGCTGCTGCGTCGTCCCAAGGCGCCGACGTTGTTCAACCTGCTGGCCGAGGGCAAGCTCGACATCGAGGGCGGAACCCTGATTGATGTGGCGGACCGCATCGGCGACAAGCGCACGCGCGGGCTTCTGAAAAAGCTCAACAAGTTCGGCGCCTTCCGCGCCCTGCTGCCCTTCCTTTTCGGCTCCGGTTCGCCCAATACCAGCCACGCCTTTGCCGGCGCCCAGACCGCGCGGCATGAGGCGGGCCGGGACGACCAGGGCCAGGTACAGTTTCACTACGATCTCTCCAACGAGTTCTATGCCCTCTTCCTCGATCAGGAGATGGTCTATTCCTGTGGCTATTTTCCGAGTGACATTGACAGCCTGGATGCGGCGCAGCAGTCCAAGCTGGACATGATATGTCGCAAGCTGCGGCTTCAGCCAGGCGAGCGAATGCTGGACATCGGCTGCGGTTGGGGCGGCCTCATCTGCCATGCGGCGCGCCATTATGGTGTTCGGGCGCATGGCGTGACGCTGAGCCAGGCGCAGCATGATTTCGCCGTGGCCAAGTTGAAGCGGCTGGGCCTGGAAGACCGCGTGACGGTCGAACTGCGGGACTTCCGCAGCCTGAGCGGCTTGGAGTTCGACAAGATCGCTTCGATTGGAATGTTCGAGCATGTGGGCCTCGATAATCGCGAAGGCTATTTCCGCCAGATCAAGTCGCTGCTGCGCCCGCGCGGCATCTACCTGCACCACGCCATTGCGCGCCCAATGAAGAAGAATGAGCGCGAGTTTCGCAAAAAGCGCCCGGAATTCGCCGCCCTGGTGAACTACATCTTCCCCGGCGGCGAACTGGACCATATCGGCGGCTCCACCGATGCCATGGAGCGCCAGGGCTTCGAGATTCACGACACGGAGAACTGGCGCGAGCATTACGGTCGCACCTGCCGTCTGTGGACGCAGCGCCTCCACGCCAATCGCGAGGCCGCAACGGCTGAGGTCGGCGCGGCCAAGACGCGCATCTGGCTGCTCTACCTCGCCGGCTGCACCATCGCCTTCGAACGCGGGACAGTGTGCATCTTCCAGACGGTCGCGACGCGTCGCAACCGTGGTCCCTCGGGGCTTCCGTTGACGCGCGAGGACCTTTATTCGCGCCTGCCGGAAAAATCCGGGCGCTTCACAGAGTTTTAATCACGCCGCGGTAGTTTCGGGGACCCCAAGGAATGGATGGTCACCGTGAAGAAGCTGAAATTTTTGATGGCCGCAGGCCTAATCCTAGTAACTCTCACGCTCAACCCGCTGCAGGCCGAACGCAGCCCTATCTTCGGCTCGGCATCTATTCAGGCTTTGTCTGTCGAGGCCGCACAGGATATTACAGCGCGCGGCTTTTGGGCTGACCACTTCGGTGCCATAGCAGTCAGCTTGTCCTACAACGCTTATATTTATGCCTATTACGCAAGGTATTTCGCCGGGTCAAACACCGCAAACGAGACGAATTGGTATTGGGCGGCGTCAAACAATGCCTACTGGGCGTATATCCACGCTTACTATGCCGCAGTTTATTCGGCCGCCGGAATTTAGCGCGCCATGCGAGCAGGGAGACAAAACGTCTCGCCTTCCATGATCAAGCGGATGGGAAGCGGTTCCAGGCTGATCAGCCATGCGGGCCGAATGTTGGCCCTTTCGATGAGTCTCGGGGCAGGCCCCGCTTTCGCGCAGCCGGAACGCGCTGCGCTTCTCGATCGCATCCAAACGCTTGAACGGCGCCTTGAGCAACTGGAGCGCGGGCAAAATCCTGGCCGCGGCAGCAGGGCACCAACCCGCCCCGCCGGCACTCCTCATGCTGCTCTTCCCAGGCCTGTGCCCAGCAATCCTCAGGCGCAGAATCCCGAACCGGTCCCAGCCGCGCGCGCGCGCGACCCCCAGGACGAGGAAATCCCGCAAGAAGCCTTCATCTTCCGCGACCAGGCCGTCACGCTGCGTCCCGGGCGCGCCGAAGTGTCGCTGGATCTGGGCTATCTGCGGGATCGCCGCACTGTCTCCCACGACCGCAGCGCCTCCGCCGTGCTGACCGGGCGGGTGGGCATTGCCGACGGCATTGAGGCCTCGGTCACCGTGCCCTTCTTCAATTCGACGCGCAGCTTCGACCATTCGCCAACTTTCACCACAGACCGCGAGACCCGCGGCATCGGCGATGTCGCCGTCCAGGTGAACATGCGCGCCTGGGGTGAACGGCCATCCTGGCCTGGTGCCGTCGTCACCGCGGGCCTCGTCACGCCCACTGGAGCTTCGCCGTTTCTGGTCTCCCCCATGGGCGTGAGCGCGCAGCAAGTGCCGGTGGACATCACCCAGTTGGTTTCCGCGCGCGGCGCTTGGGCGCTGCGCGGGGGCATGCAGTTCTTCAAGACGCTGGACCCGATCGTCCTTTTTGGCGGTGTTTCCTATGAGTATGCCTTCCCGGTTGAGCAATCTGGCATCACCTTTCGCCCCGGCTGGCGCATCAACTACAATGCCGGCGTGAGCTTCGCGCTCAGTGAGCGCTCGACGCTCGGCTTCACCTTCGTCGGTAACTACACCGCAGCATTGCGGGCCAATCGAATCGATTATCGTACCACGTCGAGTGAGGCCGCCATCCTGCGGCTTTCGTTGGTCCAGCGCGTGCTGCCGAGTATGTGGGTGGAGCCCTCCCTCGGGATGGGACTGGTGTCCGAAAGCCCAAATTTCCAGCTCGGCCTTGGCCTTCGGTACAGGTTCTGACCATGCACACGCAACGCCGCGCAGTGCTGGCCCTTCTCGCTTTCATGGCCGCACGGCCGGTTGGCGCGCAGGAAGCGCTGATGCGCCGCCCGCAATCCTGGCAAGCGCGCCGCTATGCAAATGTTGTGCGCCAGGTTCTCGAATTCTCGTGCGGCAGTGCCTCTCTCGCCACCTTGCTCACCTTCTTTCTGGCCCGCCCCACGACAGAGATGGAGGTCATTACCCTGCTACGCCAACGCTACCCCGCCGAGGCCGATTGGCGCCGCAAGCAGGAGGTCGGCTTTTCCTTCGAGGACATCATCTTTGCC
This sequence comes from Acetobacterales bacterium, assembly GCA_038247025.1. GTDB lineage: Bacteria > Pseudomonadota > Alphaproteobacteria > Acetobacterales > Acetobacteraceae > Roseococcus. The sequence continues at coordinate 18,242 of JBBRVI010000023.1, forward strand.
GCCGAGCGCCTGGGTTTTGCCGCCCAGGCCGCGCGCATCGAGGTGCCGCAACTGCCCCAGATCACGGGGCCTGTCATTGTGCATCTGAACAAGGGTGCGTGGGAGCATTTCTCCGTGCTGCGACTTGCCCGCGATGGCTTCTACTACATCGCCGACCCCATCCAGGGACAGGTCACCATGCTGGAGCACGAGTTCCGCCGCGAATTCACCGGTGCCGTGCTGGCTGTCTGGCGGCGGGGCGGGCGCGTGCCCACGGCCTCACCCTTGCAAGCAGTGCGCGATGGGCTCTCGGTCGAGCGCAGCATCTCGCGCATGATCAATCCAACCTTGCCGGCCTTCAGCTTTCCGATCCCGTTCTGAGATGCGCGCGCGAATTTTCCTTGCACTTGTGGCCGCAAGCATCCCGTGGGTGTCGGCTGAGGCCGATGCGCTTTGCGCGCGCTTCGGCCAGGCGGCCTATACCGCCACACGTGTCACCCAAACCGCTTCCACTCCGCCTTTGGTCAGCCAGGTCTTTGCCTCCGGGCCTCGGCTTCGCATCGAGGCGCCAGGCCCACGCCAAGCGCGCATGGTAACGCTGCTCACGCCCGATCTTCAGGCGCTGTTCCTCAGCACGGCCGATCCCCCCGTGGCCATGCGCATTCCCGTGCCCCTCGCTGTGGCGATGCCCGCAGGGGAACGGCGCGAGCGGGAGGAGCGCACATCGGGCCGCATCACCCTTTTCACCGAAATGCGCGGTGCGAGTGGCCAGTGGCACGAAATCGGCCGGGTCCTGTGCCGGCGCGACGGCGTGCTGCTGGAGGCCCGGCAAATCGTTGCTCACGACAGCGGGCCAGCCCTGGTGGAAACGCGCCAGAGTCAAATCCGCCTGGGCACACCAGACCCCGCCTTGTTTCGCCTGCCGGCAGGGTTTCGGCTGATCGAGCCGCCACCCCGCCCACAGCGGTAACCCGCTCAATCCGCGAACTGCCCGGCTGCCTGGATCACCGGGCGCCAGCGGGCGATATCCCCCGTCCAGAACGTCTGATGCCCGGCCGAGGTCGCGCGCGCTTGCGCCACCGGCTCGGTGCCAAGATCGGCGAAGCGGCGGATCAGCCCCGGATCGCGCAGCGCCACCTGGAGCGCGCGGGTCAGGCGTGCACCGATCTCGGGCGGCAGGCCGCGCGGCGCATAGAGCCCGTGCCAGACCGACACCTCAAAGCCGGGCAGGCCGGCCTCGATCGCCGTCGGCACATCCGAGAGTGCCGCCACGCGCGTGTTCGTTGTCACCGCGAAGGCCTTGATGGTGCCGGCGCGGATTTGTTCGGTGGTGTTGGTGGTCTGGTCGCACATCAGGTCCACCGTGCCGGCAACCAGGTCGTTCATGGCGGGGCCGGTGCCGCGATAGGGCACTGTGGTCAGTGGCACGTTCATCGCCTGTTGGAACAGCAGGCCGCACAGGTGGCTCGCAGCACCCACGCCGGCATTGGCGAGGTTGATCTTGTCACGGTCGCGCCGGACGAGTGCCACCAGCTCGGCCAGGTTGTTGGCGGCGATGTTGCGCTTGCCCACGATCGTCATGGGCACTTCGGTGATCATGCCCAGCGGCTCGAACCCGTTGATCGCGTCGTAGGTGAGGTTGCGGTAGAGGGTGGGGATGGTGCTCATGCCGATGTGATGGACCAGCAGTGTGTGGCCATCGGGCCGGGCGGCGGCGGCGCGTTGCGCGCCAATCGTGCCGCCCGCCCCGCCCACATTCTCGACCACGACTGTGGTGCCGAGGTCACGGCCCATGGCCTCACCCAGCAGGCGGGCGACGGTGTCGGTCGGACCGCCGGCGGCGAAGGGGACGATGACGTTGATGGGGCGGCTGGGGAATGCCTGGGCCTGAGCCAGCGCCTGATTGGCAAGTGCGGGGGCGGCGAGGACGCCAGCGGCCAGTGCTGGCAATTGGCGCCGTGTGAGTTTCGACATGGGGTTCTCCGGGGTGATTTTTTGTGATTCGTGTGACGTCTTTTTGGTCATCCGGCCACCGCTTTGCAATGGATAACCGACTGGCGGCGCGTGCCCTGATTGTTTATCCGCCATGGATGCCTCCCATTTTGCGCCCATGAAAATCACCGCCGAGGAATTGCTGCGCCGCGGCGTGGACCGCCATCGCGCGGGAAAGCTGGATGAGGCCGAGAGCCTGTATCGCCGCGCGCTGCGCCTCACGCCGGGCCATCCGGATGCGGAGAACCTGCTGGGTGTGTGCGCCCGCCAGCGTGGGGACCTCCCCGCGGCCCTGGCCCATGCGGCCCGCGCCGTGGCGGCCATGCCGGATTCCGCGCTGTTCCTGGCCAATCAGGGCGCCGCACTGGCCGAGGCGGGGCAGTTGGGGCC
>JBBRVI010000024.1:0-20439 GCA_038247025.1 Acetobacterales bacterium
ACCGAAGCGGGCACGGAAATGAACTCCCCCGAGGCCCAGAGCGCGATCACGCCGCCGATCAACGCGAAGGGCACGTTGCAGAAGACCAGCGTGGCCTGCCGCACCGAGCCGAAGGTCAGGTAGAGCAGCAGGAAGATGGCCCCCAGCGCGATAGGCACAACAATCGACAGACGTGCCTGGGCGCGCTGCTGATTCTCAAACTGCCCGCCCCAAACCAAGCGGTAGCCGGCAGGCAGGGACACCTGCTGCGCGACGGCCGCCTGCGCGTCCGCCACGAAACTGCCAATGTCGCGGCCACGAACATTGCTGAGCACGGTGGCGAAGCGCTCCGCCTGCTCGCGGCTGACTTGCACCGCACCTTCCTCCTCACGAATATCGGCCACCTGGCTGATCAGCACCGTGCCGCCGCCCGGCAGCGCAATCTGCACGCGCGCGAGGTCGGCCGCCGAACGCCGCAACCCTTCCTCGCCGCGCAGCAGCAGGGGGATGCGGCGGTCGCCCTCCAGCACCAAGCCCACGGCACGCCCATCCACCCAGACGCGCAGCGCTTCCTGCACATCGCTGGCGTTGAGGCCAAAGCGGCCGGCGGCCATGCGGTCCACGCGAATGGTGAGGTATTTCATCCCCTCATTGCGCAGCGCGAAGACATCGGCGCTGCCCTGGATGCGCCCGACAGCCTCCCCCACTTCGCGCCCGATGCGGTTGAGTTCAGGAATATCGGGACCGAACACCTTGATCACCACATCGCCGCGCGCACCGATGATCATCTCCTGCACGCGCATGTCTATCGGCTGGCTGAAGGAGAAGCTGATGCCGGGGAAATTGTCCAGCACCTGGCGGACCTGCTCCAGGACCCAGGCGGTGCCGCCCGCCTTCGCCGCTTCGCGCCACTCCTCGGGCGGTGCCAGCGTGAAGAACATGTCCGTCTCGTTCAGCCCGACAGGATCAATGCCAAGCTCATCCGCGCCAGCACGCGCCATGATGCCGCGCACCTCGGGCACACGCTCGCGGATGGCGCGCGCAATGCGAAGATCGGTTGCGGCCGCTTCCTCGACGCCGATGGTCGGGTGCTTGCGCACCGTCACCACGGGCGTTCCCTCATCCATCACTGGGATGAAGATGCTGCCGATCTGCGTGAAGGCGAGGCCGGCGAGCACAAGCCCGATCCCCGCCGTGCCACCGATGATGAGGGGGCGCTTCATCGCCCATTCCAGGAAGGGGTCATAACCCGCATGCAGCTTGCGAACGAGCCACGGCTCCTTTGCATGGCCACCCCTGAGCAGGAAGACGCACATCACCGGCACCACCGTCAGCGACAGCGCCAATGCCGCGAGGAGCGCGAAAGCGATCGTGAGCGCGACCGGCCCGAAAAGCCGCCCCTCCAGCCCCTGCAAGGACAACAGCGGGACGAAGACGGCGACGATGATGATCACGCCCGAGACCAGCGGCACCATCACTTCGCGCGTGGCCTCAGACGTCATGCTGATGCGCTGCGCGAGCGTCAGCTTGCCCCCCTTGGCCGTGCCGAAGCGATGCGCCACATTCTCCACCACGACCACGGCGCAATCCACCAGCAGGCCGATGGCGATCGCAAGGCCACCCAGCGACATGATGTTGGCCGACAACCCATAGAGGCTCATCATCCCAAAGGTGACCAGCACGGCGAGCGGCAGGCTGAGCGAGACCACCAGCGCCGCGCGCCAGTTGCCCAGGAACAGGATCAACAGCACCACCACCAGCGCGATGGCTTCCAGCAGCACCTTCTGCACCGTCCAGACCGCCTTGCCGATGAGATCCGCGCGGTCATAGAACACCACAAGGTTCACCCCCTCCGGCAGTAGGCTCTGGATCGCCGGGAAGCGCGCTCGCGCGCCCTCGACCACCGAGCGGGCATTGGCGCCTTGCAAGCCGAGCACGATGCCCCAGACAGCCTCGCCCTCGCCATCGCGCGTGGCCACGCCGTTACGCGGTAGCGCGCCGAAGCGCACATCGGCCACGTCGGCCACGCGCACCACGCCGGCTGTGCGCGCGGCGAGCACGATGGCGCGTACATCCTCCAGCGTCTGGATGCGGCCCTCGGCGCGGACCAGGAGCACCTCCTCGCCGTCGCGGATGCGGCCCGCGCCATCATTGCGGTTGTTGCGCTCCAGCGCCTCCTCCAGCATGGCGGTGCTGATGCCGCGCGATGCCATGGCTGCGGGGTCGGGCACCACCTCATAGGTGCGCACGAAACCGCCGAGCACGTTCACGTCGGCAACGCCGGGGACGCTGCGCAACTGCGGACGCACCACCCAATCCACCAGGGTGCGCGCAGCAGTGGGCGAGAGGTTCTCGCCTTCCAGCGTGAACATGAGCATTTCGCCCAGCGGTGTGACGATCGGCGCCAAGCCGCCCGAGACGCCGCTGGGGAGCTGGTCATCCAGCTCGTTCAGTCGCTCATTGACCTGGGCGCGCGCCCAGTAGATGTCGGTGCCCGCCGCGAATTCGAAGGTCATGAGCGTGACCGAGAAGCGCGTGACGGAGCGCATGAACACCAGGTTCGGGATGCCGCGCATCGCGAGCTCGACGGGGTTGGTGACGCGGCGCTCCAGTTCCTCCGGCGTCAGGCCGGGTGCGCGCATGGAGACGAGAACCTGGGTCGGTGCTACGTCCGGGAAGGCATCAATGGGCAGGGTGCGATAGGATTGGGCACCCCAGAACGCCAGGCCCAGGGCGGCGATGATGACGAGCAGGCGCTGTCGGAGCGCCGTATCCAGAAGTTTGCCGAGCATGGTTCAGCCCCCATCCGCTTCGGAGAGCTCAGCCAGCAGCGACAGCAGGCCACGCGTGGCGATCTGGTCGGTGGGGGCGAGGCCGCCGCGGATCGAGGTGAATTGGGCGGTCTCGTTCAGCACGGTGACGGGCCGCGCGAGAAAGCCCTGCGGGGTGCGGACGAAAACCCAGCTGCGTTCGCGGTGCCGCACGACGCTGCCGGCGGGCACGCGGTATTGCGGCTGGCCCAGGGCGCGCAGTTGCAGCGCCACGGTCACCGCCTGGCCGGCGCGCAGATTCTCGGCGCCACGATTGATCTCCGCCACGGCGATCAGGCTTTGCGTGGCGGCATCGGCGGTGCGGCCGATGCGCAGGACGAAGCCCTCGGCGCCCTGGGCGGGGATCAGCACACGCGCATTCGCCTCCAGCGCGGAGACGCGCGAGAGCGGCACCTGGATGTTCACCCACAAGGTGCCGAGATCGGCGATGGTCATCAGCGGTGCGGCCTGGGCCACGCGCTCACCGGGTGTGGCCGCGCGGCCCAGCACCACACCCGCCGTCGGGCTGGTGACGGTCAGGGAGGGCCGGATGCGCCGCAATTGGCGCAGTTCACCCACTTCCTGCTCGCTGAGGCCGAAAAGGTTGAGCATTTGCGTCCGCTCATCCAGGGCGGCGGCGGCGCCCTTGGTCTCGGCGCGGGTGACGATGAGGCGGCGTTCGGCGATCACGCGCTCGCGGAAGAGCTGCTCATCGCGGCGGAGCTTTTCCTGGGCAAGTTCCTCGGCGGTCGAGGCTTCGAGGAACAGGCGCTGGGCCTCCACCAGCTCCGTGCTGCGCAGCCGCGCCACGGCCTGGCCGGCGCGGACCCGCTCGTCGGGGGCGACAAAGAGGCTTTCCAGCAGGCCTGCCGCAGGGGCGGCAATGATGCGCAACTGCGTGGGCGGCACCACCACATTGCCGGGCAGGAGGATCTCGGCAGGGCCGGTCTCGGGCTCTACGCGGCCGAGTTCGAAGCCACCGGCGCGGAACTGGCGCTCCTCCATGCGGATGATGACATCGCTGTTTGGGGCGCTGATCGGCTGGGCAAATGCCGCAAGGCAGGGCCCGAGCATGAAGATTGTCGCGCAGATTCGGCGCGCGAGGTGAGGTGGCATCACAGTTCTCCAAACTCGTCATGATGGAGAACGCATGGCTCAGCGTCCTGATTTCCCGCGCGTTTCCGCTGGGAAGCCGGCTCAACAGGCCCCTGCGAGCGCCGAAAACAGGACGCAGGGGCGTGTCGCATAACCTGCGATCTCCAGCGCCGGCCGACAGATGACATTTGGTTCATCTATCAGGCGGTTTCAACCCCCGGCGCATCGGGGCATTAGAGGGACCCGGCTTGACCCAGGCTGAACGCCAGCTTGCCGCAACCTGAACGGAGCCTCTCGCATGATCATCCTCGTCACCGGCGCCACAGCGGGCTTTGGCCGCGTCATCGCACAACGATTTGCCGCAACGGGCGCGCGCATCATCGCCGCCGGGAGGCGCGAGGACCGGCTTGCCACGCTGCGCGCGGAGCTGGGCGAGGGGCGCGTCCTGCCGCTCACGCTTGATGTGCGCGACCGTGCGGCGGTGGCTGCCGCCATCGCCGGGCTGCCGGCCGAATGGGCGGAGATTGACATCTGCGTGAACAATGCAGGGCTCGCGCTGGGGCTATCGGGCGCACAGGACGCGGACCTCGATGATTGGGACGCGATGGTGGACACCAACATCAAGGGGCTGATGTATGTGACGCGCGCCGTGCTGCCGGGAATGGTGGCGCGCAATCGCGGGCACATCATCAATATCGGCTCCACGGCGGGCGAATTCCCCTATCCGGGCGGCAATGTCTATGGCGCGAGCAAGGCCTTCGTCCGCCATTTCAGCCTGAACCTGCGCGCCGATCTCTGGGGCACGAAGATTCGCGTCACGGATATCGAGCCGGGCCTGGTGGGCGGCACGGAGTTCAGCAATGTGCGCTTCCACGGCGATGACACGAAGGCCGAGGGCATCTACGCGGGGGCCGAGCCGCTGACGCCCGAGGATGTGGCGGAATCGGTGCATTGGGTGGCCACGCTGCCGGCGCGTGTGAACATCAACACCTTGCAGATGATGCCCGTGGGTCAGGCGTTCGGGCCGCTGCGCGTGCACAGGGAGTGAAGCCGCACCCGCCCTATACCCCGCCCTATCCGACCCGCCACAAGGGCGAAATCCCTGTCACGGAGCTACTGGCCAAGGCGCGGCGCGGCCTGCTGGAGGTCTGGTCGGAGGAGATGTTCCTCGGGCCCGGCACCGCGTTGGACATCCTGGGCCAGCGGCTGGTGGTGCTCAACCGGCCCGAGGCGATCGAAGCGGTGCTGGTCACCCAGGCGGGCGATTTCGCGGCGAAGCCGGCACTTTTGCGCAAGCTGCTGGCCCCGCTGATGGGCGAGGGGCTGTTCATGGCAAAAGCCCCTGGCCGGCGTGTGCACGTCCAGGCTGCACAGGCCATGCCAGCCCTGCTGACCGCCACGGTTGAGGCCATGGGGGGATTGCTCGCCCTTTGGGGCGCCAGGTCGCCTGGCCAGGTTCTGGACCTGGCAGGGACCATGCGCGGCCTAGCCGGCGAAGTGCTTTGCCGGGCCATCTTCGGGTCCGAGCGTGCTGCCGCCACGCTCACCCGGCTCGCCGCCGACTATGCGGGGAAGATCAGCGGGGGCGGTCTCATGACCATGCTGGCCCTGCCGGAGACACTGGCCCGGCTGCGCGTCAGCGGCGAGGTGCGGCGCATCCATGCCCTGATGGATTCCCTGATCGAGGGCAAGGCGGGGACAGGGTTACGGCCCATGGTGGTTCGCGATGAGGCGATCTCCCTGTTCACGGCGGGCCATGAAAGCCTGGCCCATGCACTGACCGCCGCCTGGTTCCTGCTGGCCGAAGCGCCCTGGGCCGAAGCCGCGCTGCACGCCGAACTGGCCGAGGCGCTGGAAGGGCGGGTGCCCATGCCAGAGGACCTGCCCCGGCTGCCAGTGACCCGCGCCATCCTTTGCGAAGCGCTGCGCCTCTATCCGGCCTTTCCCATCATTGCTCGGGTGGCGGCGCGGCAGACGTTGGTTGCGGGCGAGGCGATCCCCAAGGGCGCCATCGTCTTTGTGGTGCCTTGGCTGGTGCATCGCCACCAGCGTCACTGGGAGGCGCCCGACGAGTTCCGCCCAGAGCGTTTCCTGCCAGAAGCACCGCCTGCTGCGCCCTTCAGCTTCATGCCCTTCGGCCAAGGGCCACGTCTTTGCCCGGCGCATGATGTCGCGCTGGACTCGGCCATGCTGGCGCTGGCGACGCTCGCGCAGCGGTTTGCCTTGCGCAGCCAGCCCGGGCATCGGGTGCAGCCGCAGGGCGGCTTGACCCTCAATCTGGGTGAGCGGCTTCCCATGCGGCTGGAGCCGCGTTGAAAACGACTTGGCTGGAGCCGCGTTGAAAACGACTTGGCTGGAGCCGCGTTGAAAACGACTTGGCTGGAGCCGCGTTGAAAACGACTTGGCTGGAGCCGCGTTGACACGCATTCCGCTTGCTTGGCACCGCGCATTGCCCCCGGCTCCGATACGCGCTTCAACCCCCGCCATGACCTCCCGCATCTCCCTCGCGCAAGCCCGTTCCCTCGCTGCGCGTGCGCTGTCCGCCGCCGGCGCCAATCCGGAGATGGCGGTGCGCACGGCGGAGGCGCTGGTCGCGGCCGAAGCTGAAGGGCAGGCCGGCCATGGCCTGTCCCGCGTGGCGATGTATGCCGGCTTCCTGCGCGAAGGCCGGGCTGATGGCGCCGCCGTGCCCCATCTGGTGTCCGAGCGCGGCGGGGCGGCGCTGGTGGATGCGCGCAACGGCCTCGCCTATCCCGCACTGCACCTGGCCGAGATCGAAGCCGCTGGGCGGGCCGAGGCGCATGGCGTGGCCTTCATCGCCATTACCAACAGCCATCATGCCGGGGCCATGGCGCTGCCCGTGCGCCGCCTCGCGCAGAAGGGCCTGGTGGCGCTGGCCTTCACCAATTCGCCCTATGCCATGCCGGTGCCGGGCGGGCGGCGGCCGTTGCTCGGCACCAACCCCGTCGCCGCGGCCTTCCCGCGGAGGGATGCGCTACCGATGGTGGTGGACCTCGCCCTTTCAGAGGTCGCGCGGGGAAAAATCATGGTGGCCGCCAAGGAGGGCCGCGCCATTCCCGAAGGCTGGGCGCTGGACGCCGAGGGCCAGCCCACCACCGACCCCAAGGCCGCGCTGGATGGCGCGATGCTCGCCATGGGCGGCACCAAGGGTGCGGCCCTCGCCCTGGTGGTGGAGCTGCTTTGCGTGGCCCTGGGTGGTGCCGCCTTCGCCTTCGAGGCTGACAGCTTCTTCGCGCCTTCGTCCCAGCCGCCCCGCCTGGGCCATGCCATCCTGGCGATAGACCCCGGCGCCCTGGCCGGGCGCGAAGCCTTCCTGGACCGCATGGAAGCCCTGGTCGCCGCCATGCTCGCCGATGGGGGCGTGCGGCTGCCCGGCGCGCGGCGCGATGGGTTGATGGCCACGGCAGAGCATGACGGGATTGCGATCCCCTCTGCCCTGCATGCTCAGTTGGAAGCGCTGGCCGATGTCTGAATTCCGCGGCGGCTATGGCCCCTCCAGCTATGCCCCGCCCCCGCCGCGCCGGCCGGACCCCCAGCGCATCTGCGGCGCGAACGCGGTGCGCGCCCTGTTCCTGCGCCGGCCCGAAGCGGTGCAGCGGTTGCATTATGTGGCCGAACGCCGCCCAGTCGCTGGCCCGCTGTGCAAATACCTCGCGCGGCACCAGAAGGCCTATCGCGAGGTCCTGGCCGATGAGTTGGAGCGCATTGCCGGCACCGAGCATCATGGCGGCATCGTCGCCATCGCCGATCCTCGCCGGGCGCTGCCCATCGAGGGCCCGCCGCCAGCGGTGCTTTTCGCGGCACCGGTGCTGCTGGTGCTGGATGGCATCGGCAATCCGCATAATCTGGGCGCCATCGCCCGCGCCGCCGCGTTTTTCGGCGCCAAGGCGCTGCTGCTTGCGGGTGATGCGCGCCAAGCCGATCTGTCGGACGCAGCCTTTCGCACGTCGGAGGGCGGGCTGGAGCATCTGGCCGTTTATCGCGCGGAGGATCTGGGCAGCACGTTGCGGCGCCTCTCGGGCCAGTTGCATATCGTGGGCGCGGCATCAACCGGCGGCCTGGCGCCTGCGAAGATCGCGCGGCAAAAGCCCATCGCGCTGGTGCTGGGCGCCGAGGAGACGGGGCTCTCGCCCAGTATCCTCGCCTGCTGCGCCGAGCGGGTGACGCTGCCGGGCTCGGGCCTGGTGGAAAGCCTGAATGTGGCGGCGGCAACCGCCGTATTGCTGCATGCGTTGGTTCCCCCACAGCCCTGAAGGCCAGCAAATCTCCTTGAAGCCTCCCATGGTGGACGTGCCCGCCTTGGACGATCATGGTCCGGGACAAATGCCCTCCGATCCATTCCGTGCCGAGACCGAAGACGGCCGCCTTTGCCTGCGCTTCACCGGAGCGCTCGACAGCGCAGTCGCCGCTGCGCGCTGGGAGGAGGCGCATCTTGCAGCCAAAGGCGCGGGCAGGCTTGTCATTGATGCGGCTGGCGTGACGGCGCTGGACTCCGGCGGGGCGGCCCTTCTTGTGTCCTTGGGCGGGGCGGAGACGGAGTGGCGTGAGCCTGCAGCTCAAGCCCCGCGCGGCGCGCTGGCCCGCTTCCGCAAGGCCGTGGCGACCGCGCCCCCCCCGCCCAAACCCAAGCCTTTCCGCCCCTTGACCGCGATCGGCGCGGGCACGCTGGATAAACTTTCGGCCTTCCTCACCCGCATGTCCTTTCTGGGTGAGACCACTCTTGCAGCCCTGCGCATCCTGCCGCGCCCCTGGCGGCTGCGCTGGGCCGAGGTGCTGCGCCACCTGGACGAGGCCGGCACACGGGCATTTCCGCTCTGCATGCTGCTGGGCACGCTGATCGGCGTGATCCTGGCCTTTCAATCCTCCGTGCCCATGCGGCAATTCGGCGCCGAGATCTTCATCCCGCAACTCGTCGGCATTTCGCTGACCCGGGAATTGGGGCCGCTGCTGGCCTCCATCATTCTCGCCGGGCGCACCGCATCGGCCTATGCGGCGGAGCTTGGCACCATGCGGGTGAATGAGGAGGTGGATGCGCTCAAGATCATGGGCCTGGACCCCATCGCCTGGCTGGTGGTGCCGCGCATCATCGCCTCCACCCTGGTGATGCCGGCCTTGACCATGGTGATGAACGTGACGGGCCTCATCGGCATGACGATCGTGATGGGGACACTGGGCTTCCCGCCCATCGCGGTGCTGAACCAGCTGGAGCAATGGCTCTCCGTGGGCGATTTGGCGGGGGGGCTGGGCAAGGCTGCGGTCTTCGGGCTCGCCATTGGCTATGTTGGCTGCCTTGCGGGGCTTTCGGCCGGGCGGGGGCCGCGCGCGGTGGGCGATGCCGCGACGGGGGCGGTGGTCGGCGGCATCGTGGCGCTGGTGGTGCTGGACGGCATTTTCGCCATCCTGTTCTTCAGGCTGGGCTGGTGATGGTGGAAAGCCCCCAAGCCGAGGCGATCATCACCGCGACTGGCGTGGCCATGCGCTTTGGTGCGCGCACCATCTTCCGCAATGTCTCCTTCGAGGTACGCCGAGGAGAGGTCTTCGTCATCCTCGGAGGCTCCGGCTGCGGCAAATCCACCCTGCTCAAGCTTCTGATCGGCCTCATGCCGCCCAGCCATGGCGAGATTTCCGTGCTGGAGGGCGATTGGTCCAAGCTGGAGGGCGAGGAGCGACGCCGCCTGCTGCGGCGGATCGGCGTGATGTGGCAATCGGGCGCGCTGCTCGGCTCGCTCACGTTGGCCGAGAACATCATGCTGCCCATCGAGGCACACACGAAGCTGCCCGTCGCCGCGCGGGCGCTGATGGCCAGTGCCAAGCTCGGCCTGGTGGGGCTTGGCGACGCGGCGGACCGGCTGCCGGCGGAAATCTCGGGCGGCATGCTCAAGCGTGCGGGGATCGCGCGGGCCATGGCGCTGGACCCCGAAATCCTGTTCCTGGACGAGCCGAGTGCCGGGCTCGACCCCATCACCTCGGCGGGGCTGGATGAGCTGATCCTCTCCCTGGCGCGCGAGACCGGGACCACCTTCGTGGTGGTGACGCATGAATTGCAATCCATCCTGGCCATCGGGGACCGCTGCATCATGCTCGACAAGGAGGCGCAGGGCATGATCGCCGAGGGCGACCCCAAACAACTGCGCGACGAAAGCGAGCAGCCCACCGTGCGGGCCTTCTTCCGGCGGGAGGCGATGTAGGTGGCGAGCATTCGCAAAATTCAGGTATCGGTCGGGCTGATGGTGGTGGTGGGCCTGGCCCTGCTGGTCGGCTTCGTTCTGTTCCTGACCCAGAACCGGCTGAGCACAAGCGACGTGCTGTTCGAGACCTATATCCGGGAAAGCGTGCAGGGCCTCGAGATCGGCTCGTCGGTGCGGTATCGTGGGGTCGCGGTGGGGCGGGTGACGGAGATCGCTCTGGCGGCCGCGGAATACCGGCGCCCGGAAGGCCAGCCCTTTGCGGGGGCCTTTCAGCTCGTCGTCGTGCGCTTTGCGGTGAATTTGGGCCGGGTCGGTGAGGTTCCCTCCACGGAGGAGGCTGTGGCACAGGGGCTGCGGGCGCGGTTGGCGAGCCAGGGGATCACCGGTGTCGCCTATATCGAGCTGGATTTCCTGAACCCTGAGCGCTTTCCCGCGTTCAGCCTGCCCTGGGAGCCACGCTTTCCCTGGATCCCGGCCGTGCCCTCGACCGTTGCGCAAGTGCAAAGTGCCGCGGAGAATGTGATGCGCCAGTTGCAGGATATTGATTTCACTGCGCTTTTTTCCAACGTGAACGGGCTGATCGCCGATCTGCGCGGACAGACGAATGGGGGTGATCTCGCCCTGGCGCTGCGCGAGGCCTCGACCCTCATGCAGCAACTGCGGGAGATGACGGTCGCGGCGGATGTCCCCGGCTCCGTCGCGGAGTTGCGGGCCACTTCGGCGGCGATCCGTGCCCTGGCTGAATCGCCGCAAATCCGCGAGACGCTGGGCGCGTTGAGCGCCACCGCGCAGGATTTGCGGCGCACCACGGCCAGGCTGCCAGCGACCATCGGCCAGCTTGACCAGGGGCTGCGGGCGGCACGCAACGCGACGAGTGATGTGCAGGCCGATCTTGGACCGCTGTTGCGGGATTTGCGGGCTGCCACGGCAAATCTGCGCGAGACGACCGAGGCCTTGCGCCGCTCACCCTCGCAGGCGCTGTGGGGCGCGCCGCCACCATCCCCATCCGGAGCCCCGCGATGAAGCGCCGCCTGATGTTCACCCTGCCCATCTTCACCTTGCCCATCCTCGCGGCGGGCTGCTCTGTCTTGCCGGACCGGCCCTTCATCGAATCCCGCCGCTTTGTCCTTGATCCTCGCCGGCAAGGGCCGATGGCAGGGCGGCCTCGCCAAGCGATCCTGCTGCGCACAATGCGCGCAGCACCCGGGCTCGAATTGCGCGGCCTGCGCCGGCTGCGCTCCAATGGTACGATGGACGTCGCCCCCTTTGAGGAGTGGCTGGCGCCGCCTGCCGAACTGGCCGAGCAGGCGCTGCGCCAATGGCTGGTCGCCTCCGGGCGGTTCAGTGGAGTGACCGCGCCCGGTTCACGTCTGGAGGCGTTTTTCATTCTGGAGACTGAGCTTCTCGCGTTGCAGGTTGGGCCGGAAGGGGCCAGGGCGGCGGTGGCTGTGCTGTTGCTCACCCAACTCTCCGGGCTGGGCGAGCCGCGTCTGCGCGGGCAAACCCGCCTGGAAGCGGTGATTCCGGTGCCACCCGGCGCCGATGCCGCATCCCACGCTGCAGCGATGGAGGCGACGATGACGCGTGTTTTCACTGAGCTGGAAACCTGGCTCGTCTCATTGGTCTAATTTTCGGAACGCCGTTCACGAGTTGGAAATCCCTACGCCCTCATATTCCCAAAATAGAGATTGAGATCGGTTTCGAGATCATCTCATCCGCCAGTGAGGGAAATATCATGAGCTCAGCCACATGTAACAAGATCTGGGACGACGTCTGGTTGGAGTTCGACGCCCGCCAAAAAGTACAGCCCAAAGCCGAGAGCCTTCGGCCAATGCAAGCGCCAGCGCGCGAGACAAATCAACCCGCGCTCCTCAACGTGACGGCTGAGGCGGTGGTGGCGAAGAAAGGGCTTGGGCGTTTCATGCGCGGCGTCGCGGTGATCATTGGCAGTGCATTTGCGTTCTACGTGGGCTCGCCCGTCGCTTCCGCGGTGCAGTTCGCCGCTGCGATCCAGCGCGGCGATGCCGCGGCACTCGCTCACCACATTGACTGGCCCAGCCTGCGTCCTGCACTTGACGCCGCGCTCGCGGCTGAAGTGCAGCGCAATGACACGCAGCCCATGCCGTCCTTCATTGCAGGCATGGCGCAAGACATCGCAGAGCGCCTTTCCCCTCCCGAGGGCCTGGCCATCATGCTGAATGAGCGGATGGCGGCCAATGGTGTCCAGCCGGCGCGCGAGATATTCAGTCGGGTGCGCATGCTTGAGGCGGGGCTTTGGCAAGTGACGCTCCCTCTGCCCAATATGCTCGACCGTTCGGCCAAGCTCACCCTGGCGCTGACCGACGTGGCGCGACTGCGATGGGAGGTGCAGGCGGTTGACCTGCCCGCCCGGCTACCGCCGCGTTTCCGGTGAGGGTCTGTTTTGCCGGTAGGGGCCTGATTGCTCAACCGCGCAGCGAAAGACCCATGGCCTGGCGCGCGAAGGCGCGCTTGAGCCGGGGGATGCGATCCACCGCGGCGATGCCAAGCCGCCGCGCCCAGCGCACCGGGCCAATATCATTGCCGAACAGTTTCTCCAGCACATGCGTCGCGCCGATCATCATCAGCGCATCCGGCCGCCGCATCGCCTGATACCGCGAAAGCAGGCTGGCGCTGCCGACATCCGCACCCACCGCATGGGCCTCAGCCACCAGATCGGTCAGGGCGGCCACGTCGCGAAAGCCGATATTCAGCCCCTGTCCGGCGATGGGGTGCATGCCATGCGCCGCATCCCCCACCAGGGCCAGGCGCTCGGCCACGTAGCGCGTGGCGTGCATGGCTGTCAGCGGATAATGCCAGCGCCGGCCGATGGGCTCAATGGCGCCCAGGTGATCGCCGATGCGCCGCCGAAGTTCGCGCGCGAAATCCGCGTCTGAAAGTGCGAGCATGCGCGTCGCGACCGAGCGGCGTTCGGTCCAGACGAAGGAGGAAGCATGCGGCAGCGGGGACGTGCCGAAGCTGCCGAGGTCACTCAGCGGAAGCTGCGCGAAAGGGCCGGCGGGGAGGAACAGCTCCAGCGCGCGGTTGTGGTGCGGCAATTCATGGGCGAAGGCGCCGACCATGCCGATCTGCCCGTAATCATGCCGCGCCAGGCCGATGCCCGCCTGCTGGCGCAGCGGGCTGTTGCGGCCCTCGGCACCGATGACCAGGGCCGCGCGGATCACCCGCCCATCGGCCAGGGTGACGGTGGCACCCTGCGCATCGCGGGCCACCGTGGCGGTCATCGGCGCGAAGGCGTGCAGATGCGCCAGGTGCGGCAGCCGCGCATTCAGCGCAACGCGGAGCGCGCGGGCCTCGACCATCCAGCCGAAGGGCTCATCCGCCACTTCGGCCGCTTCGAAATCGAGATCGAGCGAGGAGGGTGCTTCGCCCACGCGGCCATCGGCCACCTTGATGCCCTCGATGGGGCAGGGGGTGGTGGGCAGGCGCTCCCAGATGCCGGCTTCCACCAGCAGGCGCTTGGAGGCCAGCGCGATGGCATAGGCGCGGCCGTCGAAACCGGTGAGTTCCATCGGCGGCAGGGGGGCAGAGTCGATCACGGCCACCGGCACGCCGCGCGCGGCCAGGGCGGCGGCGAGGGTCGCGCCCACCGGGCCCGCGCCGATGATGGCGACGCAAACCTCCTGCGCGGGCGAGAGGATCGGGGCGGCGCCCGGGACGGAAGCGGGGATCGAATTCATGACCAACACCTTAGGGCATTCCCCAATTCAGCAAGAGATGGGGCGCAAGAACCGTCTTGGCGCATGCGTCATTGCCTGGAAAATGGGCAGCTCCTGTTGCAGGCAGCCATTTGGCGAGGGCTTGCCGATTGGCACGGGACTTGGAACGGCGAGGATGGGCTGACCGGAATTCGGCCGGCGCGTTTTTTGGGAAAGGCAGGCGGATGAAGCTCGTGATGGCGATCATCAAGCCCTTCAAGCTGGATGAGGTGCGCGATTCGCTCACCCCGCTCGGTGTTCAAGGGTTGACGGTGACGGAGGTGAAGGGGTTTGGCCGGCAGAAGGGCCAGACCGAAATCTACCGGGGGGCCGAATACCAGGTCAGCTTCCTGCCCAAGCTGAAGATCGAAGTGGCCGTGCCCTCCGAGATGGTGGATGCCGTGGTCGAGGCCATCGCCGCCTCCGCCCGCACCGGCAAGATCGGTGACGGCAAGATCTTCGTCTTCGACCTGGACCGCGCTTTGCGCATCCGCACCGGCGAGACCGACGGAGCCGCCCTGTGAGCCACGACCCTCAAAACACTGTACACCTTGGGAGACGCCTGACCATGAAATCCTGGATGCGCGGCGCCCTTCTGGCCGTACCTCTCCTCACCCTGGCGGCGCTGCCGGCCATGGCCCAGGAGCCCAAGATAGATGCGGGCAACACCGCCTGGATGATCGTTGCCACATGCCTGGTGCTGATGATGGCGATCCCTGGTATTTCGCTGTTTTACGCGGGCATGGTCCGCAAAAAGAACATCCTCTCGACCATGATGCAGTCCTTCTTCGTCTGCGCGCTGGTGGCCGTGGCGTGGACGGTGGTCGGGTATTCCATAGCCTTCGGAAATGGCGGGCTGTATTTCGGCGATTTGTCGAAGGTGATGCTCAACGGCATCAACTGGAACGGTCCCTTCGTCATCGGCTACGGCATGACGGGCGACCCTGACCCGACGGTGGCGACAACCATCCCCGAGACGGTGTTCTTCATGTTCCAGATGACGTTCGCCATCGTCACCGCCGCGCTGATCTTTGGCGCCGTCGCGGACCGCATGAAGTTCAGCGCTGTCTGCCTGTTCATCGTGCCCTGGTCCATCCTGGTCTATGCGCCGATCGCGCATGCGGTGTGGCATCCGGCCGGGCTCATCTGGTCCTGGGGCGCGCTCGATTTCGCCGGCGGCACCGTGGTGCACATCAATGCGGGTGTGGCCGGCCTTATCGCGGCACTCGTGCTGGGCAAGCGCAAGGGTTACGGGAATGACAACATGTCCCCACACAATCTGGCCTTCGCCATGATTGGCGCATCGCTGCTCTGGGTGGGCTGGTTCGGCTTCAATGCCGGCTCCGCGCTGGCGGCCGATGGGCGTGCGGGCATGGCCATGGTTGCAACCATGGTGGCGGCGGCGATGGGTACCATCACCTGGGTCTTTGCCGAATGGGCCACCAAGGGCAAGCCATCGGCGCTGGGCGCCATTTCCGGCGCCATCGCGGGGCTTGTGGCCATCACGCCGGCTTCGGGTTGGGTGTTCCCTGGCGCGGCGCTGATCATCGGCGGTGCCGCGGGCGTCATCTGCTTCTGGGCCTCGACGGCGCTGAAGAAGGCGCTGGGCTATGATGACAGCCTGGACGCGTTTGGCGTGCATGGCGTGGGCGGCATTCTGGGCGCGCTGCTCACCGGCGTGTTTGCCTATGGCCTGCTTTACAAGCCCGATGATGCCGAAGGTGCGCTGGCCTATTCGGGCTGGCTTTACGGCAATGCGGACATGCTCTGGATTCAGGCCAAGTCGGTGCTGGCTACCATGGCATATTCGGCGGTCGGGACCTTCATCCTGCTGAAGATCGTGGATGCCATGGTGGGCCTGCGCGTTTCCGAAGAGGAAGAGCGCGAGGGCCTGGACGTCACGCAGCATGGCGAGCGCATGGGGTAGGGGCGCAGCCGGCCGAACTGGGGCGCCGGGGGGAGACCACCGGCGCCCTTTTCGTGCTCGCCTTTGCGCAGCAGCGCGTGGCTGAGCGGGGACGGAAATTCTCGATCAGGATGTCGCTGCGCGCGATCAGCCGCCGGACCAGCGCCAGGCCCTCGGGCGTCTTCATGTCCACGCAGAGGCTGCGGCGGTTGCGCTGGAAGTTGGCGCAGAAGCCCGCGCCGGAGCCGTTAGAGCGCGGGTGGCCAGGATCATGCCCGCCGTCGGCCCCATGACCATGTGGGTGATTTCAACGACCTTGAGCGCCGAAAGGGGGGTGGTGCTCATGGCCTTGAATGTCTGCGAGAAGGTTGCCGCCCCTGGGTTCCGAGAGGCGCGCCCCCCGGACCCATTCGCAGCCGGACTCAGCCGCGGGCGACCTTCACCGCGCTTTTCGCCGCAGCCACCATCAGCCCAACCTCATTGGCGATGGTGACAAGCTTGAAGCCCATCTTGATCATCCGGTTCGCGTATTCCGGCGAGCCATTGTGCACCCCGGCCGAAATGCCGCGCTTGGAGGTCTCCTTCAGCAGCTTCTCATAGATACCCAGGATGAAGGGGTCTTCCACATCCAGCTTCGGCTCCATCCCGTAGCTGAAGGAGAGGTCGGACGGGCCGATGTAAATGCCGTCAATGCCGGGCACATCGAGGATGGCCTCGATATTCTCGATCGCCTGCTTGGTCTCGATCATGGGGATGACGAGGATCTCGTCATTCGCCGTCTTCTGGTAACTGCCGGAGGAGCCATAGGCGCCCGCGCGGATCGGTCCGTTGGAGCGCGTGCCGTGCGGCGGATACTTGCTGAACTGTACCAGGTTGGCCGCTTCCTGCGCGGTGTTCACCATCGGGCAGATCACGCCATAGGCGCCGGCATCCAGCACCTTGCCGATGATGCCCGGCTCATTCCAGGGCACGCGCACCATGGGTGTCGCACCCGAACCGGACGCCGCGATGCCCTGAAAACACGCCACGCATGAGAGGTAGTCCTGCACGCCATGCTGCATATCCACCGTCACGCTGTCCCAGCCGCATTGGCTGTACATTTCCGCCGAGAAGGCATTGGGGATGGCGAGCCATCCATTCACAACAGCCTTGCCCGATTTCCAGGCTTCCTTGACCTTGTTCGCCATCGCTTTTCCTCCTTGCGTTTCTGCGAGACGCCAAGGCTAGGACGGAAGCGGGACGCTGGTAAGCCGGGTGGATCGCTTCCGGTCCGGGCTTGCCCCATAGTCACACGGCAAGCCCAAGGGACACTCCATGAACGCGCTCACCCCCCATCCGGCGCAAGCCGTCATCACCGCTGCCCGCGCCCTGTTGGGCGAACGCATGACCACGAATGACGCGATCCGCCAGCAACACAGCCGTGGCGAGGACACGACCACGCCCACCCTGCCCGATGCCGTGGCCTTCGTGCAGACCACCGAGGAGGTGAGCGCCCTGCTCAAGCTCTGCCACCAGCACGGCGTGGCGGTGACGCCCTTTGGCGCCGGCACCTCGCTGGAGGGGCATGTGAACCCGGTGCGCGCGGGGATCTCGCTCGACCTCAGCCGGATGACCGCCATCCTGGACATCAACGCCCAGGATATGGATGGGCTGATCGAACCTGGCGTGACGCGCCAGCAGCTCAACGAACATCTGCGCGACCAGGGGCTGTTCTTTCCGGTGGACCCTGGCTCGGTCTGCACCATCGGCGGCATGTGCGCGACGCGCGCCAGTGGCACCAACGCCGTGCGCTACGGCACGATTCGCGAGAATGTACTGGGCCTCGAAGTCGTGCTGGCCGATGGGCGCGTCATCAATACGGGTGGGCGCACGCGGAAAGGTGCCAATGGCTATGACCTGACGCGGCTGTTCATCGGCAGCGAAGGCACGCTCGGCGTCATCACGAAAATTCGGCTGCGCCTGCACGGCATTCCGGAGGCGACCAGCGCCGCTGTCTGCCAGTTCCCCACCCTGGCCGATGCGGTGAACACCGTCATCACCACCATGCAGCTCGGCGTGCCCGTGGCCCGCATTGAGCTGCTGGATGAGGTGCAGATGGCCGCCTGCATCGCCTATTCCAAGCTGGAGGGCTATGCCGCCGCACCCACGCTGTTTCTGGAGTTCCACGGTACCGAGGCGGGCGTGGCCGAACAGGCCGAAACCGTACAGGCGCTGGCGGCGGATCATGGTGGTTCCGGCTTCGCCTGGGCGCGTGACGCCGAGACGCGCAACAAGCTGTGGAAGGCGCGGCATGACGCCTATTGGGCTTGCCTCGCGGCGCAGCCGGGCAAGCGCGGCATTGCCACCGATGTCTGCGTGCCGATCTCGCGCCTGGCGGAAGCGCTGCTGGGGGCGAAGCAGGATATCGAGGCTTCGGGCATGATGGCGCCCATCGTGGGCCATGTGGGCGATGGCAATTTCCACACCGTGATCCTGGTGGACGACCAGAACCCCGCCGCCATGGATGCCGCCTGGGAGCTGGACAAGAAGATCGTCCGCCGCGCACTCGACCTCGGCGGCACTTGCAGCGGTGAGCACGGTATCGGCCTGGGCAAGCGCGAATTTCTGGAAGCCGAGCACGGGGCCGAAGCCATGGCCGTGATGCGCAGCCTCAAGACCGCGCTGGACCCCAAGGGCATCCTCAACCCGGGCAAGATTTTCCGGAATTGAACCCAATCGCCGCGCCACTGCTTGCGCTTACGCTCGGGCATGTGTTTTCCAACGCGGTCCGCACCCTGCCCGCCGTGGCGACGGATGTTCTCACGCGTGACCTCGCGATCAGTGCGGAGACGCTGGCCGCCATCACCAGCGCCTTCCCGGCGGCCTTCGCGGTGGCGATGATCCCCGTGGGCGTGGGGCTGGACCGTTATGGCGTGAAGCCCGTGGCGCTGACCCTCACGGCCATCGCGGTGCTGGGTTCGGCGATCGCGGCGCTGGCCCCTTCGGCCTCGACTTTGCTGCTCGCGCAGATCGTGCTGGGCATCGCTTGTTCGGGCATGATGATGTGCCCGATGACCTATGCGGCGCGGGCCGTGCCGATGGCGCAATTCGGGCTCTGGGCCGGGCTGATCCAGGGCTTTGGCAATTCGGGGATGATCCTCTCCGCCTCGCCGCTGGCCTGGCTGGTGGAGGTGGCGGATTGGCGCGCGGGTTTCTGGGCCTGCGGCGCGCTGGCGCTCATCGCTTTCACCGCGATCCTGATCACCGTCCCGCGTGATCCGCCCGGCACCGCCCAGCGCAGCACCATCTGGCAAAACGCGCGGGAGGTGATGGGTTTTGCCACTTCGCCACGGCTGCGCGGGTTGATGGCGCTGGCCTTCGTCTCCTTCGCGGCGGTACTGGGGGTGCGCGGGCTCTGGGGCGGGCCGTGGCTGATGGAGGTGAGGGAGATGGCGCGCATCCCCGCCGGCCATGTGCTGCTGGGCTGCACCTTCGCGCTGGTGGCCGGGCCCGCGCTGGCGGGCTGGGTGGTCAGCCGCTTTGGGCATTTGCGCCAGCTTCTGGTGGGCGGGCATCTGGCGGCGGCGGCGCTGATCCTGGCCTTTGTACTGGGTGGGCCGCTCGCCTTCCCGCCCTGGGCGGATGCGCTGATCCTGACCGGTTTTGGCCTTGCCATCTCGTTTCAGATTCTCTGTTTCGCCCTGCTGCGCAGCCTGGTGCGGCCGGAGGAAGCGGGGCGCGCGCTCTCCGCGCAGAACATTTTTTTCTTCGGCGGTGCCGCGGTGTTGCAAGGGCTGAGCGGACTGGCTGCGGCGTTCGGCGGTGTTGCGGCCGCGCTGCTGACTTTTGCCGTGGCTCTGGTGGTGGGTGTCGCGCTGTTTCTGCGTTGGCAGAAGGCGTAACGCTCAGGATCACACGCCTCGCGCCAACTCCGCCAACTGGCGCAAAAGCCGCGTCGGCTCGGGAGATGAGAAGCGCCCGGCGCTGGCCAGGGCCGCCAGGCGTCGCGGGCTGTCAGCCCCTGCGAAGTCCCGCAACGCTGCGGCCCACTGGCTGGGATCACGGGGGTCCAGCAGTTCAGCGAAGCCTTCCACATACTCACGATGGACCGGAATGTCAGAGGCGAGCACCGGCACGCCGCCGGCCAGCGCCTCATGCACAGGGTAATCGAATCCCTCATCCAGGGAGGGGGCAAGAACAGCGCGTGCACCGCGGGCGAGCAAGGCCATGGCATGGTCGCTCAGGCCCTCAGCACGCAGGAAGCGGACCCCTTCGGGGGCCTGGTTCAGGTCAGCGAGGATGGAGGCTGCATCCAGGCCTGGCGCCCCAGCCAGGACCACGTCGAATCCGACGCTGCCGCCGTCCTGCCGGCGGCAGGCCTGCAAGATCAGCCCGATATTTTTTCGGCCGGTGATCAATCCGGGCAGCAGGAAGAAATTTCTGGCACTGGCCTGAGGCGTTGTGGATGTGAAGAACACTTCGGCCACGGGAAGGCTCAGCACTTTCACTGGCGCGATTTGCAGGCCCAACTTCGCAGCGCTTTCCATGAGGCGGCAGCGAGAGGCAGCCGAGGCTGTGACGATCCGAAAGTCGCGCTGCGCTAGGTTCCGCAACATGCCGCGGAAGCTTTCATCAGCCCCGGGCGCGGCGAAACCGGGCTGCCGCAGCGGAATATCATCATACAGGTAGCAGAGAACCCGAGAGAATCGCGAAAGGTGAACGTG
>JBBRVI010000025.1:0-19959 GCA_038247025.1 Acetobacterales bacterium
CCGGTTCTTTGGAAAATCCAAGACCGGCGGCGAGTGCCGGAAGGGCAATGAGTGCAAAGCGGCGGGTGATCATGCTGGCCACTCCTGTCTGCAGGCGAGTGTGGTCGCGGGGATCAGGCAGGAAATGGTGCCCGGGGGCGGAATCGAACCACCGACACTGCGATTTTCAGTCGCATGCTCTACCAACTGAGCTACCCGGGCGCGCTTTGGTCGGCGGGTGATAGCGAAGCGCCGCCGCGCTGTCCAGGGGAGGCGACGCACCAGCCAGCGCTTCAGCGCTCGCTTTCGTCCTGGTCCTCAGGCTCCACCGCGGGCACGGCGTAGCTCTCGGTGAACCAGCGCCCCAGATCCACCTGGCGGCAGCGCTCCGAGCAGAAGGGATAGGCGGTGCGCACCCCAGGCTCGCGCTTGGCGGCCGGCTTGCGGCAGATCGGGCAGCGCGGTTCAAGCATCGGAGATGTCGAGCGTTTCACCAGCGCGCAGCGCCAGGGCGTGGCCGGAACCCTGCGCGAACTCCGCCAAGGCTTCGGGCAGGGATTCCAGCGCGGCCAATACGGCGCGCGGTGCGTTCAAGGCGAGGCGGCGCGAGGGGTTGACGGACGCCTCACGGGCGGCCCGGCGCAGCCATTCCAGGCCGGTGGCCAGCGCGCGGTCCTGCAGCACCTCATGCAGCGGCGGATGGATGCGCGCGCGCCGCAACTCGAACAGGCCCAAGGGGCCAAGTCCCAGAAGCTGCGTCAGCCCATCCGGCCCGCAGGCGCTGCGCAGGTCAGGCTCCAGGGCGGCACGCTGCTTCACCGAAAGCCCTGCGAGGTCGAGCAGGATGGGGCCGGCCAGATCCCTCAGGCGCAACTGCCGCGCGAATTCGGTGATGGCCGAGCGGTTCACCTCGCGCGGGTCGGCGCCGCCGGAATCCACATCCACGGCGGTCAGCGCCGGCAGGGGGGAGAAGATCAGCCGCCCGCCGCCCGACAATACCCAATCCGGCGCATGCAGCCGCGCGATCTCATCCTCCAGCGCGTCATCAAAGGCGTTGGGTTGCAGCAGCACACGCCCCGCACCCAGAAGGCCCCGCAGCCGCGCCACCTCGGCCGGATCATCGGCGATGATGCGCGCGGTGGGGTGGGCGGCGGCCCAGCGCAAAGCCGCATCGGGGCCGCGCTCCAGCAGGGCTTCGCCCCCCTCTGGGCCGTCACGTGGCGGGGTGCGGGCGGAAAGCCGCAAGCCCTTGCCACCCTGTGCCGCACGCGTGACGCGAAGGGTCAGCCGCGTGCCCTCCGAGGGGACGCGCCGCCCCTCACATTCGCTTTCCGGCAGGAAGCCCGTCTGCCCATCAGCAAGTGCCACAAAGCCACCCGAAAGTGCCGGCATCACCGAGGCGATGCGCCCCTGCACGATGTCACCCACACCATCCGGCCGCGCCGGGCGCTCCAGCCGATAGCCCTGCAACGCGCCATCGCGCAGGAGCGCCACGCGTCGTTCACCCGGGGAGCGGGAGAGGTGGATCTGCATCTAGGGCCGCAGCCAGCCGCAGCCCCGCAGCAGCTGGGCCGTCTCGAACAGCGGCAGCCCCACCACATTGGAATGGCTGCCGGAGAGGAAGCGCACGAACATCTCCGCACTGCCTTGCAGCGCATAGCCGCCCGCCTTGCCCTGCCATTCGCCCGAGGCGACATAGGCCGCGATCTGCTGATCCGTCAGGCGCTGGAAGGCGAGGACGGTGGTCACAAGCCGCCGCGAAACACGCCCATCAGGCTGCCGCAGCACCACGCCCGTATGCACCTGGTGACGCCGGCCGGAGAGGAGGTTGAGGAAGCGCGTGGCCTCGGCCTCGCTGGCGGGCTTGCCCAGGATGCGGCGGCCCACACCCACGACCGTATCGGCGGCCAGCACCAGCGCATCGGGCCGTGCTGCGGCCTCTCCCTTTGCGACCGAAAGTCGCTCGGCGAGGCGGCGCGGCAACTCGTCGCGCTTGGGGCTTTCGTCAATCTCGGTGGGGGCCACATGGTCCGGCGTGATGCCGATCCGGGCCAGCAATTCGAGCCGGCGCGGGCTGGCGGAGGCGAGGACCAGTGGCAGTCGCCCGCCGTCTTGCGTCACTTGAAGCGGCCCATCACTTGAGGCGGCCCATCACTTGAAGCGGCCCATCACTTGAAGCGGAACGTGATGCGGCCCTTCGTCAAATCATAGGGCGTCATTTCCACATTGACGCGGTCGCCCGCCAGCACGCGGATGCGGTTCTTGCGCATTTTGCCGGAAGTGTGGGCGAGCACCATGTGCTCATTGTCCAGCTTTACGCGGAACATGGCGTTGGGCAGAAGTTCAGTGACCTGGCCGCTGAACTCAATCATATCCTCTTTAGACATTCGGGTCCTTTGAGACGCATGGTGGTTTTGACATAGTGGGGCGCATGAAGACGCGCCACGGGTTGACCCCGGCGCGAAGAATCGCGCGCGCTGAATGCGCCCGTATTGAAGGCAGGTCAAGTTTTCACCGCAACTCGCCAGGCGAGCAGGGCGGCCGCAGGCTTGGCCGGGCGAGAAGACGGCGGCCACGCCATGGAAATCATCGCCGCTGGGTGACATAAACCGCGCTCTTTCGAAAGTGGACCGACGCTGATACGATCCTTTGCGAGGGATGCTCTGCGTCAGATGATCCGCCGCAGGACGCGAATTGCGAGAGGAGTGCGAGATGAGGAAACTTCGCTTCTACGTGACGGCCTTCGGGTTCCTGTCCTGCATGCTCGTGCTGCAAGGCTGTGGCGCGCTTCAGGGATGTCCTGATCGGACGACCATTTGCAGGATGATGTGAGCCGAAGCCCACAAAGCTTCGCGTATCTTCCATCGTCACTATGCAAGGGCGTCCTTCGCTGGAGGGACTGTTCCATGTCAGCGACGAAATCCCGCGCATCACGCCCTATGAAAGCGGCCTGCCCGGCCAGGTCTGCCGCGACTCGGAAAAGGCCCCCTGGCGCGAGGATGGGGCGCTGATGGATGAGCGCTTCCTGGCCGTGCGGGCAAGGGGGTCATCGTGTTTTGCGGCGTGCTCGCATGCGGGGGTGGTGAATGTGTTGCACGCGGCGCGCGCGGCCTTCCCAGAGGAGACGCTCTACGCGGTGATGGGCGGGTTTCACCTCTCGGGCGAGAACGAGAAGATCATCCCTGAGACGGTGCGGGATATGGGCGGGATTCATCTGGCACTGATCATCCCCGCGCATTGCACGGGCTGGCGCGCGGTGAATGCGTTGGAGCGGGCCTATGGGGAGCGGATGGTGCCGGCGGCGGTGGGGAAGTTGTTTGGGTTGGGTGCTGCGGCGGGGTGAGGGTTTGCGGGGCTCTGCCCCGTGCCCCGGCAGGAAACTTAGTTTCCTGCACCTTCCTTCCTCGTGGATCCCCGGCCTTGTGAATCAGAGGGCTTGCCGCATGATGCGTGCATGAAAAATACGCTTTTCTTTGGCGATAACCTGACAGTCCTGCGGGAAAGCATCGCGGATGCCTCCGTGGACCTGATCTACCTCGACCCACCCTTCAACTCGGCGGCGAATTACAACGTGCTTTTTAAGTCGCCGGACGGGCGCGCGAATGAGGCCAGTATCGAAGCCTTCGACGACACCTGGCACTGGGGCGACAGCGCGGCGCAGGTCTATGAGGACGTGCTGACCAGTGGGCATGGCAATGCGGCGACAATGCTGCACGCCATGCGTGGTGCGCTCGGCCAGAATGATATGATGGCCTATCTGGCCATGATGGCGGTGCGGTTGATCGAATTGCACCGCGTGTTGAAGCCGACTGGGAGCCTCTATCTGCACTGCGACCCGACCGCGAGCCATTATCTGAAGGTGCTTTTGGACGGGGTGTTTGGACTGGCCGCATACCGGAATGAAATCATCTGGAAACGCACAACGGTTCACAACGATAGCCAAAGCTGGAGCCGCGTGCATGACGTGATCCTGTTCTACAGCCGCTCACTCCGTGCGGATTTCACCTGGACCGACCCGCGCGAACCGCATGACGAAGGATATGTGGCGGATAAGTATCGCCATGATGATGGCGACGGCCGTGTTTATCGGCTGGACAATATGACGAGCCCAAGCCCGCGGCCCCGGATGACTTATGAGTGGAAGGGCTTCCCGCCCCCCGACAAGGGTTGGCGCTATGAACGGGAAACCATGCAACGCCTCGATGCCGAAGGGCGGATTTGGTATCCGACGCGCAAAAATGGGCTGCCGGATCACACTAAGCGCCCCCAACTCAAGCGCTATCTAGCGGAAATGCGCGGGCCAGTGGTGGGTGACGTCTGGACAACCATTCCTCCGATCAACTCGCAGGCACAGGAACGCCTCGGCTACCCTACCCAGAAGCCCCTTGCCCTTCTCGAACGGATTATCGCCGCATCCTCCAACCCCGGCGACGTTGTTCTCGATCCCTTCTGCGGTTGTGGCACCGCCGTGCATGCCGCCGAAAAGCTAGGTCGCCGCTGGATGGGTATTGATATCACCCATCTCGCCGTCTCGCTGATCGAACGACGCATGAAGGACGCCTTTCCGGCCATCACCTTCGAGGTGACGGGCACGCCCAAGGACCTAGCCGGTGCGCGCGACCTTGCCGCGCGGGACAAGCATCAATTCCAGTGGTGGGCGGTCTCGCTCGTGGATGCAGTGCCGCAGGGCGCGAAGAAGAAGGGAGCGGATCGCGGCATTGATGGCATTCGCTGGGTCCGCACCGGCCTGGCCAAGGGCGATCTTTCCCAGATGATCGTCTCGGTGAAGGGCGGGGAGAATATCTCCGTGCGCGATGTGCGCGATCTGGTCGGCACGGTGGAGCGGGAGAAGGCGGCGGGCGGCATTCTCGTCACCTTGGCCAAGCCCACCAAGGATATGCTGCGCGAGGCCGCTAGCCATGGTTTTTTTGACTATGGCCTCGGCAAGTCGCGCAAGATCACCGTGAAAACCATTGATGAGTTGCTGCGCGGAGTACAGGACGATGCCGAACGCCTGCCGCCGCTCGGTCGCCACGAA
Organism: Acetobacterales bacterium; assembly: GCA_038247025.1. Taxonomy (GTDB): domain Bacteria; phylum Pseudomonadota; class Alphaproteobacteria; order Acetobacterales; family Acetobacteraceae; genus Roseococcus. The sequence goes on from JBBRVI010000025.1 coordinate 5,018, forward strand.
GGCTTCCGTACGGCCCCCCGCGAGCGCAAGGCGGCGGGCGAGCAGGCCGACCTGGATATCTGACGGAGGTCCAGGAACCTGAGGTTCCTGGTTGGGGCAAAGCCCCAAGCTTACTCTCGTTCAAGCCGAGCCCCGGAAGATTGCAGGCCTCAACAAATCCTTGACTATTATCCTAGGAATATGCAATCACTACCGCTTTACCCACCCGGCCCCGCCGCCTCCCTCTCCCCAGGCGCGGTCCCCGGCGCTTCCTCCAAATCCTTCCCCTCCCGAACCATCTTCTGCGCCAGCCTGAGCACATCGAGCGGGATCCCCGCCGTGCTGGCCTGCAATTCCAGCGAGACCAACCGCCCCGGAAACAGCCACAGCACGCCATTGGAAACGCCCAGCTTGAAATGCGTGGGGTAATCCAGCCGCTCCATGATCCGCTTGGGCAAGGTAAGCTGGTTCTTGGAGGTCACTTTGACGGTGATATGGGCCATTTGTCCGAAAGCTCCTGCTGAAAGCCCCGGTAAGATAGCAAGATGGTAAGGCAGTAAGGAAGAGAAAAATCCTAAATGGGTGAAAGTTCCTCGCCCCTCAGCCCAATCACCGCCGCAATGGCCGCATAGCGGGTGATGGTCTCGCGCAGCAGCGCCGCGAAGGGCTCGGCCGGCAGGCCCGGCGTTTCGAAGCCCTGACTGTTCAGCGGCTGCATCACCGAGGGCTCGCGCAGCGCGGTCAGGCTTTCCTGGCTCAGCCGCGCCAGGACCGGCGCAGGCGTCGCGGCGGGGGCAAAGATGCCAATCCACGTCTCGGCCACAAAGCCAGGTGCCAGCGTGGCGCCAAAGCTCGGGAGTTCCGGCGCAATCCGCGCACGCCCGGCAGAGGTGACGCCCAGGCCAATGATCCGCCCCTCGCGCATCCCCTCCATCGCGGCCCCCAGCACCATCATGCCGGCATCGAGGTTCCCGGCCTGAAGCTCCGCCAGCAAAGCCGGCACGCCACGAAACGCCGTATGCCGGGGCTGGGCCCCCAAGGCCTGGCACAGCATGGCACTGACGAAATGCGGCGTGGAGCCCAGCCCCGGCACGCCAATATTCATCGGCGGCCCGCCACGCAGCCGCTGCGCAAACCCCGCGGCACTGCTCAACCCCGAGCGCGGATGCGTCACCATCACCATCGGCGCCGAGGCACACAGCATCACCGGCGCCAGCCCCACCAGCAAAGGCGGGCGCCCCGCCTGGAGCAGCGCCTCCAATGCGGCCAGCGCATCGGTGGTGACCAGCAGCGTATGCCCATCCGGGGCAGCGCGCACCACGGCCGAGGTGGCCACGCGCGTCGCCCCCCCACCCATATTCTCGATGGTGATGCGCTGGCGCAGCCCAAACCCCAGCGCCGGCACGATCAGCCGGGCGAAGCTGTCAGCGGCTCCAATGGGCGCAAACGGCACCAGCAAACGCAAACTGCGCGACGGAAAATCCTGCGCCCGCACAGCATGAGCGGCAAGCAAACCGGCGGCCAGAAGCGAGCGTCGAGGCAGCATCAAGCCTGCGCCGCCGCCAGGATGCGAAACAGCGACTCATCCTTGCCCAGCGCGGCCAAGGTCAGATCAATCGGCGGCGACATGGTGCTGCCCGTCAACGCCACCCGCAAAGGCTGCGCCACATCCTTCAGCTTCACGCCCTTCACCTCGGCATAGTCGCGCAGCCAATGATCCAGGTCGTCGCGTTCCCAGGGGGCGGTGGAGAGGAATTCGGCGAGGTCAGCCAGCCGCGCCTTGGCATCGGGCGTCAGCAAGGCCGCGGATTTCGCATCCGCCTCCGGCGCACCATCCGTCACCGCAAAGGCAGCGCTGGCGGCGAGTTCAGCGAGGGTCTTGGCGCGCTCCTGCAAGGCAGGCAGCAGCAACTGGACCCGGGCAATCTTCTCCGTACCAAACAATTCCCCCGATGCGCCCAGCCGGCGCAGCACGTCCGGCAGCAGTGCGGCAGGGTCGGCCTGGCGCAGATAAACGCCATTGATGTGCGAGAGCTTGGCGTAATCCATCCGCGAAGCCGCGCGGCCCACATCCTGCAGGTCAAAAATCTGCTCGGCGCGTTCGCGGGGGATGATCTCCTCATCGCCATGGCCCCAGCCCAAGCGCAGCAGGTAGTTGCACACGGCTTCCGGCAGCAGGCCCTGGTCACGAAAATCCAGCACAGAGACGGCGCCGTGGCGCTTGGAAAGCTTGGCCCCATCCGCCCCATGGATCAACGGGATGTGGCCGAAGCGCGGGCGGTTCCAGCCCATGGCGTCATAGACCATACATTGGCGGAAGGTGTTGGTCAGGTGGTCATCGCCGCGGATCACATGGGTGATGCGCATGTCGTGGTCATCCACGACGACGGCATGCAGATAGGTGGGCGTGCCGTCGGAGCGGAGGATGATCATGTCATCCAGCTCGGTATTGGCGACGGTGACCTCGCCTTGCACCTGGTCTTCGACCACCGTCGCGCCATCCTGCGGTGCCTTGAGGCGGATGGCGAAGCCCTGGCCAGCCTGTTCCGCGCCGGGCTCGCGCTCGCGCCAATAGCCGTCGTAACGGGGCGTGCGTTTTTCGGCGATGGCGCGCTCACGCATCGCGACGAGTTCTTCGGGGGTTTCGTAAGCTCGATAGGCCTTGCCGGCGGCCAGCAACTCGCGCGCCACTTCGGCATGGCGCGCCTCGCGCGTGGATTGGAACACGGGCGGCTCATCGGGGCTGAGGCCAAGCCAGGCGAGCGATTCCAGAATCTGGTCCACCGCTGCCTGAGTACTGCGAGCACGGTCCGTGTCCTCGATGCGCAGGAGGAAGGCGCCCCCATGCCGCCGCGCAAACAGCGCGTTGAACAGCGCGGTACGCGCCCCCCCAATATGCAGGAAGCCGGTGGGCGAAGGGGCGAAGCGGGTGCGTACGGTCATGCCCCCTTCTAACACAAAAGCTTGCCCGAGGTTGAGGGGTGTGCACCTTGACGTGTGAATGGAGCCATCTTCACAACCGTGGGTGATTCGCCGGCTGGAGGGCGAGGCCGGCCGCCTCGCGCTCTGGCTGCCGGTGGCGATGGGTCTGGGTGTGCTGCTCTACTTCTTGCCGGACTTCGAGCCGCCGCTCTGGTGGGGCGCATGCGCGCTGGTCCCGCTGGTGGGCGCGCTGGCACTGCGTGGGCGCGCCCCGCTGCTGGCCTGGGGCCTGGCGCTGGTGGCGGCGATGGGGGCGGGTTTCGCACTGGTCGCCTGGCATGCGGCGCGCGCCGCTCCGCCGCTCGATCTGCCGCGCGGGGCGATGCAACTGACGGGCACGGTGATCGAGGTGGACCCGCTGCCGGGCGGCTTACGCCTGACCCTCGCCGAGGCGCGATGGAATGCTGAGATGCCGCCCGCCTTGCGCAGCATCCGCGTACGGCTGCGCCCCAACGACCCGGCGCGCCCCGAGCCGGGAGATCGCGTGGCGGTGCGTGCGCTGATCCGCCCGCCCTCGGCGCCGGCCTATCCGGGGGCCTGGGATTTTCAGCGCGCGGCGTTCTTCGACGGGGTGGGTGGTTCGGGCTTCGCGTTGGGGCCAGTGGAGGTCACGGGGCGCGATGGCGTGGCCCCGCCGCTCTCGGGGCTGCGCGCAGGCATTGAGGCGCGGGTGATGCAGGCCCTGCCTGGTGGCGTGGGCGCGATCGCGGCGGCGCTGCTGACGGGCGGGCAAAGCGCCATTCCGCCCAACGACATGCAGGCGATGCGCGATTCGGGCTTGGCGCATCTTCTCTCGGTTTCCGGCGTGCATATCGCCATCGTGATGGGGCTGATGTTTGCGCTGGTGCGTGGTGGGCTGGCGCTCTGGCCGGGCTTTGCGCTGCGTTTTGGCACCAAGCCTTATGCCGCGCTGGCGGCTTTGGCGGCAGGCGGCTTCTACATGGTGCTCACCGGCAGCCAGGTGCCGATGCAGCGCAGCTTCGCCATGGCGGCGCTGGTGACGCTCGGCTTGCTGGTCGGCCGCCGCGCGCTCAGCCCACGCGTCCTGGCCTTCGCTGCGGTGGCGGTGCTGTTGCTCAACCCCGCCGCGCTGATCGGCCCTTCCTTCCAGATGAGCTTTGCCGCCGTGCTGGGTTTGATCGCAGGCTGGGAGGCGGCTCGGCCCTGGTTAGCGCGGGGGAATGCGCCGCGCCCGATCTGGCAGCGCGCGGGCCTGCTGGTGCTGGGCAGTGTGGCGACTTCAGTGATCGCGGGGCTCGCGACCACGCCTTTTGGGCTGCATCATTTCGGGCGCTTGCAGCTGTACGGCGTGGCGGCGAATGCGGTGGCGGTGCCGCTCACGTCGCTGTTGGTGATGCCGGCAGGAATGGCGGCCATGCTGCTCATGCCGCTCGGGCTCGATGCATGGCCGCTGGCCGTGATGGGCTGGGGGATCGAGGGCATTCTGGCCGTGGCGCGCGCGGTCGCTTCCTGGCCGGGGGCCGCGCTGGCCATGGCGCCGCTGCCCGGCTGGGGCCTCGCGCTGATGGCCTTTGGCTTCTTGTGGGTTTGCCTGTGGCGAACACGTTGGCGGCTGCTGGGCCTCTTGCCCACTGCGGCGGGCTTTGCGGGCTGGTCGCTGGTCAGCCTGCCAGTCGCGCTTGCTTCCTCGGATGGAAGGCTGTTCGCCTTTCAGACCGACGGGCAGGTGTTTGTGGAGCGCCGTCCCGGTGCTTCGCGCTTCATCGGGGAATCCTGGCTGCGCGGTTTTGGCGATGATGCGGCAACGCCCTTGCCCCCGAGTGGCGAATTGGCCGAGGGTCGGATTGTCTGCACGCCAGCCTCCTGCCTGCTGCGCGATGCGGCCGGTGCGCCGGCCGTTTTGCTGCTGCGCCCGGCCGTGCCACCGCGTGGCCAGCGCGCGGCGCCGGATTTCCGGCGAGGGCCGCATCCGGCCTGCGGAACAGCGCCCGTCATCCTCTCGCCCGAGCCGGTTCGCGGCGATTGCCCGGGGAGTGTGGTGGTGGACCGCTTCTCGGTCTGGCGCGATGGCGCGCATGCGGTGTGGCCGGATGGGCGCGTCGTCTCGGATCGGGCGTTTCGTGGCGAGCGCCCCTGGGTTCCGCCGCGCCCCACGCCGCGCGCGCAGACCCAGGAGCCACCGGCCGAGACGGAGTGATCAAGGCAGCGCAAACCCCTGGACGAGGCTGGAGGAGAGCAACGCCCAGCCATCCACCAGCACAAAGAAGATCAGCTTGAACGGCAGCGCCACCACTGACGGCGGCAGCATCATCATGCCCAGCGACATGAGGATGGAGGCCACCACCATGTCTATCACCAGGAAGGGCAGAAACAGCAGGAAGCCGATCTCGAAGGCGCGCTTGAGTTCGGTGATGAGGAAAGCGGGCATCAGCGTGCGGAAGGGTGCCTCGGCAGGGACGACGGTGGGCAGCCGTGCCAGTTCCGTGAAGAGGGCCAGATCGCTGTCACGCACATTGGCGGCCATGAACTTGCGGAAGGGCTCGGCCATGGCGGAAAGCCCCTCCAACTCAGACAGGCGGCCCTCATTCATGGGGACCACCCCCAGCGTCCACGCCTGTTCCAGCACCGGTTGCATGACGAAAAAGGAGAGGAAAAGCGCCAGGCCGATGAGCACCGGGTTGGGCGGCACGCCTTGCGCGCCGATGGCGGTGCGCAGCAGGGCCAACACGATGACGATGCGCGTGAAGGCGGTGGCCATGACGAGGAGCGAGGGGGCGAGCGAGAGCAGCCCGATCAGCGCGGCCAGCTGCACCAGCCGCGCCGTGGCACCCGGCTGACTACCGCCGAGATCGAGGGAGACAGATTGCGCAACTGCCGGCTCGGCACAGCAAAGCGTGGCCAGCAGGAGGGCGATGAGCCTCATGGCAGCCAGCCCAGGAATTGATCGCCGGTCGGGCCGGTCAGCAACAGCCCTTCACGGCCATCGCACTGGATCAGCATGAGGCGGCGGCGTGGATCCAGCGCGCAAACGGCACGGATGCCGAGCCGTCCTGGTGCCGCCATGGCCATGCCGCGCCGCCGCGCGATCTGCGCGGCACCCCATATCAGCAGGAGCACCGCGGCGAGGGCACCCACAGCCTGCACTATCGTTGAAGGATCGAGAGATGACATGCGCGGCCTCCTGCCAGCGCTGGAGGGAAGGGGCGCTCAGGGTGCCGGCATGCACAGGGAGAGCAGATCAACCTCGTGCGTCAGCCTTTCCAGCGAGCCCAGCAGCGCCTGGCCGGAATCACCTGGCATGCAGGCGACGGCGGCGCAGAGCCGGGCGGCCTCGCGATCAAGCCCGCCCAGGTCCACCGCACGGCCGGCCAACACCAAGGCGCGCGCCATGGTGAGCGTGCCGTGCAAGCTGTCTATCGCGGCCAGTGTGGCGGCGATCTCGATGGGATGTTCAAGCTTTGCTGCGTCCATCATGCGAGGATGCGGCCGAGGAACTTAAGAATTCCTCTCTAACGACCTTCAGTTTTTCTTAACCCCGATGGTGTTCAACCGGGGCTATGGACCTGACACGCAGCAGCCCAATGTCCCTCGCGGAAAGCCGCCTCGCCTGGCTGGATACACGCCAGCGGCTGCTTTCGCAGAATGTCGCCAATGCGGATACGCCCGGCTTTCGGTCGAGCGACGCAGTGCCTTTCCGGCAGGTGCTTGATCGCCGACGCGCAAGTGCCGCGATGGTGACGACGGATGCAAGCCATCTCACACCTCCGCGCGCCAATTCCCTCGCCGTGCAGGATCGCCGGGTGAGCGAACGCACGCCAAATGGCAATGCTGTTTCGCTGGATGAGCAGGCGATCCGCATCGCCGAAACCGACCAGGCCCATGCGCTCGCGATGGGCTTGCACCGGAAATATGTCGGCCTGTTCCGTACCGCCCTTGGCCGCTGAAACCTGACACGAAGGAGAACCACGATGGATCTGGATCGCGCACTTTCAATTTCCGCCGCCGGCATGTCCGCGCAATCCACGCGGCTGCGCGTGGTGGCGGAGAACATCGCCAATCGCGACAGCACGGGCCAGTCGCCCGGCGCTGATCCCTATCGGCGCAAGACGGTCAGCTTCGGCAGCCGGCTGGACCGTTCGCTGGGGGCGGAGACGGTCCGTGTCTCGCGTATCGGCCAAGCCCCCGGCAGCTTCCCCGAGCGCTTCGAGCCGAGCCATCCGGCTGCGGATGCGCGTGGCTACGTGAAGACGCCCAATGTGGACAGCATGATCGAGAACATGGACATGCGTGAGGCCAACCGCAGCTATTCGGCCAATCTGGCGGTGTTGGAAACCACGCGCGGCATGCTGATGCGCGCCATTGAGACGCTGCGCTGATGCTCGCCCCCGTTCTTGGCCTTCAGGGTGCGGCCGCCGCCTATCGCGCGGCCATGGGCGGGGCCGAGGCCGTCGCGCAGGGCGCGGGCTTTGGCGAGACGCTGAAACGTGCCGCGCAGAGTGCCATTGATGTCGGCCGCAGCGCCGATGTCGCCTCGACCAACGCGATGACGGGGCAGGGAAGTGTGACTGACGTCGTGCTCGCCATCTCGCGCGCGGAGCTTGCCTTGCAGACCGCGACCGCGGTGCGGGACCGCGTGGTGACCGCCTATCAGGACGTGATGCGCATGCCGATCTAGCGTGCGGTCGTCTTTGGCTGAAACGGCCAAAGACGTGAATCGCCCGCTCAAAGGCGCGCGCACCCGCAGGAGGCGGGGCGACATGCAGGACCAACCCGTCGTCATGGCGATGCGTGAGGCGCTGTGGGTGAGCCTGCAACTGGCAGGCCCGCCGCTGCTCGTTGTGCTGGCCATCGGACTCTGCGTTTCGCTGTTGCAGGCGTTGACGCAGATCCAGGAGGCCACGCTCGCCTTCTTGCCCAAACTCGCAGCGATTGGCGGGCTGTTGCTGTTCACCGGCCCCTTCATGGCGGGCGTGCTGCAAGCCTGGGCGGTGCGGCTGTTTGACCAGGTGATCGCGGTGGGTGGGCTGCCTTGATCCTGCCCGCCGATGCGGCGCTCCTGGCCGCACTGCCTGGCCTGGCTTTCCAGGCGGTGCTGATCCTCTGCCGGCTGGGCGCGGCCGTCATGCTGCTGCCAGGCATTGGCGAGGCGGAAATCCCACCCACCATGCGCATTGCCCTGGCGTTGGGGTTGGTGCTGGCGCTGCTGCCCATCCTCTCGCCGGCGCTGCCGGCCATGCCGGAGGATGTGGCCGGGCTCGCGGCGATGATCGTCTCCGAGGTACTGACCGGGCTGTGGATCGGGTTGCTCGCACGTTTCCTCGCACTCGCCTTGGCGCAGGCGGGGCAAGTGGTGGCGCTGTTGATTGGTCTGGCCTCGCCGCTGCAAGGCGATATGGTGCTGGGGGCGAGTGCCACGGCGCTGGCGCGGCTTTTCTCGCTTGCCACCGCGGCCCTCGTCCTCGCGACTGGCCTGTATGAGATCCCGCTGCGTGCCCTGGTGGAGAGCTATTCCGTGCTGCCCGCAGGCGCCGGCCTGCCCTTGGGAGAAGCGGCGGAAAGCGTTGCGCGCAAAGCGGCGGAGAGCCTCGCCCTCGCCATGCAGTTGGCAGCGCCTTTCGTTCTGGCGGCGATTTTTTTCAATGCGGGCTTGGGGCTGGTCGCGCGGTTGGCACCACAGGCGCAGGTCTTCGTCGTGGCGGCCCCCGTGCAGATTCTTGGCGGCTTCCTGCTGCTCATGCTGCTTCTGCCGCAGATGATGGAGCTTTGGGCGCGCGGCATGGCGCAAGGCTTCCTCAGCCTTCCGGGCGGCTGAGCCATGGCCGAGGGTGAAGAAGAAGATGATGGCGCCGAACGCAATGAACCCGCCACGCAACGCCGGATTGACCAAGCCGCCTCGCAAGGCAATGTGGCGATGTCGCGTGAGGCGGTGGGCTTTGCCACGTTGCTCGCTTCCACCTTCACAGCGGTGCTGCTGCTCCCCGGCCAGATGGAGCGCATCACCGCCGCCATGCGCGGCACGATCGGGCGCGGACATGAATTGAGCACTGCGGGCACCGCACTCGAGTGGCTGGACTTGTTTCTGGACCTCACCTTTCCCATTGCCGGCGCCGCCGCGCTGGGTGCTGTGGTGGCAACCCTGGCGCAGACTCGTGGCGCGATCTCTCTGGCGGGAATGACGCCGAACCTGACCAAGCTCTCGCCCATTGCTGGGTTCGGCCGGCTCATGGGCGCCGAGGGTTTGCTTGAATTTGGCCGCACGCTGCTCAAGATCGGCATCGTCGCGGGCTCACTCTGGTATGTGGCGGCTGATCTGCCCGGCCTTGCCATGCTACTGGCCGCACCACCTGCCGAGCTCTTTGCTGCGGCCGGGCGCGGGGTGATGCGGCTGTTGGCGGCCACACTCGCGGCCTTCGCGCTGCTGGCGCTGCTGGATATTCTGCTGGTGCGCTTCCGTCACCTGGACAAGCTGCGCATGACCCGACAGCAATTGAAGGAAGAAGGCAAGGAAACCGAGGGCGATCCGCTCATCAAGGGCCGCATGCGCCAGCTGCGTGAGATGGCGGGGCGCAAGCGGATGATGGCCGCCGTGCCGCGCGCCACCGTGGTCATCACCAACCCCACCCATTATGCGGTGGCGCTGGAATATGCGGCGGGGCAATCTTCCGCGCCGAAGGTGGTGGCGAAGGGGGTTGATTCCATGGCGGCGCGAATTCGCGAGGTGGCCCAGAAGGCGGGCATCCCCATCCTGCCCGATCCAACGTTGGCGCGCGCGCTCTACCGTGTCGAACTGGACCAGGAGATTCCAGCGGAGCACTGGGACGCGGTGGCGAAGATCATCGCCTATGTGATGAAGTTGCGCGCTGCCCCATGAGCCTCAAACCTGCCTCCGGCCAGGCCGTGGTTACCGCCTGGCCGCAACCCGCCGCGCTGATTGACATGGGCGGGCGCGTGGTGCTGGCCAATCCGGCGATGCGCAGCGCTCTGGGGGGTGCGGTGCTGATCCGCCCGGGCGATGCGGCGGCACGCATTTTCCCGGCGGCGGAGGCGGCCATCCACGCCGCGCTTCGTGGCGAGTCGCCCGCACCGGTTCCTGCCGAAGGCCATGGGGAAGCGCTGGGCATGCTGCGCCTGGTTCCCCTCAATGATGGGGCCGGTGCCCTGCTGCTGCTGGAATCCCTCGCACCAAGCCAAGGTGCGCGGCTGGAGATACTGGGTCGTCTGGCTGGCGGCATCGCGCATGACTTCAACAATCTGCTCGCTGTGGTGCTGGGGGGGGCGGGTGCGCTGCGGCGGTTCTACGCCACCGACGAGGCGGGCCCGGAGCTTGATGCGATTGACGGTGCCGCGCAGCGCGGCTCGGCGCTGGTGCGGCAGTTATTGGCCTTCGCGCGGCAGCAGGTGATGGCGCCGCGCGTGATTGATCTCAATGATTCGATCCGCCAGATGTCGCAGATGCTGCCCCGGCTCATGGGCAATCAGATTGACCTGCACATGGAGTTGCAGGAGCCCGGCCGGAGCGTGCGGGTGGACCCCTCGCAATGGGACCAGGTGCTGCTCAACCTGATCGTGAATGCGCGCGACGCGATGGGGGGCAAGGGCGTGCTCTACATCACAACGGGGCGGCGGCTGGTGCTCGATGCCGAGACGCTGCCGCCCGGCCGCTACGTGACGGTCGAGGTGACGGATAGCGGCCCGGGCATCGCGCCCGAAGTGCTGCCGCGTATCTTCGAGCCCTTCTTCACCACCAAGCTGGATCAGGGCGGGACGGGGCTGGGGCTGGCTACGGTCCAGGGGATCATCGGCCAGTTCGGCGGCCAGATGGAGGTGGAGAGCCGCCTGGGCAAGGGCAGCACCTTCCGCATCCTGCTGCCGCGCCATGACGGCCCGGCCGAGATACCCCTGCCGCCAAAGCCCATCCCGGTGGCGCAGCCCAACGGGCCCATCCTGCTGGTGGATGACGAGCCTTCGCTGCTGCGCGTCGCGAAGCTCTATTTGCAACAGGCGGGCTTCGAGGTGGCGGCCGCCCTCGATGGCGAGGAGGCGCTGGAACTGCTGGAGGGCGGTTTGCGCCCCTGCCTCATCGCCAGCGACGTGGCCATGCCCGGAATGGACGGCCTGGCGCTGGCGCGCGCCGCGCGCAGCCTGATGCCCGACGTTCCGGTGCTGCTGCTCTCAGGCTATTCTGCGGCGGTGGTGGGTTCGGATCTCGCGGCCGAGGGCTTTCGGTTCTTGGCCAAGCCGTACACGCCCGATGCATTGCGCATGGCCGTGGCTGGCGCGTTTCTGCCTCTTGCGGCAAACCTTAATTTGGAACATAAATAGAACATCAAGCGCGACGCCTTCCCCCTGCCTACGAATCCGGGGTTAGATTATCAGCGTGTCATCTGGCGGCGTTGTGCCCCCATAGGTTGCAGAGGGTTCCAATATGGAAAAGGGAAAGGCGCTTGACGCCGCGCTGAGCCAGATCGAGAGAGCCTTCGGCAAGGGCTCGATCATGCGCATGGGCAGCAAGAGCTCCATGGAGGGGGTCGAGGTGATCTCCACCGGCTCGCTGGGGCTCGACTTGGCTTTGGGGATTGGTGGGCTGCCAAAGGGGCGCATCGTTGAGATCTATGGCCCCGAATCCTCGGGCAAGACAACGCTGGCGCTTCATGCCATCGCGGAGGCCCAGAAGAAGGGCGGCACCTGCGCCTTCATTGACGCCGAACACGCGCTGGACCCTGGCTATGCCCGCAAGCTTGGCGTGGATGTGGAAAACCTGCTGATCAGCCAGCCCGATGGCGGCGAGCAGGCGCTGGAAATCGTGGATACGCTGGTGCGTTCGGGCGCCATTGACGTGCTGGTCGTGGACAGCGTGGCAGCCCTGGTGCCAAAGGCCGAGTTGGAGGGCGAAATGGGCGATACCCATGTCGGCCTGCATGCGCGCCTCATGTCCCAGGCGCTGCGCAAGCTGACGGGCACGGTCAGCCGCTCCAACACGCTGCTCATCTTCCTCAACCAGATCCGCATCAAGATCGGTGTGATGTTCGGCAATCCCGAAACCACAACGGGCGGCAATGCGCTGAAGTTCTATGCCTCCTGCCGTCTGGAAATCCGCCGCATCGGCGCGATCAAGGACCGTGAGGAAGTCACCGGCAACCAGACTCGCGTGAAGGTGGTGAAGAACAAGATGGCCCCCCCTTTCCGGCAAGTCGAGTTCGACATCATGTATGGCGAGGGCATCAGCAAAGTTGGCGAACTGGTGGATCTTGGCGTGAAGGCGGGCGTTGTGGACAAATCTGGTGCCTGGTTCAGTTGCGATGGTCAGCGCATCGGCCAGGGGCGTGAAAATGCCAAGCAGTATCTGCGCGACAATCCCGCCATGGCGGACAGCATCGAAGCCCGAATCCGCGGCCAGGCGACCGTTGTTGCCAATGCATTGATGGTCGGGCCCGACAGTGATTCCCCATCCGAGGAGGAATAGCCGTGCGGGGGGCGGCAGTTTGCCAGCCCCCGTCCTCCGCGGTAGTTCCGCCGGCATCGGGACATTCGGGGACCACGCCATGATCCAACGCCGTACGCTTTTTGCTGCTGTCGGCGTTTTGCCGGCCACGCCTGCCTCTGCCCGCGATACCATCACCGAAGCGGGTGCATTGCGCATCGTGAACCCCTGGACGCGCGCGGCGGGGCAGGGAATGCAGGGGGGCGGGTTCTTCATCATCCGCAACACCGGCGCGGAGCCGGACCGGCTGGTCTCCGCCACATCGCCGGCGGCTGGCCGGCTGGAACTGCACACGCATATTCGCGATGGTGACGTGATGCGCATGCGCCCGGTGAATGACATCGCCGTGCCTGCGAATGGCGAAGCCATGCTTCAGCCGGGGGGGCTGCACCTCATGCTGATCGGCCTCGTGAGGGCGATGGAGGTGGGGCAGACCGTCCCGATCACTTTGCGCTTCGAACGGGCCGGCGAAGTGACCATCCAGCTGGCGGTGCAGGCCGCGGGCGCGCGCAGCCCTGCCCATCGTCACTGAGGATAGGACCTCGCGTGCGTAACATGTCAAGCCGGGCTTTCGCCTCTGGCCTTTCCAGCTATTCTCCAACCAGCCATCAGGAGAGCGGGCATGAACATCCAGGCGGTTGAGTCGACCACGCCTCTGCTCAGCATCGAGGGCGCCCGCGCCACCATTCGGCTCAATCGCCCGGCCGTTCACAACCGCATCGAACCGCCTGATTTGCTGATGCTGGGCGAACACCTGGCCGCCATCGAGGCGAACCCCGAGATCCGTGTCCTGGTGCTGACGGGGACGGGAAAATCCTTCTCCTCCGGATATCATCTGGGCGACATGGCCGAGCGGCCCGGGGCGGAGGTCACCGCCCGCGACGATGCGCCCTCCTTCGAGGGGGTCGCGAGCCAGCTCGAAAACCTGAGCGTGCCCAGCATCTGCCGGCTCAATGGCGGCGTTTACGGCGGCTCCACTGATCTCGCCTTGTGCTGCGATTTCCGCATCGGCGTGGACACGGCCGAGATGTTCATGCCCGCGGCAAGGCTTGGTTTGCACTACTATCCCTCGGGGATGCTGCGTTATGTCAGCCGCCTGGGCCTCAATGCGGCCAAGAAGCTGTTCCTGACCGCCGAGAAAATCCACGCGCCCGAAATGCTGGCCATCGGCTACCTGACAGAGATGCTGCCGGTGGCCGAGCTGGATGCGCGTGTGGATGCGCTGGCGGATCGCCTGGCCGCCATGGCGCCGCTTGCGGTTCAGGGAGTGAAGCGCAGCCTGAACGAAATCGCGCGACAGCACTTCGACGAGCAGGGCGCCCTGGACCGCGCCAAGGCCAGCCAGGCGAGCGAGGATTTGAAGGAAGGCCTGGCCGCCTTCCACGCAAAGCGCTCGCCCATCTTCAAGGGGCGCTGAATCCAGCCTTTTCACGTGGCACATGATACAATCCGCCACGCCGGCAAAAACGTGCAATCACTCCCATGCAAGCGCAAAGTTTCCCGCCTATAAGCGGATGAGCCTTCCCAGGGGACCGTCCGCCGCATGTCCATCCACGCCGCCCTCACGCATCGCACGACCTATCGCTACGAAAAGGCGGTCAGCCTTGGGCCGCAGACGATCCGGCTGCGCCCCGCGCCACACGCGCGCACGCCCATCCTTGCCTACTCCCTGAAGGTCGAGCCGCAGCCGCATTTCATCAATTGGCAGCAGGACCCGCAGGGCAATTTCCAGGCGCGCGTGGTGTTCCCCGAAAAGGTCACGCATTTCGATGTGACGGTGGATCTCGTCGCTGACATGGCGACCATCAACCCCTTCGACTTCTTCCTGGAGCCCGAGGCCGAGAATTTCCCGTTCACCTACGACCCCGTACTCGATGAGGAACTGGCGCCGTTCCGCAAGCTTGCCCCTGTCGGGCCGCTGCTGAAGGGCCTGCTGGCGGAAATCCCGCGCGATGAGCGGCGGATGGTGGATATGCTGGTGCTCATCAACCAGCTCGTGCAGTCGCGCATCTCCTACATTGTTCGCATGGAACCCGGCGTCTGGGAGCCTGAGCGCACTCTGGGCGAGGGCCGCGGTTCCTGCCGCGATTCCGCCTGGCTGCTGGTCCAGGCCATGCGCCATCTGGGCTTCGCCGCGCGATTCGTCTCGGGCTACCTGATCCAACTGGTAGCCGATGTGAAGCCAGTGGACGGACCCGAAGGCCCCACCGCCGATTTCACCGACCTGCACGCCTGGGCCGAGGTTTATCTGCCCGGCGCAGGCTGGGTCGGCCTCGACGCCACTTCGGGTCTGATGGCGGGCGAGGGGCACATCCCGCTGGCCGCAACGCCCGAACCCGCTTCAGCCGCGCCCATCTCCGGCATGGTCGAAGATGCGGAGACTGAATTCGGCTTCGAGATGACCGTCACGCGCGTGAGAGAAACGCCGCGCGTCACCAAGCCCTACACCGATGCCACCTGGGCCGCGATCCGCGCCGCCGGCGAGCATGTGGATGCCGCACTCGCCCACCAGAACATGCGCCTGACCATGGGCGGCGAG
>JBBRVI010000026.1:0-19940 GCA_038247025.1 Acetobacterales bacterium
AGCCTGACCTGGTGTTCCTCCAGGAACTGAAGTGCAAGACCGAGGAATTTCCCGCACTTGAGTTCGCTGGCAGCGGATATCGCATCCACGCCTTGGGCCAACCGGGCGGCCGAAATGGCGTGGCGGTGCTTGGGCGAGTTGGTTTCGAAGTCATCGCCGAGGCATTGCCGGGCGAGGAGACGGACCAACAGGCCCGGTTCCTCGCCCTGCGGACTGGTCGCGTTGTCGCCGCTGGGATCTATTTGCCCAATGGCAACTCTGGCGGTGCCGAGGGCATGGCCTATAAATGGCGCTGGATGGACCGGCTGCGGGAATGGGCCGCCCCGCATCTGGAGAGTTTGACGCCGCTCGCCATCCTGGGCGACTTCAACGTCTGCCCGACCGGGCAGGATCTCTTCCCCGGCGCCTTGCCGCCAATGGATGCCCTGGTGCATCCCGAAAGCCGCGCCCGCTGGCGTGCCATGGAACATCTGGGCCTGACGGACGGGCTGCGCGCCCTGCACCCCCAAGATGCGCCCTATACCTACTGGGACTACGGCTCAGCCTTCGAGACGAATCGGGGGTTGCGCATTGACCACGCCTTGCTCTCGCCGGAACTGGCCGAACGGCTCACTGCCTGCAAAGTGGATACAATAGCGAGGTCGGAGGATCAGCCCTCCGACCATGCGCCAGTCTGGGTCGAATGGACCGACTGAGCGGCGAGATGATTCAACATCGGGTGGGCTGTGACCGGATCGGGCACCACCTCAAGCCCAACGTGCCGGTTTCCTTGCGAATCATCGCCACTTCTCGGTGTCCGGATCGGTGGTTTGCATCATCGAACCTGCCTTCCGCGCCCCGCAAGCCACGCTGAACAGCTTCAGAATGCGTCGAAGAGCACCTTGCTGGCCAAACCAAGCCCCAACAATGCCAGACCCATCGAGATCCCCGGCCAAAAGGGCCGTATGCCCGATTGCAGAACCAGCGCATTGGCGGCGAGGGAACCGATCAGACCTGCCACCGGCTGCCACCAGGAAAACTGCCAGAAGCCGAAGGCGAGCAGCGCCAGCCAGAAGCCAAAAGCCGAGCGGCCCAGCCAGCGAAAGGCGCGGTCCGCCGGCTCATGATCCGGGCGCAGCGCGGGCGTGCTGCATCGCGCCTCGATCATGCCGGAGATGGAAAGGGCGACGAGCGCCAGGAAGTAGATGTCCATGTTGCCTGCCTAAACATGCGCCCACCCTTGCGGCAAGGCGAGATCGGACAGAGATTTGACCCGATCCAGGAAAGGCCGCCTCTCAAGTGAAGAAATTCGCCAGCACCGAGCGCTACATCGCCCCGCGTGAGCTGGAGGTGGCGGTCAACGCCTCCATCGCCCTCCAACGCCCGCTTCTGGTCAAGGGCGAGCCCGGCACCGGCAAGACCGTCCTCGCGCAGGAGATCGCGCGCAGCCTCGGTTACCCGCTGATCGAGTGGCACATCAAATCCACCACCAAGGCGCAGCAGGGGCTCTACGAATACGACGCCGTCTCACGCCTGCGCGACGGGCAGTTGGGCGATGAGCGCGTGCGGGATGTGTCCAACTACATTATCCGCGGCAAGCTCTGGGAGGCCTTCGACAGCGAGACGCCGGTGGTGCTGCTGATTGACGAGATCGACAAGGCCGACATCGAATTCCCCAATGACCTGCTGCTCGAACTCGATCGCATGCAGTTCCATGTCTATGAAACGAAGGAGACGGTGTCGGCCCGGCAGCGGCCCATCGTCATCATCACCAGCAACAATGAGAAGGAGCTGCCGGACGCCTTCCTCCGGCGATGCTTCTTCCACTTCATCCGCTTCCCCGACCGCGAGACCATGGAGCGCATCCTGCACAGCCATTACCCTGATCTGCGTGCCGATCTCGCACGTGAGGCGCTCAACGTTTTCTTCCAGATCCGCGAGGTGGGTGAGCTCAAGAAGAAACCCGCCACAAGCGAGCTGCTGGACTGGCTGAAGCTGCTGATGATCGAGGACATGCCGCCCGAGGCGCTGCGCTCCAGCGATACCAAGGTGGCCATTCCGCCCCTCTACGGTGCGCTGCTGAAGAACGAGCAGGATGTGCATCTGTTCGAGCGCCTCGCCTTCCTGAATCGCGCGCGGCGCTGAGGGATTTCGACATGCGTCCGAAATCCCTCAGCTTACGAGTCTTTCCGGGCCGATTCACGCCATGGCCGGCCATCGGCGATCGGACCTGACGCCCCATGTTCGCCCCCTTCATCCTGGAATTGCGCCGCGCCGGCCTGCCCGCCTCCATCACTGAATGGCTGATGCTGATGGGTGCCATGAAGGCGGGCGTCGCCGATTACGACCTGGATGATTTCTACCACCTGGCCCGCGCCACGCTGGTCAAGGATGAGCGCCATCTGGACCGCTTCGACGTCGTCTTCGGCCAGGTGTTCAAGGGCCTGGAGCCAGAGACGACTGTCACCGGCGAAATCATCCAGCGCGAATTGCCCACCGAATGGCTGAAGAAGCTTGCCGAGCGGATGTTCTCTGCCGAGGAGATGGCGAAGATCGAAGCGCTCGGCGGCTTCGAGAAGCTGATGGAGACGCTCAAGGAGCGCCTCGCCGAGCAGAAAAAGCGCCACCAGGGCGGCAGCCGAATGATCGGCACCAACGGCACCTCGCCGTTCGGCGCCGAGGGCTACAACCCCGAGGGCGTGCGGATCGGGCAGGAAGGTTCACGCCACCGCCGAGCCGTGAAGGTCTGGGACAAGCGGGAGTTCCGTGACCTCGCCGATGATGCAGCACTCGGCTCGCGCGCGATGAAGCTTGCGCTGCGCCGGTTGCGCCGCTTCGCCCGGCAGGGTGCGGCGGATGAGCTTGATATTGACGGCACCATCGGTGCGACGGCGCGCAATGCCGGCACGCTCGACCTCAAGATGCGCGCCGAACGGCGCAATGCGGTGAAGGTGCTGCTGCTGCTGGATATCGGCGGGAGCATGGACGACCATATCCGCGCCTCGGAGGAGCTGTTCTCAGCCGCGAAATCCGAGTTCAAGCACCTGGTCCATCTCTACTTCCACAACTGCCCCTATGAGCGCTTCTGGAAGTCCAACCGCCGCCGCACCGAGCAGCAAACGCCCACCTGGGACATGCTGCGCACCTATGGGCCGGATTGGCGCGTGGTCTTCGTCGGCGACGCCTCCATGTCACCCTACGAAGTGATCGAGCCGGGCGGCAGCGTGGAGCATTGGAACGAGGAAGCGGGCAAGGTCTGGCTGAAGCGCATCACCGGGCATTTCCGCCGCGTCGCCTGGCTGAACCCAACGCCGCAAAAGCATTGGGGTTACACCACCAGCATCGGCCTGATCCAGGACGCCATGGAGGGTCGGATGTTTCCCATGACGCTGGAAGGCCTGGATGATCTGGCTAGGGCGTTGCGCTGATTTGCGGAAGCACGATCACGATTTGGCAGGCAGCTTGCCGAAGACTGTCTGAGCTTCGATCTGCAACACATCCGCCGGGCGCGGGAAATTCGCAGGCTGCGGATCGCCAGGTTTCCGCTCGCGGCCGATGCGGGCGAAGAAGGTGTCCAGCCCCCCGGGCATCATCAGCCACATGAAGGTCATCGGGCCGTCCGCGTTGGCCTCGAAGCGATGGGCGCGGCCGCGGCCCACGAAGATGCAGGTGCCCTTCACCATCGGCACCTTGTCCACGCCATCCAGCAACGCCTCGCCCGAGCCTTCGAGGACAAAGATGACCTCCTCATTGTCGGGATGGACGTGTTCGCGCACGAAACAGCCCGGGTCCACGAGTTGGGTGCCCATGGAGAAGGGCGTCTCTGCGCCGATCTTGTTGGCGGCCAGCATGCAGCGCACAAAGCCATTGGCCGGCACGGGCTGCCAGAAGGAGGGCGCGTCATCGGGCTGGACAACGACCAGGGGTGCGCGGGCTGTAGGCATCGGGCGATCCTCTCTCAGGGGAAGGTCGGCAAGGCGCGTCTCGCCCCTAACGGCTCTCCTCATGCCAGCGCCGCAACAGCAGATGCGAGATGAGCGAGAGTACAAGGAAGATCAGAATCCCAAAGGCCGAAACCAGCACCAAAGCCGCGAACATGCGAGGAATTTGCAACTGATAGCCCGTCTCCAGAATGCGCGACGCCAGCCCGGAGGAGGAACCGCCCGTCCCCGCCACGAACTCCGCGACGATGGCGCCGATCAGTGCCAACCCGCCCGAGATACGCAACCCGGCCAGAAAATACGGCAGCGCTGTGGGCAGTTGCAGCCGCCGGAGCATCTGCCAGCGGCTCGCGCGATACAGGCGAAACAGGTCCCGCAGGTTCGGGTCCACGCTGTTCAGGCCCGTTGTGGTGTTGGAAAGGATGGGGAAGAAGGCGACGATCCACGCACAGATCAGCAGCGCGAGCCAGAGGTTGTCGGCCCAGATGATGATCAGCGGCGCGATGGCGACAATCGGCGTCACCTGCAAGATCACGGCATAGGGGTAGAGCGACATCTCGATCACGCGCGACTGCGCGAACAGGATGGCCAGCGCCAGGCCCAGCGTGGCGGCAACGAAAAGTGCCGCGAAGGTGATTTGCGCGGTGATGACGAGGGAGGGCAGCAGCGAAGCCCAGTCGCGCCAAAGCGTCTGCGCGACCAGGAGTGGGCCGGGCAGAATATAGGGCGGGATGCCTTGGGCGCGGACCATCCATTCCCAAGCACCCAGCACCAGCGCACCAACCAGCGCGGGGGCGGCGAGGCGCATCATGCGGCCATCGCATCCGCAAGCGCGTGAGAGACGGCGCGGCAATGCGCGGCATAGATATCCGAGGTGCGGAATTCCGCCGTGGCGCGATCCTCTGGCGGCACGCGCAGTTCGTTGCGGATGCGGCCCGGGCGGGGGCTCATCACCACGATGCGTTCGGCAAGAAAGACACTCTCGAAGGTGGAATGCGTGACGAAGATGGCGGTGAAGCGCTCCTGCTGCCAGAGGCGCAGAAGATCCTCGTTCAGGCGGTGGCGGGTGATTTCGTCGAGGGCCGCGAAGGGCTCATCCATCAGCAGAAGCCGCGGCCTGGTCACCAGCGCGCGGGCTATGGAGACGCGCATTTTCATTCCGCCGGAGAGCGTGCGCGGATAGGCGTGCTCGAAGCCGGTGAGTTCCACGCGGGCCAGGGATTCCATCGCCCGCCGCTCGGCTTCCGCGCGCGGTATGCCGGCCAGTTCCAGCGGCAGGGCCACGTTGCGCAGGGCACTGGCCCAGGGCATCAAAGTGGGTTCCTGGAACACGAAGCCAATGCGCGCGGTCATGTCGGCCTGCCATTCCAGGCGGCCCGCACTCGGCTCGATCAACCCCGCAATCATCCGCAACAGCGTGGATTTGCCGCAGCCCGAGGGACCCAGCAGGGCCAGGAAGTCACCATCGGCGATGGACAGGCTCACCTCCTCGACGGCGGTGACCCCCTTCGCAAAACGTTTGGTGACTTCGCTGAGCCGAAGCAGACTCAGATCCCCACCCGCTTGTTCACGAAGCGCAGATCATAGCCCCGCTTGAAGTCCAATCCGACCGGATAGATTCCCGCATCGCGCATGGTGTTGTAGAAGCGCTCCCAACGCGCATCGGTCATGGCACCCACGCCGAGCGTCGTCGCATCGCCCGAGATGACGATGCCCTGCTCGTTCATCACGCGGATGGCATAGGCGATGCGCTCCTCGTTCATCTCCGGATTGTCACGGATGATCAGGCGGTTGGCGGCGGCGATGTCCTGGCCGCGCATGTATTGCGTCCAGCCCTCGATGCTGGCGTTGATGAAGCGCTGCACCACATCGCCGCGCGCTTCCATCATGGGGCGCATGATGTCCACGGTGGTCTGGTAATTCTCATAACCGGCATCAGCGATGAGGAAGACCTTCGGGCGCGCCCCGGCCTGGATGGCGGAAAGCGGTTCAGACGAGAGAAACCCCTGCTGGATGGCCATGCGATCCACCAGCCAGGGCTGGAGGTTGAAAGTATAGGGGCGCACCTGCTCATCGGTGAAACCGAAGCGCGCGCGCAGGAAGGGCCAGTAGGTGACCCGCCCTCCCGAGCCCACCAGGATGGGCCGGCCGCGCATATCCTCGAAGCTGTTGATGCCATTGCCCTCATGCGTCATCAGAACCTGCGGGTCCTTCTGCATCATGGCGGCGATTGTAAGGGCTGGCACATTCTCGCGCACATAGGTCAGCGCCTGGAAGCCGTTGGACATGATCATGTCCACGCGGCCCGCCACCATGAGACGCACTGGGTCCAGATTTGGGCCACCCTGGCGCAAATCCACCTCAAGCCCGTGGCGAAGGTAGATGCCGGCGGCGACCGCCTGGTAGTAACCGCCCTGCTCGGCCTGGGCGCGCCAGTTGGTGTGGAAGGAGACGCGGTCGAGCGTTTGCGCAACCGGAACGCGCGCGCCGGGCACGGCGGCCAGGGCAAAGCCGCCCAAAAGGGCGCGGCGTTCGATGCGGTAGCGAGTGCGCATGGCATTTCCTTCGGCTGAAGCTGGAAAAAGATTATGTGATGCGAAACCGATCGAGCGCCAGAGTGACATCGTGTTCATCTCAGCAAATCTGGTTGAGGGGTTGTCAATTGCTTTTGCCCAACGCAGTTTTCCTGGCCCTGGTGCTGGCCTGCCTCCTGGCGCATCTGGCTGTGCTGGCGTGGTGGCGGAAGGGCAAGGCGCTGCTTCTTCTCAATGCCGTGGTGGCGCTGGCCGTACTGGCCTACCAGGCCCCGAGGCTGAGCATGACACTCGGTCCGCCCACGGATGGACAGATCCTGGGACTGATCGGATTCGAGGTGATGGTGCTGTTGGTCTCGATTATCAGGGCGCGGCTCCTCGCTTGGCTGGGCTTCGCTGCGCATCTGTGCGTCAGCCTCGCGGGCCTCGCCCTCGTGCTGACGTTCCGGATGGACCGGCTGTTTTAAGCCGCCTCAGCGCGGGGTCTCCCGCAGCATGTTGATGATGCCCGAGAAATCGCTGGCTGCGCCGCCCTCGGCCGCGAAACGCTGATAGAGCGCGAGGGCCGCCGCACCCAAGGGCGTGGCCGCGCCCGCTGCCTCGGCTGCCTCCTGCGAAAGGCCCAGATCCTTCAGCATCAGCGCGGTGGCAAAGCCTGGCTTGTAGCCGCGATTGGCCGGGCTGCCCGGCACCGGCCCCGGCACCGGGCAATAGGTCGTGACAGCCCAGCACTGGCCGGAGGATTTACTCGCCACCTCGAACAACGCCTCGTGGCTCAGGCCAAGCTTTTCGGCGAGGGTGAAGGCCTCGCCGGCGCCGATCATGGAGATGGCCAGCAGCATGTTGTTGCACAGCTTCGCCGCCTGGCCGGAACCCGCTGCGCCGCAATGGACGATGGTGCGGCCCATCGCCTCCAGGAAGGGCTTCGCGCGGGCAAAGCTCTTCCCATCGCCGCCCACCATGAAGGTGAGGGTGCCGGCCTCGGCGCCCATGGTGCCGCCGGAGACGGGCGCATCCAGCATGGGCCGGCCGGCCGCGACCTCGCGCGCGGTTTCCACATCAATGGTGGAGCAGTCGAGCATCACCGCATGGGGCTCGCAGGCGGGCGCCATTTCGGCCCAGGCCGAGCGGACATGCGCGCCCGCAGGCAGCATGGAGATCACCAGATCGGCACCGCGCGCGGCATCGGCGGCGGACTGCGCGCGGGCGATGCCGCCATCGGAGGCCGCATCCATGGCGGCCGCGCTGAGGTCATAGCCGCGCACCTCATGCCCGGCTTTGACGAGGTTGCGGGCCATGGGCAGGCCCATATTGCCGAGACCGACGAAACCAATGCGTGCCATGGGGTGACCCTCCTGTTTGGTGGGAGGCTACGCGAAGCTTCAGCCGCGCTCCACCCTGCCCGACCCGCGTTCGGTCACGAAATGCCCGGCAGTGGTCAGCGGCGCGTCGGGCTGCTGCACGAAGGGCAAGGCGCGGTAGATCGCTTCCATCCGGTCCTGCCTTGCAACGTGCAGCGTATAGCCGCGCCGGTTGCTGTTGAATTTCAGGTGAGGGTTGTTGGCCAAGATCCCGGGCGCTGTGGCCTGCGTGTCGCTGCCATCGCCCTCGCTGCTGATGGAGGTGCCCACGAATTCCACCAGTGGTGCCGCCTCACTGGCCCAGGCGCGATGGACATCGCCGGTCAGCACCACGCCGCCTTCCCGCCCGCGAAACATCTCCAGCACACGCTGGCGGGCGGCGGGGTAGCCATCCCAACTGTCCATGCTGCGGGTTCCGCGGGCGAAGAGGCGCGGTGCAAAATACACCTGCTGCGCCAGCACCTGCCAATGACCCTGCCCGCCCCGGATGCCCTCACGCAGCCAGGCTTCCTGGGTTGTGCCCAGCATCTGCGCATCCGGGCGGCCCGCCGCCTCGCAGGGCTTCACCGCGCCGTCGCCGCAGGGCTGGTTATCGCGGAAGCGGCGCGTGTCCAGCACATGCAGGTCCAGCATCTGGCCGAAGCGCAGCCGGCGATAGGCGGTGATGTCAGTGCCGCTCGGGCGGGCCGAGGGGCGCACAGGCATATGCTCATACCAGGCCTGGAAGGCGGCGGCGGCGCGCAGGGCGAAGACTTCGGTCGGCACGCTGTTGGGGAAGCGCGCGCTTCCATCCTGCTGGCTGACCATCGCCGCCCAGTTGTTCTCGACTTCGTGATCATCATAGGTGGTGATGAAGGGGTGCGCGGCATGTGCTGCGGCCAGGTCCGGGTCGGTTTTGTATTGGGCGTAGCGGGCGCGGTAGTCGTTCAGGGTGAGCGTCTCGCCGCCATGATGGCTGCGCACGATCGGCCCCCAGCCCCGCGCGCCTGGCATTCGGCCGGCATATTCGTAGATGTAGTCGCCATAGTGGAAGACGAAATCCAACTTATCCTCGGCCGCCGCGTGACGCCAGGCGGTGAAGTGGCCGTGTTCCCAGTTCTGGCAGCCGGCGTTGATGAAACGGATTTCGGCAGTACTGTCCGGTGCAGGCGCTGTGCGTGTACGGCCCACCGGGCTTTCATGGGCACCCCACCGGAAGCGGTAGAAATACGCCCGCCCTGGCTCCAGGCCGCGCAGTTCCAGATGCACGGAATGCGCCTCTTCCGGCAGGGCAATCACCTCGCCCGATTGCACCAGGCGGAACATATCCTCGTCGGCCGCCACCTCCCAGCGCAGCGTGACTGGCGCATGGGCCATGCCGCCGCCCTCCTCCAGAGGGGCCGGTGCGAGGCGCGTCCAAAGCACAACGGAGTCTGGCCAGGGATCGCCCGAAGCCACGCCGAGCGTGAAAGGGTTGCCCAGAACCTGGCCTCGGGCGCCCATCGGCTGAGCAGCGCCCATCGGCTGAGCAGCGCCCAGCGCCGCAAGGCCAAGCGCACCCCGCAACACTCCACGGCGGGCAAGGGCAAGGATTTGGCTGGTGGCGCTGTTCAAGGCGTCCGGCTCCGGGTGGCCCGAGGCAGGCCGCTCATCAGGCTTTCCGCAGACGGACCACAAATCTCGCCCCCAGCACCTTGCCTTCGGCGTCTCGCCTGTTCTCGGCGCTGATGCGGCCACGCAGCCCCTCTATGATCTGCTTGGAGATTGAAAGGCCCAGGCCAGAGTGCTGGCCGAAGCGCTCGCCGCGCGGACGCTCGGAATAGAAGCGGTCGAAAATCCCCTCAAGCTTGGCGTCGGGGATACCCGGACCTTCATCCTCGACAATCACCTCCACCTCAGCTCCCGCCTCGCGCGCGCGCAGCCAGACATGACCGCGATCAGGGCTGAAGGAGACGGCATTGCCCAGAAGATTGCGCAGAACCTGCACCAGGCGGTCCTCCACGCCCATGGCCACAAGGGTTTCCGGCGCTTCCAAATCCATCTCCGGGTCGCGCGGGTGGCGGGTGGTGTTGTGCAGCTCCACCAGCACGGCCAGGATGGGGCCGATATCCACCGGCTCGGCGATCGCGCGCGAAAGCTCGGCATCCACGCGCGAAGAATCCGAGATATCACCGATCAGACGGTCCATCCGCACCGCGTCATTCGCGATAATGGCGAGCAGGCGCTGTTGCTGGGCGGGATCCTCCACGCGGCGCAGCGTCTCGATGGCGCTGCGCACGCTGGTGAGTGGGTTTTTCAGTTCATGCGCCACATCGGCTGCGAATCGTTCATTGGCGTCAATTCGCGCCCAGAGCGCGCGTGCGGCTGCCTGGAGGTCTCGCGCCAGAATGCCGATCTCGTCCTGCCGCTCCAGCAGCCGTTCGGGCACGCTGCCGCTGCGCCCCTTGCCCTGCCGCATCTCGGCCGCGGCACCTGCAAGTTGGAGGATCGGATTGGCCAGAGTACGTGCCAGGTATAACGACACGGCGACGGTGAGAATCAGGGCCAGCACAAAAAGCCCCAGCACGCTCGCGCGGATCTCAAAGAGCCGCGCATCCACGTCCCGGGCCTCGCGCGTCAGAAGCATGATGCCCACGGCCTGCGCGCCGCGCCGGGCGGGCTCGGCCACACTGACCAGCAGCCGCCCATCGGGTGTTCGGCGGATATAGGGGGTGACGCCGCCTTCCAGCGCGAGGCGCAGTTCCGCCTGACGCTCGGGGCCAAGATCTGGCTGCCAGTCGAAGCTTTGGGCGTCTGGCGTCGCGTCCAGCACGACGGGGTTGCGCGCCTGGCGCGGCAGCAGCCCCAGTACGCGCTCGTAAAGGCCGGACACGGACCCCGAGAGCGCACCGCGGGGCGCCGGCGCGGGCAGCGCCTCGGTCACGACCGCGCCACCCACCGCCTCCCGCACGCGGCTATCGGCCACCACCAGCCCCGCCGTGTCAAAAAGACGCGCCTGGGTGTTGGGCGAGGGCTCGACCAGCCGGCGCAGCAGGGGGCGGGCCTGCTCGGGCACCAACACCGCACGGTCATCCTGGATGCGCACCGCGGTCTCGGCGATGGCCCCCGCATAGATGCGCGCCTGGGTGCGCATCGCTTCCACCTCCGCGCCGAGCAGCCCATTCTGATACTGATCGAGATAAAGCAGGGCGGCCGCCAGCAGCGCCGGTGGCAGGGCGTTCACCAGCAGGATGCGCCGCAGCAGCGGTGAGACCCAGCGCCGGCGACGACTGGGCTTTGCCACGCCATTCTCGGCCTTGAGCAGGGGGGCTTCGGGCATGGTCAGAAGCCTCTCGTCAACAGGTGCAGTGACAGCACAATCACGCCGCCGCTCGCTGCGACCAAATTGCATAAATTCGCGGTCCCAGCAGCGCCAGGAGTGCCACCACCAGGATTGCCAAGCTGCCCGGCCGCGTCACAAACACGCTCCAATCCCCCTGGCTGATCGTCAGCGCCTGGCGCAAGGCCTGCTCGGCCATCGGCCCCAGGATCATTCCGATCACCACCGGTGCGACCGGGAAATCGAAACGCCGCATGAACATGCCGATGATGCCGATGCCATAAAGCAGCAGCAGATCCACGACCGAGTTGGAAATCCCGTAGGTGCCGATTGTCGCGAACACCAGGATGCCGGCGTAGAGTTGCGGCGTGGGGATCTTCAGGATTCGCACCCAAAGCCCGATCAACGGCAGGTTCAACACCACCAGCATCACATTCGCCACGAACAGCGAGGCGATCAGCGTCCAGACCAGTTGACCCTGGGTCTCGAACAGCAGCGGGCCGGGCTGGATGCCGTAGCTCTGGAAGGCGCTGAGCATGATGGCGGCTGTGGCCGAGGTGGGGATGCCCAGGGTCAGCATCGGGACCAGAATGCCCGCGGCCGCAGCGTTGTTGGCGGCCTCCGGCCCGGCTACGCCCTCGATGGCGCCGGTGGTGCCGAATTCATGCGCGTGCTCAGGGGCCACCAGTTTGCGTTCGGCGTAATAGCTCAGCATGGTCGGCATTTCGGTGCCGCCCGCAGGCATCACTCCAAAGGGAAAGCCCAGCCCCGCCCCTCGCACCCAGGGCCAGAAACTCCGTCTGAGGTCGGACCGAGAGAGCATCAGATTGCCCACCGGCCGCACCTCGGCCTTTTCGCCGGCATGGTGGCGCCACGCCATGTGCAGGGCTTCGGCCACGGCAAAGAGGCCGACAGCCACGAGAACCACATTCACCCCGTCGTAAAGCTCGGGCAGGCCGAAGGTCATGCGCGGCTGACCGGTTTGCAGGTCTATGCCAATCAACCCGAGCGTGAGGCCCAAACCCAGGCTCGTCAGCCCCCGCAGTGCCGAGCCACCCAGCACGGCTGACACGGTGACGAAGCACAGGAGCATCAGGGCGAAATACTCGGCCGGGCCAAGCAGCAGGGCAAGATCCACGATCACCGGCCCGATGAAGGCGATGCCCAGCGTGCCCACAATGCCTGCGATAAAGCTGCCGATGGCCGCCGTGGCAAGTGCCGGCCCTGCCCGGCCGTTCTTTGCCATCTTCGCCCCTTCAAGTGCCGTGATGATCGAGCCGCTTTCGCCTGGCGCATTGAGCAGGATGGAGGTCGTGCTGCCGCCATACATCGCGCCATAGAAAATCCCACAGAACAGGATGAAGGCCCCCGTGGCACTGACCTGAAAGGTGATGGGCAGCAGCAGCGCGATGGTCAGTGCGGGTCCGATTCCAGGCAGCACGCCGATTGCAGTGCCCAGGAAACACCCAAGCAGCGCCCAACCCAGGTTCGGAATTGAAAGCGCGTGGGCGAAGCCGAGTGTGAGGCCGTCAATCGCTTCCATCAGAAAACCTCGCGGCCCATCAACCGCAGCACGAGCCCTTCAAGCAGCCCCGCCCCGATATTCACCCCCAGCCCCTGCACGAACAGGAACCAGACCCCCAACGTCAGCGGCAGGGCGATCAGGAGGTCGCGCGCCACCGACCGGCTGCCAAAAGCCGCGGCAACCATCACAAATTGCGCCGTGGCCGCGATGGAAAACCCGGCTGGGCCAATGAGGATCACGTTCAACACCAGCCCAGCGCCCAGTAGGCCCAGCGCTCTCGTGTTCGGCGGCCCGGCTTCTGCCAACTCGGCGATGGTGGCGGACCACCCGCCGCGCAGGGCTTCCAATACCAGCAGGGCGCCCAGCGCCGTCAGGGCGCTGGCCACGACATAGGGCACCGCCTTGGGGCCGACCTGCGCGTAGAGCGGCGAGACGGGAATGGCGCTGGCCTGCCAAAGGCTGACCAGCCCCAACATCAGAACAAAGAGCCCGGCCAGCAGATCGGGCACCACAATCCGGTTTATCATGGAGCCTCGCTTTTCCGCTCACGTCTGCTGCAAAGTCGCTGGGAAAGAGTTCAGCGCCCCTTCTCACCCAGATCCCACCACATCCCCGCAAAGGCCAGTAGCCCCTCACGCGCCGGGCCGGGCAGCAGATGCTCGTCCGGCCCGTGCTGTTTGCAGCCATTGTAGCTGTGCGGCACCCAGACCAGCGGGACGCCGAGATGATCCACAAAGACGTCACCAGGCAGCCCGCCCGAGGAATTCGGGATCACCTGCACCGCCTTGCCCAGCGAGCGCTCGATGCTCTCACGCGCCCAGATCACCCAGGGGTGGTCGGGTGAAGTGCGGGAGGCGGCCATGCGCACCGAGGCATTCTCGATCGCAACCCCGGCAAAACCCTCCCCATCCAGGTGCCGGCGCAGGCTGGCCGCGAAGGTCTCGGGGTCGGTGTCCACCGTGTAGCGGATCTGGCAATGGGCGCGGGCATCGGGGGCCACGGCATTGACCGGCGCGCCAGGTTGGCCGCTGGTCATGGCCAGGATGATGAGGCTGTTCCAGCCATAGATCTTCTCAGCCGAGGTCAGGCCGGGTTCACCCCAATTCGGATCAATCATCGCCGCCTCGCCCCCGCCACCCACTTCGCAGCCGGTCAGCACGCCGCGCACTTCCGAGGGCACGCCGTTCAGCGGCAGCCAGTCGCGCACCAGGATTTTGCCATGGCGGTCCATCATGCTGCCGATGGCGTGCGAGAGCATCACTGCGGGGTCCGTCGTCAGCCCGCCCCAATGGCCCGAATGCACGCCGCCATCGCGCAATTTCACGACCAGGTCGAAATGGAAGGTTCCGCGCGTGCCGGTCGCGATGGTGGGGATGTCCGGCATCACGCGGGGGCCGTCGCTGGCGATCAGGGCATCGGCCGCCAGCAGCTTCGTATTCGCTGCCACGAATTCTCGCAGGCCCCGGCTGCCGCGCTCCTCGGCCATTTCCAGCACGAGCTTCACATTGGCCCCAAGCCGCCCGCCGCGCGCTTCCAACACCGCTTCCAGCGCCATCAGGTTGATGATGTGCTGGCCCTTGTTGTCTGCCGTGCCGCGCCCGTACCACTTGCCGTCGCGCTCGGTGAGGTGCCAGGGCGTGAGGCCTTCACTCCATTGCTCATCCATGCCGCGCACCGTGTCGCCATGGCCGTAGAGGAGGATGGTGGGGCGCGCGGGGTCCTCCATACGCTCGGCGGTCAGGATGGGACCAAAGCCCTCCAGCGGATTGGGGTGGATGGTGGCGGTGAAGCCGAGGCGCTCCACCCAGGGGCGGATCGCCTGGTCGAGATATTGGTGCAGCGCCGCATCATGGGCGGGGTCCTGCGCGGTGGAGGGGATGGCGACGAATTCGGCGAGCTTCGCCTTTAACCCGCCCCCGTCAAACATGTCCGCAGCACCCGCCAATGCCGCCGCGCGATTACCCATACCCGCCATCCTCATGATACGTCGCGCTTCAAGCTGGCCTCAATCGGGACGGCTGTCACGGGCGGTTCTCTACCCGCCAGCGCAGCCAATCGGCGATTTCAGGTGTCGTGACCGGGTTCATGCTGGGGCCGGAGAGAGCAAGTCCAAGCGGCGGCGCGCCATCGGCCACGGGGAAGTCGAGCCGCAGATCCAAGCTGTCGCGCGACACATCCACACTGCCCGTTGGCGCAAGTACCAGCCCTGCCTCAGCGTCCAGACTCGCTTCGCTGATCGTAATCCGCCCCTCGGTCACAGCCAGGCGCGCCGTACCGCGCTCGATGGGAGTGGCGCCGGCGGTCAAGGCAGTGCGCAGCGCCGCCTGCGCGACGGCGAGATCGGCCCAACCCAGCGCTGCGGCCGCAGCGGGCGCATCGAAGCCCTGGATCACGCTGTCGCGCAGCGCCAGGGTGCCCTCGCCGGCAAGCGTGCCCCATGCGGTTGCCGCCATGCTCAGCCGCAAATCTCCTGACAGCCGCCCGGCGGTGATGTCCACCGGGCGGCCCGTCAGGGGGCCCCTCAACACCACGTCGGCGAAGCTGCCTTCCAGGCCCAGGCGAGGCGGATCAGCGCGGTCCACAGTCGCAGCGCCGGTCAAGGTCCCGCCCGACAATTGCGCGCGAAGCTCTGTCAGGCGCAGGCTGGCGCTGTCGGCCCGAAGCCGGCCTGTGACGGCTTCGAGCATTGACAGACCGCGCGGCACAAGCCGGTCGGCGCTGATGACCAGATCCAGATCCAGTTCGGGCCAGAAGGCTGCATCCAGGGCAGCGAAATCAGGCAGCGGCAGCCGCTCCATCGCCAGCCGGCCAGCCAAGGCGGGACGCGCGGCGCCCAGATTGAGCGCGGCTTGCCCCCGCCCACGCAACTCGCCCGCCACGAGTTCGAAACTCTCCGCATTCCACGCACCCGGGCGCCCAGCCAGGGCGGCGATGAGCGAGAAGGAGCCCTCGCCGATCCAGTCGGGCGCCGCGACCCCAAGCACCTGGGAGATTGCCCGAGCGGCGCCGGGATGGCGCGCCGTCAGCGTGCCCTGGATTCGGTCCTGCGGCAGATCGAGCGTGGCTTGCGCCTCGATCCGAGCCTCTGCCAGGTCGGACTCCAGCCGCAGCACGAGGGCTTCCTGTGGGCCGGCACCACTGAGCCGCAGCCGCAGGGGCGCTGCGGCCAAGTCAGGGCGGGCCACGCCCATACGGGCGAGCAACGGACCCAGCGGTCCTTCGGCCTCCAGCGTCATCTCACTGATGCGCCCGCCTGCGCCGAAGCCCGAAAGAGTCCCAGCCAGCGCCAGATCCAGCCCCAGATGCCGCCCTGCGAGGCGGCGCAGCACGAAGCGCCCACCCTCGGCAGCGCCATCCAGCGCGAGGCGTTCCCATAGCGCATCGGCCAGCAGCAGACGGCCGAAGCCGAGACGCAACTGCAGATCGCTTTCGCCGCCAAGTTCGCGCACGCCGGTGAGGATGGCAGCAGCGGTCAGCGGAGTTTCCAGTGCATCGAATTCCATGCCGAGAGCGAGGCTTGGCCGGGCAGAATGCCGCCAGACAAAGCCGCCGGTGGCGCGGGTGGCGCCCCATCGCGCCGCCATGTCGGTCACGGCGAAGGTCCCGCTTTCCCAGTTCAGGCGTAAATGACCCTCTGACCCGCCTGACGGCAGCGGGAAGCGGGCGGGCCAACCCAGTGTGGCCAATCCTTCGGCCGGCGCTGCGGATTGCCAACGAAGGCCCAGTTCCAGCCGCGCACCACTGCCACCGCCCGAGAGATCGAGCCGCGTGTCCCCTGGCAGCGCAGCGCTGACCCGGCCGAGCGTCAGGCGTTCACCCTCCAGCAGTGCATTGGCGCGCAGGCCCGTCATGCGGAGCGGGCCAAAGCTCGCCGCCTCAGCCGAGAGGTCAAGCGCGATCGGCAGCGCTTGCGGCCCCGCGACGCGCAGCGCTGCCAGCCAAGGCTCCAGGTCAAGCCGCGGCGCGTTCAGCGTGAGTTCAAAGCGCGGGTTGGGCAAGAGGCGCAGCAAGGCCCCCCCTCGCACCACATCCCCGCCCAAAACGAGTTCGAGTTGGTTGGCTACGAACATTTCAGCCCCGGCGGCGAGATTGGCCGTGGCGCGATAGGCACCCGGCGGTGCCGGGATCAGGGCGGCAAGGTCCGGCCCCGACGCCTCCAGCCGGCCAGCAAAGCCGCCCTCGGTCAGCAGCACGCCACGGGCGCGCAGATTCGTTCCGGCCACGGTCGCGGTGAAGTCGAGCGGCGCCACCTCCGCCTCGCCCGCACGGCCCAACACGGCTTGGAATCGCATGGCGCGGCCGCGCCAGGCGAGGCTGCCTTCGGCGGTCAGCGCCTCGCCCAGGCCACCTGCGGTGAGGCGCGCATTCACCCCCTCGATCACGGCGCCGCCGATCAGGATGCGGCTTTCCTCCAGCCGAGCATCCAGCGCCGTCAGCCACGCGGGAGGCGTGAGGCCGGGCAGTGCGGTGGGGGGCCAGGGCAGCCGGATTTCAGCCCCCACCAGCGCCAGTTCGCGGACCTCGATGCGCCCGAACAGCAAGGCCCACAGATCAAGCCGCAGGCGCAGCGCCCGCGCGGACATTTCGATTTCATCGGCGGTGGGGCCGATGATGAGGCGGGAGGCTTCAAGCCGCGGCTGGGGCAAGAGCACCAGCGCAACCGGCCCCGCGACTGTGACAGGGCGGCCCAGGCGCTCGGAGGCGATTTGCGCCAGCGTGTCCCGGTGACGGTCCCAGTCGAGCCAACGCGGCAGGACATAGGCGGCCGCACCTGCAAGGGAAGCAAGGCCCGCGATCAGAGCGAAAAGCAGCGCGCGCCTCAAGGGGCTCCCCAACCACCGCCGCCCGGCGTTTCGACCACCATGACATCGCCCACCGCGAGATCAGCCTTGCCGGCATTGCCGGGGATGGGGGTTACGCTGCCATCCGCGCGCTCCACCCATTGACGTCCTGGCGCACCATCGCCGCCGCCATGCAGCCCATGGGGTGCCACGTTGCGGCGTGAGGCGACGACCACCGCCTGCATGGGGAGCAAAAAGCGGATGCGCCGGCGCGAGCCATCGCCGCCATGCCACTCGCCCTTGCCACCCGAACCGCGCCGGATGGCAAATTCCTCCAGGCGCACCGGGTAGCGCATTTCCAGGATTTCGGGGTCGGTCATGCGGGTGTTGGTCATGTGGGTTTGCACGGCGGAGGTGCCGTGGAAACCGGGGCCGGCACCCGTGCCGCCGCAGATGGTCTCATAATACTGGTAGGTGTCATCGCCAAAGAGCGAGTTGTTCATCGTGGCCTGTGCGGAAGCACAGACATCGAGGGCCGCGAGCAGCGCGTTG
The DNA here is from genome assembly GCA_038247025.1 of Acetobacterales bacterium. Taxonomy (GTDB): domain Bacteria; phylum Pseudomonadota; class Alphaproteobacteria; order Acetobacterales; family Acetobacteraceae; genus Roseococcus. The sequence goes on from JBBRVI010000026.1 coordinate 17,972, forward strand.
CAGGTCATCTGGCTGACCTCGGTGTTGCCGGCCACCACGGCATGGCCGAAGTCAGGCGCGAGGAAGCTGCCCGGCGGGACGATGATCTCGATGGGCTTGAGGCAGCCATCATTCAGCGGAATATCGGCACCCACCATCGAGCGGAAGCAGTAGAGTACCACAGCGCGGCAGACGGCCGCGGGCGCGTTGAAATTATCCGGCCGGGCGGGGCCGGTGCCGGTGAAGTCAATCACGGCGCTCCGGTTCTCGCGGTCCACGCGCACGGCAACGACGAGGGGCGTGCCGTCATCAATGGTGGTGGCGAAATGGCCATCCTTCAGCGTGGCGAGGACGCGGCGCACGCTCTCCTCTGCATTGTCCATCACATGGCCCATATAGGCGCGCACGGTGGGCAGGCCGAATTCGCGCACGGCGCGGCGAAGTTCCTGCACGCCCATCTCATTGGCGGCGATCTGCGCCTTGATGTCGGCCACGTTCACATCGGGACTGCGCGCGGGCCAGGTCGCCCCCGCCAGGAGCGCGCGGAACTCCGGCTCGCGGAAATGCCCGGCATCCACGAGAAGAAAATCGTCAATGACAACGCCCTCCTCCTCCAGCGTGGCCGAGCCGGGGGGCGTGGAGCCGGGTGTCAGCCCGCCAATATCGGCGTGATGCCCGCGCGAGCCGACGAAGAACAAAATATCCTTGCCCGTCGCCTCATCGAAGACCGGCGTGATGACCGTCACATCGGGCAGATGCGTGCCGCCATTATAGGGGTTGTTCAGCGCCACCACGTCGCCGGGCCTGAGTGTCGCCGCGCGCGAGCGGATGACGGTGCGCACGCTCTCGCCCATGGCGCCGAGATGCACCGGCACATGCGGCGCATTGGCGATCAACTGCCCCTCCGCGTCGAAGATGGCGCAGGAGAAATCCAGCCGCTCCTTGATGTTCACGGATAGCGAGGTGTTTTGCAGCACCACGCCGGTCTGCTCGGCGATGGACATGAAGAGGCTGTTGAACAACTCCAGCATCACCGGGTCCACGCGGCCCGTCTCGGCGGTGCGGGCGGCTGCGCGAGCCTCGATGCGGTGGATCACCATGTGGTTCAGCGCCGTGACGCGCGCTTCCCAGCCGGGCTCAATCACCGTGGTCGCGATGGCCTCGCGGATCAGCGCGGGGCCGCGAATGGCATCGCCAGCGCGCAACGCCTCGCGGTCATGGACCGGCCCGTCATGCGCCGCACCTTGCGCAAACAGCGTCACGCGATCCAGCAGCGGGATCGCCTCGCCCGGGGTGCGGTCGCTGAGCTTATCCTCCTCCACCGCCTCGCCCGGCATGGTGATTTCGGCCAGCGCCGCTTCGACGATGACCTCACGCTCGGGGGTGGCGAAGCCGAAGCGGGCACGATGCGCCTCGGTGAAGTCGTGCAGCACGGATGCATGGTCGGCGGAGGCCACGGGCAGGAAGGTATCCGTGCCGGCATAGCGCAGATGCAGCCGATGCGTGGCCAGCAGCCGCGTCGCATCCGCGCCCTGGCGGATGAGTTCAGCGCGGCCGGCGGCTTCCAACTCGGCCAGCTTCGCAGCCACCGCGCCCATGCCCTCGGGTGAAAGCGCGCGTTCGATGGCCGCCTCGCGGATCACAGCTTGATCGGCCAGGCCCATGCCATAGGCACTCAGCACGCCGGCAAAGGGGTGGATGAACACCGTCTCCATGCCCAACTCATCGGCCACCAGGCAGGCATGCTGCCCGCCCGCGCCGCCAAAGCAGGTCAGCGCGTATTTCGTCACGTCATAGCCGCGCTGGAGCGAGACCTGCTTGATGGCATGCGCCATGTTGGAGACGGCGATGCGCAAAAACCCCTCGGCCACATCTTCGGGCCGTGGCGTGGTGCCTGTTGCAGCGCCGATCTGCGCGGCGAGGACGGCGAATTTCTCGGCCACCACTCCCGCATCCAGGGGCTGGTCGCCGCCGGGGCCAAAGATCGCCG
>JBBRVI010000027.1:0-19783 GCA_038247025.1 Acetobacterales bacterium
GAAGACGGTGCCGATGGTCATGCCGAACCCGGCAAGATAGCCCTGGCCCAGGATATTGCCGGCCATGATCTCGCCGCTGGCGAAAATGTTGGCCGAGGGCTTGCCATCCGCCATCATCACCCGGGCGCGTTCATTCACCTTTACGCCGAGGAAGGTGAAGGTGATGCCCGGTGCCAGCGGGTGGCCGTAGAAGGGCGGCGTATCAATGCGCCGCGCCCAGTGGCTTTTGGGGATGGCGAGGCCTTCCGTGCGGCAATCATCGGGCTTCATCGGCTGAAAGGTGCCGGGCACAACTGAGGCGTTGTATTCCGCCACCACGCGCTCCAGCTTGCCGGCCTCCAGCCCGAGCAAACCGGCCAATTCGCCGATGCTCTCAGCCTGCATCGGCGGAAAGACGCTGGGGAGGTAATTGTGCAGCGCCTGGCTGTCAGTGATGGCGAAAGCGCGCTGGTCACGCTGCTGGGCGATGAGCCGCCCCCAGATGGCATAACGCTTGGGCCAGACATCCTCGCCCTCATCATAGAAGCGCTCGACATCCTTGTTCACCACGATGGAGAAAGGCACGCAATCCAGACGCATCGCAAGCCCGCCATCTTCCATGGGCGCGCGGGCGTCATTGGCGACGGCGTGGAACTGGGTCGCGTCGCCCACCTCCTGCACGCCATTGGCCAGCATGTCCTTCAGCACGGTGCCCTTCGCGTAGGGTGTCCCGCGGATCTGGAAGTTGTCGGCGGCGTCTCCCCAGTATTCTCGCAGCCATTCGCGGTTCGCCTGGAAGCCGCCAGCCGAGGCGATGACGGATTTGCAGCGAATGCGCTGGGGAAAGCCGCGCCAGCTCACGATGGCTTCGCGCGCAAAGCCGTCCTCGATGACGATGTGCTGCACCTCGGTGTCGTAGAGGATGATGACGCCCAGCTTTTCGGCCGTGCGGTAGAGCGCATTCAGCAGCGCCTTGCCGCCGCCCAGGAAGAAGGCGTTGGTGCGGCTGAGCGAAAGTGTGCCCGAAAGCGAGGGCTGGAACACCACGCCGCAATCCCGCAGGAAGCCTGGCGCATGTTCGCTGGCGCGAATTGTCATGCGGGCCAGCGCCTCATCGGTGCGCCCGCCTGTCACGCGCAGCAGGTCGTCCCAGTATTCTTCTTCGAGGTAGTTTTCGGTCAGCACCTCGGTCGGGCGCGTGTGAAGTGCGCGCAAGTTCCGCGTGTGCCGTGAGTTTCCGCCGCGCATGGGTTTGGGCGCATGTTCGGCGACGATGACGCAAGCGCCCGCCCGCGCCGCCGTGATGGCGGCCGAAAGCGCGGCATTGCCGCCACCCACCACCAGCACGTCATAGGTCGCGGAAAAATCCACCATCTCCGTCCATATGCGCGCCACGCGGTCTGTGTCCAGTCAGGGCAGGGCAAGCTTAAGCAGGGATTCATCATGCCCTGCCATAACTCATGGCCAGACCGGAAGGCTCCCATGCTGCAACAGCCAGTTTATCGCCGCGCAAGCCGCGCCACATGAATACAATTTCTGGCAGGCCGTCCGGCGCAAGTCGCCCTATGGGCGAGCGCGAGCGCTTCATTGCCTTCGCCTTCGCGGGCGCTGACCTGCTGTTGGAGGCGGATCTGAGCGGGCGCATAGGCTTCACTGCCGGCGCCTTTCGCCTGCGCTTTGGCGCGGCCTCGGAAAGCTTCACGGGCCAGGCCGCCGAAGGGTTGATTGCGCCGATGGACCGCGACGCTTTTGCCGCGGCCCTTGCCCTCATGCCCGAGCGCGGGCGGCTTTCGCCCACGGTGATGCGCCTTGCCAATGCGGAGCAGACGCCGTTTGTCGTTTCCGGCCTTTATCTGGCCCTCCCTGGGGAGGCGCCTCGCCTGTGCCTCTCTCTGGGGCCGGTGCCCCTTCCCCTGACCGCGGCCACCGCCCCTCCCAGCCCCGCCGCCTTGCTCCGCGATGCCGAAGCGCGGTTACGCGCAGGGGGCGGGACTGGCCAGATCGGCCTGATCGAGGTGAGGGGAGCCGTCACGGCGGAAATGCGCGCTGCGCTGGAGAGCCAGTCGGGCGGTACCGCCGCGGAGTTGGCGCCGGGCCGCTACGGGCTGCTGGCGGCCGCCGGCTCCGCGGCGCCCGACATCGCAACTGTCTCCCGGCAATTGGAGGCGATGCTGGGCCAGAGTGGTAGCGTTAGTGGTGGCAGCGTCACGGGCGACGTCCTGGCGCTGGATGCCTGCGGTCTCTCGCCGATGCAGGCGGTGCGGGCGCTGCGGCATGGGCTGGCCACCTTCACGCGAGGGGGGCGCGATGGCCTGCATGAGGAGGGTTTCGCAGATGGGCTGGCGGGCTTTGTGGGTCAGATCACCCAGCGCGCCGCGGCCATCCGCCGTGCCATCTCCCAGCGGCGCTTTCACCTGGAGTACCAACCTATCATAGGGCTCGAAGACCGTTCGTTGCATCATTACGAGGCGCTGCTGCGGCCGGAGCAGGGGCTGCTCGGCCAGCGGTCAGGCCCGCAGGATTTCGTGACATTGGCCGAAACGGTGGGGCTGACCGAGGAACTGGACCTCGCGGTGGCGGAAACCGCCATGCAGGCTGCGGCAGGGCTGGCGGCGGGGCAGCGTATCGCGGTGAATATTTCGGGGCTGTCGCTGCAAAGCGAAACTTTCCGTGCCGCCTTCTTCGCCCTTCTGGATGGCAGCGCCCATGCCTGCCATCGCCTCATGGTCGAGCTTACGGAATCCGCCGAGATCGAGGACGAGGCAGCCGCTGCTTCCATGATGGAAGCATTGCGCGAACGCGGAGTTCCCGTGTGCCTTGACGATTTCGGCGCAGGTGCCGCTGCGTTCCGCTACCTCAAGGCATTCCGGGTGGATTTCGTGAAGGTGGATGGCAGTTTCGTCGAGGCGGCGATGCGCAGCGAGCGTGATCGCAGCTTCGTGGCCTCCATGGTGGATCTCTCGGCGGCGGTGGGGGCCAAGGTGGTGGCCGAGCGGATCGAGACAGAAGAAGCGGCAAAGATGATGCTGGGGCTTGGTGTGCATCTCGGCCAGGGCTGGTATTTCGGCAAGCCGGGGCCGCTGCCCAAGGCGACGCCCGTTGTTGCCGCGCGGCGTGGCGGCAAGCAGGAAAGCTGGGGTTGATGGCCTTCGCGTCAGCACCCGGCAGTTCATTCGAAAGTTGCACCCCATAACGCTCGCCGAGCGGAAATGTTTCGCCACACTGGGAGAGTTTGCCTGAGGTGGAAAGGCAAAACCAATGTCTTTGACATTGGACAGAATTACGCCGACCAAATGATGCGTGCCGAACTCCAGGGCGCAACATCATGGAAGGGCGCGAGATGGACAAGACGGAACTTACCGATTGGGCGCTGGCCAATGGCTGGCAGATCATCGCGGGCATGCCCTGCCTGACCAAGCCCTCGGCTCCCAAGGAGGCGATCGTGCGCCTGGTGCTCAAGGCGACGGTGGTGAATCTGGAGGTCAAGAAACCGGCTGGCCAATGGCAGAAATTCGCTGGTCTGGCCTATGGCAAGGTCGTGGCCGACGCCGAATCCGGAATGCCTCTCGGCCTCGGCTTCGAGACCATTCCGGGCTTCACCATGCTCATGCGGGACAACAAAGACCGTCAGGTTTTCGCCGGCATGCGTTGACCCGCTACGCACCTGACGAGGTGCACGGCATCACAAGGCAGGGAGGAGAGTGAAACCGGAGCGGCACGGCCCGCGTTAAGGGGAACAGGCCCATGCGGAGAACACTCATCATGCGCCAAGCCCAGGAGTCCACCCCATGTCGCTCGGTACAATCCTTGTCATTGTCTTGATCATCGCACTGCTCGGCGGTTTCAGCGGCCGGTTTGGTGGCTATGGTTACGGCTTCGGCCATACCAGCGTCAGCGTCCTGGGTCTCGTGCTCGTCGTGGTCGTGGTGCTGTTGGTCATGGGGCGTATCTGACGATGCTGGCCGGGGCACACTTGCGCAGCCCCCTCGACCTTTCTTCCCGATCGTGCTTTTGGGGCGCGGTGCCCCAGGGGAGCAGGTCATGGTGGATATCGAGATCAACATCGGCGGCGAAGTTTTCCACGCCACGTTTGAGACGGCCGCAGCGCCTCTTACCGTCGCCCGCTTCCGCCAGCTGTTGCCCTACAATGATCGCATCATCCATGTCCGCTGGAGCGGCGAGGCCTGCTGGATTCCGATGGGCGAGCGCGACCTGTCAATTGGGTATGAGAATGCCACCAGCTATCCGGCACCTGGGCAGATCATCGTCTATCCGGGCGGCATTCCAGGTGCAGCGAGCGAGACCGAAATCCTCATAGCCTACGGCCCATGTTGCTTCGCCAGCAAGGCGGGCCAACTGGCGGGCAATCACTTCCTGACCATCCGAAGCGACCTCGACCAACTGGCGAAGGTGTGCCGCTCGGTGCTCTGGGATGGCGCGAAGGACGTCACGTTCAGCGCAGCGCCTGGCTGATACTGGCGGCCGTGACGGCGAAGCCCAGGGCGGCTTCGACCGCTGCGCGCGAGGCGACACCGGCAACGGCCCATCCTCCGCCAGGCTGCGCGACGATGACAGGCCCGCCGCTCACGCCGCGTGTGCCGGCGCAATCATGCAGAAGAAGCCCAGTGACGGTGGCACCCAGAGCCCGGCATTGCGTATCAGCCAGCAGAACCTCTGGCCTGTCCTGCTGATAGCCGGCCAGCATCAGGGGGGTACGCGCGGCGGGGATCGTTGTCAGAAGGGGAAGGGTCGCCTCTGGCGGCGCAATGTCACGGTCCAGCGTCAGGATGGCCCAGTCCGCGCCGGGCGGGCTGCCAGGGCCGGAGCGATACCCATCGCCAAGGCGGTACCCTGTCACCTGCGCATGCGCGACCTGGCTGCCGCGATCGTACCCCAACAGGAAATGCAGGCTGCCGGGCTGCATCAGATTGCCAGAGCGGCGCGCGACGAGGCAATGCGCGGCGGTAAGCACCACACGCGGTGAGATCAGAGCGCCCGTGCAGCGCCCGCCGAGTTCGTGCTGCACACGACCGAGTGCTCGCCAGGGCATGTCGCGGCGGTCCACGGTGCGGCGGGGATCATCCTGGCCGATACCGGGCAGGATGTCGCGCGGGATGGGCCGGGGCGCCTCCTGTGCGAAGGCCAGGGTCGGGCATAAAAATGCGATCCAGATCCACTGCATGGTGAACAGCATACACGCTTGCTGGCGTAAGGCTTGCATGAAGCTCGGCCGAAGGAGAATTCCATGAACCAGTTCGGACGCCGTGCCTTTTTGACCGCGCCCACCATGCTGCCAGGGTTCGCGCTTGCACAGGATCGCGGGACGCGGATCATTGTGCCCTTCCCACCGGGCGGGGCTGCGGATTTCCTGGGCCGTGTGGTGGGCGAACGGCTGGCGCGTGGTCTTGGGCAAGCGGTGGTGATCGAGAACCGCACTGGAGCTGGCGGCAATATCGGCACGGCCGCAGCCGCCCAGGCCGAGCGTGATGGGCAGACGCTGCTGCTCAACGGCGTTCCCATCGCGGTGAACCGCTTTCTTTTCGCCGCATTGCCGTTCGATGCAGAGCGCGATTTCACGCCAGTGGGCATGCTCGCCATTGTGCCCAACATGATGGTCGTGCCGGTTGCACTCCCAGTTGCCAGTGTTGCGGAATTCCTGGCCTTGGCGCGGACACGGCCGATGAATTACGCCTCGATCGGCAATGGCACCTCGCTGCATCTGGCGGGCGCGCAGTTCAACATCGCCACGGGGCTGGACATGACCCATGTGCCCTACCGCGAGACTGGGGCGGCAAATGGCGACCTGATGGCTGGGCGCGTGGAGGTGATGTTCCAGACCATCTCGGCCGCGGCGGAGCTGGTGCGCGGTGGCCGGATGAAGGCGTTGGCCGTGACGAGTGCCGAGCGTGCGCCAGCCTTCGCAGACGTGCCCACTCTGCGCGAGGCTGGGGTGGATTTGGTTTCCGTGGGCTGGTTCGGATTGTTCGCGCCGCGCGGCACGCCGGCGGAGCGCGTGGCGCGGCTGGAGGCGGAGACACTGGCCGCCGTGCGAGACGAAGCAGTGGCATCACGTATCGTGAACAGCGGCAGCATGCCACGCGCCATGCCGAGCGCTGAATTCGCCGCATTTATCGCTGAAGAGGTCCGGCGGCTGGGCGATCTGGTCCGCGCCGCCGGCATAAGGGCCGATTAACTTGAAGGGGGCTGGGGCCGCTCGGCCCCAGCGGGTCCAGTGCAGAGCCCTGGACTGACTAACCCAACTGCCGCTCTGCGGCGGGTGGCAAGAACCGGTCCGTGTAAAACCGATCCGGTGTCGGCATGTCGCCCAGCCCATAGGCCAGCTTCACCGCCTCGATCTGCCGCTGGAAGCGCGGCGCTTCAATGACGCCAAGGCCGAGGCGGCGGACATTCGGGCTGTCCACAAGTTCGGCCATCGCCATGTCCTGGCGGACAGTCTCGATCGCCACGTCGGTCAGCGCCTCGCGCGCCTGCAACGCCTGGATCGCAGCGGGACGGTTGGCGAAGGCCCAGCGCATCGAGCGGATCATGGCATGCGTGACGGCGCGCACCGCCTCGGGGTTGCGCTGCATATAGGTGCGCGTGGTGAGCAGCACCGAGCCGTAGAAGAAATCGAGCCCGTGCTCGCGGTAGCGGAAGATGCGCTGGGCCGGCAGGTCCATCCCCAAGGCGCGCAGCGAAAGCGCCGTGGAGGTCACGAAGCCCGTGATGCCATCGGCGCGGCGCTGCACCAGCATCGGCTCACGCAATTCCGGGGCCACGGACATCCAGGTGATCGAGCTGAAGGGGATGTTGTTTACCGCAGCGAAAGCGGGGAACACCTGGCGCCCGCCATCGAATTCAGGTGCCGCCAGCGTCTTGCCGGCGAGCATGGAGATGTTGGTGATCGGGCCATCGGCGCGCACGGTCACGGCGGTCGGCGCCTGGTCCCACAGCAGGGCCACGGCCACCAGGTCATTGTTGGGGTTCTGCGACATGAAGCGCAGCACGGGCGTCGGGTCGGCCATCGCCATGTCGAAGGTACCGGCGGACATGTCAAGCGGCACGCGGGCTGAGCCGAAGCCACGGGTGATGCTGATGTCCACGCCGGCCTCGCGGAAATAACCCAGGCGGTCCCCGGCGATGCCGAAGGCGTAGGGGCCATTCAGGATCCAGTCGAAGGCGAAGCGCACGGACGGGCGCGCCTGCGCGTTGGCGACGTGGGGTGCGGCAAGGATCAGGCCGGTGGGGGCCAAAAGAGCGGCGCGGCGCGAGAGGCGGAAATCCATCCATAAGCTCCTGTTGGTGGGGCCCGTACAGGCCTTTTGTGTGGACGCAAAATGACTGTTGAGGCGGGTACGGAGCAAGCCGCGCGCCGAGCCGCGACCCGGACTTTCCGCGCGTGGCTGACGTATATCGCCTGCCGTTGTTGCATCTGCCTGAAAGGTTGCTGGTTTGTAAGGCAGGCAGTGCTTGGGTTTTGGAAAGGACCTGTTTGCCGCCCTGGCCTAGATCTGCCCGGATCAGGAAAGTAGGGAGATTGTCCCAGGAAGGATTTCGCCGTGACCGAACCCGCCGGATATGCGCCTGAAGCCCCCGCGCGCGCCGCCGTGACCCTGCCGGCCCGGCCCGAACCCATCCGGCTGAACCCGGCCGAGACGGCCATGATCATCGTGGATATGCAGAACGCCTATGCCTCACCGGGGGGCTACCTGGACATCGCCGGTTTTGACATCGCCGGCTGCGAGGCAGTGATCCAGCGCGCGTCGGTTGCGGCAGCGGCGGCGCGCAAGGCCGGCATTCAGGTGATCTATTTCCAGAATGGCTGGGACGGGGATTACAAAGAGGCCGGCACCCCAGGCTCACCCAACTGGCACAAATCCAATGCCCTCAAGACCATGCGTAAGCGGCCCGAACTCGCCGGCACGTTGCTGGCAAAAGGTGGGTGGGATTACGCGCTGGTGAAGGCGCTGGCCCCCCAGCCAGGTGATTTGGTGGTGCCCAAGCCGCGCTATTCGGGATTCTTCAACACAAATGTTGATAGCCTTCTTCGTTCACGCGGCATCCGCAACATCGTCTTCACGGGGGTGGCCACGAATGTCTGCGTGGAGAGCTCCCTGCGCGATGCCTTTCACCTGGAGTATTTCGGCATCGTGCTGGAGGATGCCACACACGCGGCCGGGCCGGATTTCGCGCAGAAGGCGGCAATTTACAACATCGAGACGTTTTTCGGCTGGGTCTCGACCGTGGCCGATTTCTGCGGCGCCATTGGCCAAACCCCGGATTAGGAGATCACCATGCCCTTCGCCCCCGTCATCCCCGCCGGTTCCGGCAAGCCATTGGCACCGTATTCGCCCGGCGCTCTCGCCGATGGTGTGCTCTATGTCTCGGGAACCTTGCCCTTCGACCGCGACAACAACGTGATGCATCTGGGCGATGCCGCCGCCCAAACGCGACTGGTGCTGGAGACGATCAAGTCCGTGGTGGAAGCGGCGGGCGGTACCATGGCCGATGTGGTGATGAACCACATCTTCCTCACGGACTGGGCGCATTACGCGGCACTGAACGCGGTTTATGCCGAGTATTTTCCAGGCGACAAACCCGCGCGATACTGCATTCAGTGCGGCCTGGTGAAGCCTGGCGCGCTCGTGGAGATCGCGAGCGTCGCGCATATCGGGAGATGAATTACGAGATCACGGGGCAGGGCGAAGAGGCCGTGGTCCTTTCCGCTGGCCTTGGCGGCGCGGCTGCCTTCTGGGCGCCGCAACGTGCCCTGCTGGAACAGCATTTCCGTGTCGTCACCTTCGACCAACGCGGCACGGGTCGGAACGGGGGTGAGCTGCCGGAAAGCTATACCATCGGCCACATGACTGATGATGTGCTGGAGGTACTGGACGCCGCCGGCCTAAGGCGCGCGCATTTCCTTGGCCATGCGGTGGGCGGCCTGGTCGGGCTGGAGCTGGCGCGACGCCACCCCGAGCGGATGGGGCGCCTCGTGCTGGTGAACGCCTGGGCGCAGATGGACCGGCACACGGCGCGCTGCTTCGATATTCGCATCGGAATTCTTCACGCGCAGGGACCCGCGGCCTATGTCTCGGCCCAGCCACTCTTCCTGCACACAGCGCCCTACATGACCGCGCATTTCGAGAAAATCCTCGCCGAGGTCGCGCTTGGCACGGCGCAATTCCAGGGTGCCGGAAATCTGCTCAAGCGCATCGGCGCGGCGCGGAGCTTTGACGCGCGTGATGATCTGGCGCGTATCACCGCGCCGACGCTCATCGCTGCCTCGCGCGATGATCTTTTGGTGCCCTGGACGGCCTCGCAAGCGCTGGCGGAGGGCCTGCCAAATGGGGAGCTTTGGATCGTGCCGGAAGGTGGGCACGCCTTCACCGTGGAGCAGCCCGACACGTTCAATGAGAGGCTGATCTCGTTTCTTGTTCACACTCCAAAGACAGCCTGTACCTGAGGTAATTCCCAGACGCGGTGCATGGCTGCCACTCCCTCGGCGGTGATGGCAGCTTTATCGAGCCAATTGCGCAGGCTGGCTTCGAGCATGAGAGCGATGGCCCAGCCGGATCAGCGCGCGCGGCGGATCGGCCAAAGGGCGCGAATGCGAGAGAGAATTACTGACCACCGTGCGCATCTGCCGCGACATGCGTGACTGAGCCCAACAACTGGCCAGCCGTGGCTACGCGCGCATCTCCCACCTCCTGCTTGGAGACGAGGGCAGCGATTGCAAGCTTACCAACAAGCGCCGGCATTGTACCCATCCGTGCCCACCGCCCTACTCGGTAATCAGCTTTTCCTTGGCGAGCGCCACCAGTTGCAACAATGCACCTGCCAGGGCCATGCGGTCGCGGAACTCATCCTGCGTGTCCAGCGGCTGGGTTTCGGCCTGTCGGCGCATTTTGGCTGCGAATTGATCCAGCGCACCTGCGGGGTCAGGCTCCAGTCGCGCCTGCCCGGCCAGCAGGCGCGCCACCACCGCCTCCAATGCCGCGAGACGAATATGGGTGTCGAGCTGTGACATGCGGATTCTCCGGGGGGCCTGAATGATCGCCATGGTGCGTCGGCGTTGGTCTCCCCGGCAATCCCAAGGCGAGAGAAGGGCCCCAAGCGGGTCAGTCGCGGTAATCAGGCTCGCGCTTGTCGAGGATGCGTTTCAGCGCGGCGAAATGCCATTCCGCATTGGACTTGTCGCCGTATCTCGGCGCAGTCGCCTTGTAGGTGGTGATGGTGTGGTCCACCACCGATTGCGGCAGGAATTTCAGTGGCTGCTGCGTCCACATTGCGTAGAGCTGAACCTGTGCCACACGCTCTACGTAGTAAAGGCGGTCATAGGCCTCGGCGATGGTCTTGCCGACGACAGCGACGCCATGATTGGCCATCATCAGCACGGTCTTGTCGCCGATCACGCCCGAGAGCCGCTCGCCCTCCGCGGGATCGAAGGCGGGGCCTGTGTAGGTCGCGTCGTAGGCCGTGTGCATCATGGTGCCGAGCTCGGTTTGGCCGATCGGAAGGATGCGCGGGTCCTCCAGGCGTGAGAGCGCGCTGGCATAGGGCATGTGGGTGTGGAACACCGCCGCCGCGCCCGGTCGGAGCCGGTGGATGGGCGCGTGGATGCAGTAGCAGGACTGCTCGATATGCCCCTCGCCGGAGAGGAGTTCGCCTCCGTAGCTCACCTCCATGAAACAGGAGGCCGTCACTTCCGACCAATGCAGCCCGAAGGGAATCTGGTAGTACGCCTCATTGTGGCCAGGCACGCGGAAGGTGAAGTGGTTGAAGATGCCCTCGTGGAAACCGTGCATCACCGCCATGCGATGTGCGGCGGCAAGGTCCACGCGGGCCTGCCAGCGGGCATCGGTGAGGGAGAGGTCGGTGGACTCATGATTTTCGAGCGGCATGGGGGCGGTCCATTTCGGGTTGCTGCAAGCTGATCCTGACGCGCCAGCGCGCGCGGGTAAAGAGTTTCCGGCACGCGCCGGCAGCAGTCGTGTTTAACTGCGTCACGTTCAGCCTGAGACCAGTCCGGCCCAACGATCCGAGGGCACATGGTGACATGCGCCATGCGGAAATGGCATCAACGACCATATGGTGGGCTTTGGCCTCCTCATGACGGAGTTTGGACCTTGAATTTCCAGGACATCACGGCCCCCACGCCGAGCGAGGCGAGCCTTGCCGCCGATCACGCCGCCATCATGGCGCTGCTCGACGCGGGAGATCGCGCGGCCGCTTTGGTCAAATGGGATGCCGCGCGTCGCGTCACCGACACATGGAGTGCTCTGGTCCATCTGCGCTTCGCCCAGGACACGGCCAATGCCGAAGCCAAGGCCGAGCGCGAATATGCGGATTCACTCGCCCCCCTCGCTCAGGGGCATGAGGTCTCGATCAAGCGGCGGCTGCTCGCTGACCCCGATCGTGCGACGGTGGAAGCCCTGGTTGGCGCGCATGTGCTGCGGCTTTGGGAGACGGATATCACCACCTTCAACGACGCCATCGCCGGCGACCTGGAGGAGGAAGCCAAGCTCTCGGCGCGCTACACGGCGCTGCTGGCCTCGGCAAAGATCGAGCTGGACGGGAAGGTGCTCAACCTCTCCGGCCTGGCGCCTTATGCCGAAAGTGCCGACCGCGCGATGCGCCACGCCGCCGAGGCCGCGCGCTGGGATTTCTTTGCGAAGAACGGCGAGGAGCTGGACAGCATCTATGGCGCGCTCGTGAAGCTGCGCCACGGCATGGCGCTCAAGCTGGGCGATACGAATTTCATTGCGCTGGCCTATCGCCGCATGCGCCGCGTGGATTACGACGCCGCCGATGTCGCGCGCTATCGCGACCAGGTGGCCGAGCATGTGGTCCCGCTCGTGGCCAAGTTGCTGGAAGCACGCCGCGTGGAATTCGGATGGGACAAGCTGCGCCACTGGGATGAGGCGCTGATTGACCCCGCCGGCAACCCCGCCCCCATCGGCGATCACGACACGCTGGTCCATGCCGCGCAGGAGATGTTCGACCGGATGGACCCACGCCTGGGCGAATTCTACCGCCTCATGCAGGCGGGTGGCTTCCTCGATCTCAAGAACCGGCCGGGCAAGGCGGGGGGCGGGTTCTGCACCTCATTCCCCAATGCGGGCGTGCCCTTCATCTTCGCGAATTTCAACGGCACCCATCACGATATCGGCGTCTTCACGCATGAGATGGGGCACGCCTTCCAATGCTGGGAAAGCCGCCACCAACCTGGCATTGATCAGCTCTGGCCCACCATGGAGGCGGCCGAAATCCACTCCATGGCGCTGGAGTTCCTGACGCACCCGCAAATGGGGCTGCTGGTGGGCGATGCGGCGGCGGATCGCTTCCGCCGGATGCACCTCATCACCTCGCTCGCCTTCCTGCCCTATGGCGTCTGCGTGGATCACTTCCAGCACGAGGTCTATGCACAGCCCGATGCCACGCCGGCCCAGCGCCACGCCATCTGGCAAAGGCTGGAGCAACGCTACATGCCCTGGACCGATTACGGGGACCTCGGCTATCCAGCGAAGGGCGGGCGCTGGCAGGCCAAGCAGCACATCTACAACAGCCCTTTCTACTACATTGATTACACGCTGGCCCTGTGCTGCGCGCTGCAATTCTGGGTCAAGTCGCGAACCGACCCCCAAGCGGCGCTGGATGCCTATGTGACGCTTTGCGCGCGCGGTGGCTCAGCGCCATTCCAGGAACTGGCGCGATCGGCGGGGCTGGTCTCGCCCTTCGCGGCCGGTGCCCTCGCGGAAGTGGTGCGCGAGGCGGAGGCTGCGCTGGCCTGACGCATGCGGGCGCGCAGCGGCGTGGTTCACGGATTTTTCAGATGACGATATTCGCCTCGCGTACCAGGCGCTGCCAGCCGGCAAGATCGTCGTGCCGGACGGCTTGGTTAGGCCCGCGCGAGGGCAGGGGCGGCTTCGTGCAACGGCGCGGCGAGCCCGGTGCGGCGGCGGAAATACGGCATTGTGGGGCTTCCTCTCAATTGCGTTGCCAGTCGAAGGGTGCGGCCCGCGGCAGGCCGAGGTTTTCACGCAGCGTCGTGCCCGAGAATTCACGACGAAACACGCCGCGGCGCTGCAATTCCGGCACGACTAGGCGAACGAAATCCTCATAGGCGCCGGGCATGTGCGTGGCAGCCAGCACGAAGCCGTCACAGGCCTCACTTTCGAACCACTCCTGCATGTCATCAGCGATGCTCTGCGCCGTGCCCGTGAAACACGGGAATTCACGGATGGTGCCGCGCCCGCTGATTTCCACAAAGTCGCGCAGCGTGGGGTTCTGCTTGCCCGAGGTGGTCACCACGCGATCACGGATCGCCTGCAAGCCCTTGATGCCGGCGAGCTCGTCATCGGTGAAGGCCTCGTCCATCCCCTTGCTGGCGAAGTCGTAGTTGAGCACTTCGGAGAGGAGGGCCAACCCATCCACCGGCTTGGCCAGGCTTTCGATCAGCGCTCGCTTCTCCGCCGCCTCATCCATGGAATTGCCGATGATGGCATAGACGGCAGGGCAGACCCGTACTTTGGCAGGGTCGCGCCCGGAAGCCGCAACCTGCGCTTTGAAATCCGCATAAACCTTCTGGCCCGCCTTCATGTTCGGGTAGAGCACAAAGATGAGCTCGCCCCAACTCGCGGCGAAGACCTTCCCGCGCCCGCTTTGCCCCGCCTGGATCAGCACCGGCCGGCCCTGCGGCGTGCGCGGCACGGTGAAGGTGCCCTGGCTGCGATACCAGCGTCCCTGATGATCCAGGCGCTTCACCTTGGTGGGGTCAGCGAAAATACCGGTGGCGCGGTCATTGATGATGGCGTCATCGCCCCAAGCATCCCAATGCGAGAGGACGATTTGCAGGAACTCATCCGCGCGGTCATAGCGCAGGTCATGCTCGGGATGTTCGGCGCGGCCCATATTCTGCGCCTCGCTGTCGTTCAGCGAAGTGACGACATTCCAGGCCACGCGCCCGCCCAGCATGTGGTCCAGCGTCGCGAAGACGCGGGCCACGTGATAAGGCTCGTAATAGGTCGTGGAATAGGTCGCACCCAGGCCGAGCTTTTCCGTCGCCAACCCCATGGCAGTGAGGATGGAAATCAGATCGAGCTTCACCACCCTGATGCCGTTGGTCACAGCCTGCGCATGGTCGTGGCCGAGAATGTCCGGCAACGCCAGACGGTCATCGAAGAAGGCCATGTGGAAGCGGCCATCCTCCAGATTGCGCCCGATACGCTGGTAGTATTTGGGCGAGAGGAAATCCTGCATGGTCTCCGGATGGCGCCAGGAGCCGGGGTAATTCGAACAATTCTGCGCCTGAAGGAACGCAACCAAGGCCATTTCGCCGCGTGAGGACATGCTCGTTCAGCCGTTCAGTGCTTCGGTGAGCGCCGTGACATCCGACGCCGTGTCGAGGCCCATCAGCGGGTTGAGAATTCGTTGCGCGCGATCGCGCGAAATGCGCCGTCGTGCATTGTCCATGGACTTCCGCTCCACATCCGCGCTGGACAGCGGATTGGCGTCCAAGCCGCGATTGAAAGCCTCGCGATGGGTGAGGCGGCGGCCATCCAGCATCTCGATCACCAGCTCGCCTCCGTGATAGCGCGGGAAATCCAGCGTCGGGTCCAGCTCGCAGCTGGTGTGTGCGCCAGGGGCCAAGGCGGCCGGGTCGCGGATCATCTCGTCCTCCAGCTGATCCAGAGTGAAGCGCCCGCGCAGCAGGCAGGAGGCGACGGCGTAATGCACGCTGACCTGCGCGTCAGAGGAATTTGCCGGCAATTTCTTCGCCGCCTCAGACTCGCAAACCACCTTCACCTGGCCGGGATGGATGCGCAAGGTGAAGTCCTTGATGTCCTGAATTTGGAAGCAGCAAGCGCGATGCCCAGGCTGTCCAGGATGCCCAGGCTGTCCAGCACGTGGCGCTTCGTCTGCACCATAACATCGCCGGGAACCTGCTCCACGCTCAGTGACGTTGCGAATTCGCCCAACTGACTGGACTTCGGCGCACGGGTTTCGAGCGCGGTTGGCAAGCTGCCCATGACGGTTTCCTCTTGGTCGTTGGGGCAAGCATGTGCCCGACGGACAGTCCTGTCAAACATCCGGACAAATTCATCTGGACGCGGAAACGCGCCCCGCCTATCAGCCAGGCAAGCACTGAGGAAACGCTCATGACCGCACCCAACCGAACCTTCCTCTTCGCCCCGGGCGACCATGCGCGCCGCGCGGAAAAAGTCCTCACTGCTGGTGCCGATGCCTGCATTCTCGACCTGGAGGATGCGGTGGCCATCTCCGCCAAGATCGCCGCGCGAGCCCTGGTGAATGCCGCACTCGACCGCCCGCGCACCTGCCGAGGCTTTGTGCGCGTGAACGCCTTTGACACGGAATTCTGCGCCGGCGACATCGAGGCCGTGGTCGGCCCGCGCCTGGATGGAATGGTGCTGCCCAAGCTGGAAGACCCCGCGCAGCTCATCGCGGTGGATTGGCTCATGCGGTCGCTGGAACGCGCGCGCGGCTTGCCCGAGCGCGGCATTGAGATCATGCCCATCATCGAGACGGCGCGCGGCATGGCGGGGCTTGGCGCCCTCGCCGCCTGCGCCGCCGGCCTCGGTGGGCGGGTGAAGCGCCTCTCCTTCGGCGCAGGGGATTACACGCTGGATCTCGGCATCACCTGGGACCTGGCGGAAACGGTGCTGGAGCCGGCCCGTTCCCAGATGGTGATCCAAAGCCGCGCCGCCGGGCTGGAAGCACCGATAGATACGGTCTGGATCGAACTGCGTGAGATGGGGGGCTTCCAAGCCTCCTGTGCGCGCGGCGTGGCGCTCGGATTCCAGGGCAAGCTATGCATCCACCCCGACCAGGTGCCCGTCACCAATGGAGCATATTCCCCCGCCGAAGCGGAGGTCGCCCGCTCACAGCGCATCATCGCCGCCTTTGCCGAAGCCCAGGCGCAGGGGCTGGCTTCCATCCAGGTGGAGGGGCGTTTCGTGGACTACCCGATCGTGGACCGCGCCCAGCGCATTGTGGCGTTGGCGGAGAGAATTGCGCTTATACCTCGCGCTTGAGGGTGGCGCGGTAGGTGAAGCGGGGCGCGGGGTGGCAGCCCTCCGACACTTCGAAGACGCGTCCGTTCTGATCCAGGAAGCGACGGCGGATCATCAGTGCCGGAGCTCCGGGTTCGACTTCCAGCAGGGCAGCCTGCTCCGTGGGCACGCCGCCGGCCGAGAGATCCACCTCCACAGATGATAGCTGCAAGCCAAAGCGTCGCTCCACCAGCGTATAGACCGAGCCCGGCAGCTGGCCGATATCCTCGATGATCGAGGCATATTCGAGCGGGATGTAAACGATGGTGTAGCAGATGGGTGCTGTGGTCAGTCGCACCCGGCGCAGACCATCCACGCGCATCCAGACCTCGCCCTCCGGCAGCCCTGGCACTTCCGAGGAAGGCACTTCGCGCGCCCGCAGCACGGTCAGGCGCGTCTCCTCGGGATATTGCAGCAGCCCGCCCATGCTGGTCAGGTCCTGCACGAAACGGCCGCGCGTTTGATGCGCTATGACGGTGGTGCCGCTGCCCTGGCGGCGCACGACAAGCCCCGCGTCCTCCACCAGGCGCAGCGCCTCACGGATGGTGTGACGCGAGGCGGCATGAACGGCGCACAATTCCGTCTCTGTTGGCAGCATGGCACCGATGGCGTGTTGCCCGCCGCGAATCTGAGCCAGCAAGTCATCGGCGATCTGGCGATAGCGCGGCCGTTGGTCGGCCATGTCTCGTCTCGTTGTCATGCGGCCTCCCGGAACTTCTTGAGGCATGCGTTTAACGGGCAGCGCCCTACTTCACCAGGGTCAGGAGCGAGCGCCAGCGCGGGTCGGCCGCAGCTTCGGCCCATTCAAAGCCGGCCATCTCCGTGGTGATGCCGGTGCTCAACGCGGTGGAGCCACCCATTAACCGCCGCTTCACCGGACCCGGCCTAGTCAGTGGAAACCACGACACTGAGGCCGCGCCGATGCAAAACTCTCTCGACCATGACTTGACCCAATCGCTGCGGGACGCCGTGCGCGCCGAGATGCAGCCGCTCTTCAACGATCTCAACCGCTTCGTGGATCGCCGTATCGCTGAACTGAGTGCGGAGGTGCATGCCAGCGTGCAGCTGGCCGATATGAGCGAGGAAAAGCTCTCGCGCGAACTCCGTCAGGTGCATGAGCGCATCGCGAATCTCGTGGCGCTGCCTACCGCTGCCAGCCGGAACAGCGGCGTGGAGTTGGAGGCCGTGGTGATGGCCACCGAGGCTGCCGCCGATACCATCCTCGAAGCCGCCGAGGCCATCCAGGACTGGATCCAGCGCGGCACGCGCGATGCAAAGGCGATTGATGCGCTGGGCGACAAGGTCAACGCGATCTTTGAAGCATGCAGCTTCCAGGACGTGACGGGGCAGCGAATTCGCCGCGCCATCCAGCACCTGCAACAGGTGGAAACCGCGCTGGAGCGCATCATGCCCGATCAGGCCCGTGCGGCCGAAAGCAAGGTGGTGGTGCGCACCCGGCAACACACCGTGGCCCCTACCTCCGCCCCCGATATGGGTCAGGCGGAGATTGACGCCTTGCTCAACGGCTGAGGCGCCAGCCCAGAAGACCAGTCAGTCCAGCGAAGGCCAGCATCATGACCGCCAGCGCATTGGCCTCCGGGGTCATGCCCAGGCGCAGTTGCGAGAAAAGATAGACGGGAAGGGTAGTCGCGCCCGGGCCGGAGACAAAGCTCGCCAGCACCACATCATCCAGCGAGAGCGTGAAGGCGAGCAGCCAGCCACCAACCAGGCTCGGGCGAATCAGCGGCAAGGTGATGGTGCGAAAGATGGTGAAGCGCCCGGCGCCGAGATCGGCCGCTGCGTTTTCCAGTGCGGGGTCCAGCGCGGAAAGCCGGGCCTGCACCAGCACGGCGACATAAGCCATGCCCAGGCCAGAATGTGCGAGCCACACGGTGATTGCACCACGTTGCTGCGGCCAGCCCGTCAACGCCTGGAGACCCACGAACAGCAGCAGCAGCGAAAGCCCCATCACCACCTCTGGCAGCACCAGCGGCGCGCCGGCCAGCGCCCCGAAGAGCGAACGCCCTCCAAAGCGCCCGTGCCGCGCCAACACCCAGCCCAGGGCCAGGCCGAGCAGCGTTGCGAGGGTGGCGGCGGCGGCGGCAATGCGCAGCGACAGCCAGACGGCTTCCAACAGTCGCTCATTTTGCGCCAGGGCGGCGAACCAGCGAAGCGAAAAGCCGCCCCATTCAAACGGCACGCGACTGCCGGAGAAAGCGTAAATCGCCATCAGCGCAATCGGCGCCCAGAGAAACAGCAGGCCCAGCGAAAGAAATACGCGCCTCATCGCGCCACCGACAACCGCTGATAGAGCGCGATTGGCAGCAGCAGCAGCGCCAGCAGCGCGGTGGAAAGCGCGGCCGCGGCCGGCCAGTCGCGCGTCTGGAAGAACTCACCCCAGATCGCTGCGCCGATCAGCACGGAATCGGGTGCACCCAGCACTTCAGGGATCACCACTTCGCCCGCTGCCGGAATGAACACCAGCAGGAACGCGGCCGCGGCGGCCGGGGCGGCGAGGGGCAATGTCACGGTGAAACACACCACCCACCGCCCCGCACCGAGATCCGCGGCGGCCTCCTCCAATCGGATATCCCGCTTGGCCAGGGTGGCCGTCAGCGGCAGCACGGCCAAGGGCAGGTAGGCATGCACCATGCCGAGCAACATCGCGCCCTCGGTGTAGAGCATCTGCCAGGGCTCGCTGATGAGACCCAGCTGCGTCAATGTGGCGTTGATCCAGCCCCCATCGCGCAGCAACCCCACCCAGGCGGCGAGGCGGAGCACAAAGCCCGCCCAGAAGGGCAACAGCACCAGCGCCAGCCAAAGGCCCGGCGAACGGGCACTGGCGATGCCCAGTGCCATGCCAAAGCCCAGCACCAGGCAGAGCGTGGCCGTGATGCCGGCAAGACGCAGCGAGCGGAGCATCGCATCGAGGTAGTAGGTGTCGGCAAAGAGCAGCCCCCAGGCCTCCAGGCTGCCCTGCCAGCCTGCGGCGCCCAATGGCGGAACAACCGGCGGCACGCCAGGTGCCGTGGTGCCGAAGCCCATCGCCACGATGATCACCAGCGGCGCCGCCACCAGCAGCAAAAGCGCCGCCCAGGCCGCTGCACGGATCATGCCGAAAGCGGCACCAGCGCCGCCGCATCCCACTCCAGAAAGACACGCGCTCCGTGATCGGGCAGGAACGTGCCGCCCGGCACCACCACCCGGAGCACCTGCCCTCCCCCCCGGGCGAGGAGTAGCGCGTCGCCACCGCGAAAGGCGATCTCGGTGACTTGCGCCTCCATGCCATTCACCTCGGGCAGTTGTGACGCAAGACGGATGCGTTCGGGGCGAAGCGCATAGGCGAACGCCTCGCTCTCAGCCCGCAGATGGAGACCGTCAGGTTCCAGGATATTCGCGGCACCCAGGAACTGTGCGACCTCACGCGTGGCGGGCCGCTCGTAGAGTTCGCGCGGCGGTGCCACCTGCGCGATGCGGCCCCGATGCAGCACCGCCACCCGATCCGCGAGAGAGAGCGCCTCCGCCTGGTCATGCGTGACCATCACGAAACTCGTGCCCAGCCGGCGTTGCAACGCGCGCAACTCAAGACCGGTGCGCTCGCGCAGGCCCGAATCCAGCGCGGCCAGCGGCTCATCCAGCAGCACCAACGGCGGGCGTCGGGCCAGCGCGCGCGCCAGCGCCACACGCTGCTGCTGGCCGCCCGAGAGCTGGTTTGGCCGCCGCGCCTCCAGCCC
>JBBRVI010000028.1:0-19679 GCA_038247025.1 Acetobacterales bacterium
ATGAACGGCCCTGCCATTCACCCGAAATCGCTCGAGGAAGCAGCCGACACACCTCGCCGTGGCGGAGGGTGCAAACGTTGAGCGACACAGAGTCCTTCACTCAGTCCCTCACTGAGCCCCCAGTCCTCATTCATCGCGAAGGGCCGGTGGTTCATGTCACCTTGAACCGTCCCGCGCGCCGCAACGCCATTGGCGGCGGGATGGGCGAGGCACTGGATGAGTTGCTGGGTGAACTGCGCGGCCATTCCCAGGCGCGCATCATCGTTCTGCGCGGTGCGGGCGGGCATTTCTGTGCCGGCCTTGACCTGACCGAGGTGGTGGAGGGCTCGCCAGAGGAACGGCTGGCCGCCATGCAGGCGCGCAATCGCCGTGTGGGCGCGCGCTTCGAGGAGATATCCCACCTGCCGCAGGTGGTGATCGCAGCCGTCGAAGGCGCGGCGCATGCGGGTGGCCTTGGCTTTCTCTGCTGCGCCGATATCACCTTTGCCAGCGCCGATGCGCGCTTCGCCGCCCCCGAAGCGCGGCGCGGCCTGGTGCCAGCACAAATCCTGCCCTGGCTGGCACGGCGCATGGGCCGACCCGAAGCCGCCCGCATGGTGCTGGAGGGTGGCGTCCTGACGGCCGCCGAGGCCCTGCGCCGTGGCCTGGTGCATGAGGTGGCGGCTGATCGCGCCGGGCTGGATGCGCTGGTCGCGGCCAGCATCGGCCAGCTCCTGGAGGGCGCACCGGGTGCGTTGACCGAGACCAAGAAACTCCTGGCGGCACTCGGCCCGCTTTCACCGGAGGGTTACGCGGAAGCTGGCGCCAAGGCCTTTGGGCGCACCGCAGCCGGGCCTGAGGCGGAGGAGGGAATCGCGGCGTTTCGCGGGAAGCGCAAGCCGGGCTGGGCGCTGGGCGAGTCCTAGAAAAGGGCCTCAGGCGGCCGAGGGGCTGGCGCCTCGGACCCCTTGCGTCAATTAGCCGAAGCCAAGCGTCAGCCGGTTTTTGCCTGCGACGCGCGCATAGTCACGCAGGGAGGCAAAGCCGCTGACAAGCTCGAGGCCGAGCCCGCCGGACCTGACGCTCTCCAGCGTTGCGGGCCCCTTCGGCAAGGGCGCCTCGGTCGGATCGAAGGCGGGGCCATCATCCTCCACGGTCACGCGCAAAGGGTCGGCCTCCAGCGCCACGGTGAAATGCGCAGCGCCCTGGCCAGCGCGGCGCGCATGCATCACAAGGTTCGCGGCCACTTCTTCCACGCAAAGCTGGATGGCGTAGAGTTGACGCGCGTCCAGCGTGAATTGTGGTGCCTGTGCCTCCACCCAGGCAGCGAGTTTCGGCAATTCGTCGAACTCCGCCGTCAGGGTGATGCTTTGCAACATGCTCAGCCGAGGACCAGGCGTTCCGCTTCGGCGATATCACGCGCCAGGGGGATGAGTGTGGTCGTGCCACTGGTCACCAGCACCTCCTCCACCATCGGCTGGGGCCGCCAAAGCGCCATGCGGCCATTTTTCGTGTGCATGGATTTCGCCCCCATGATGAGCGTGCGCAATCCCATGGAAGCGAGGAACTCCACACCCCCCAAATCCACCACGACGGCGCGGTTGCCGGCCGCCACTGCGGCGAACTGCACATCAATCTTCATGGCCCCCGTCACGTCCAACCGGCCCTTGAGCGATATCATCGTCACGCCCGAGGCAAGCTGTTCAAAGCTGAAATCCACTGTCCATCCCCATAACTGTCCATCCCGATGCTCTGCTCGGCGGCGGTCTGCTCGGCGGGGGTCGTGCTCGACGGACCGATTCCGCCGCCTCCCCCGCATGACAGACGCTGAAAAGATGAACCGGATATGGGATGGAGGCGCGTGACAATTTCGCGTCAGCGCCCCGCGATGGCCAAGTCAATCGCATCGGCGGCCCCGCGTCGATCGCGGCGCATCAGTGCCCCGCGCGCATCGGCGATAAGGGCCAAGTTGCGGTCGCGCATGGGTTCGCTTCCGCGGGAGGCCTCGGTACTGCGCGTCAGAATCTGAGTGGCCGCGCGTTCAAGGTACTCGTTCGCCTCGCCCATCTGGCCGCGGCGCAGGGCGTCCTGCGCCTCCTTCAGCCATTCGCGCGTGCCCGAGACGCCAGGAGCCCTGGCATCGCCCAGGTGGCTATCCCGATTCTGGAGCGGGACGGAGGGCGCCTCCTGCCGCATCCGCTCGCGATGTTGCTCGGAGATGCCGTCCTGCACCGGGCCGGGTTTGGGTTGCGCGAAGGCAGGGCTGGCAAGCGTCAGCGCAAGGATCAAACTTGGGGCGACGCGCATGGCGGGGCTCATCAGCGCTGCAGGAAGACGGCGGGGGGGGCGGCCACCACGGCCCCGGGCACTACCACTGAGGGCTGCTGCTGCACAACAACAGGCGCGCTCGGCGGGGTGTTGACGGTGCAGGCGGCAAGCAGCGGCAGGGCAAGAATAGCGGCGAGAGCTACGGTTTGGGAAAGGCGCATGGGGAAGTCCTCCAGGCCGCGGGGAAGACTGCGGTCTGTTCAATCAACGTCCCCACGCCCGCCCGGTTGCCTCAGCCCCCAGTTGCCTCACTTCAGGCTGAGCACAGTCAGCATCACCAGCCCGACGGCAATGCGGTACCAGCCAAAAGGCGTGAAGCCGATACGCCCGATCACCGCCATCACCGCGCGCACCGTCACCAGCGCCACCGCGAAGGCAGTGACGAAGCCCACCGCGATCAACGAAAGCCCATCGAAGGAGATCTCGTTGCGCGCCTTCAGCAGGGAATAGGCCGTGGCCGCCAGCATGGTGGGGATGGCCAGGATGAAGCTGAACTCGGCCGCCGTCTTGCGGTCCACGCCGCAAAGCAGCGCGGTGATGATGGTGGCACCCGAGCGCGAGGTGCCCGGGATCATCGCGAGCGCCTGGCCAAAGCCAATCATGACGGCCGCCAGGGGCCCGATCTCGGGGATGGAACGGATGGTGGGCACCCGGACCGTCCGCTCGATCACGATGATGACCACGCCGCCGATGATGAGCGCGAAACACACCACCCATGGGTTGAACAGGAGTGCGGTGATGGTGCCATGCAGGGTCGCGCCGATCACCATCGCCGGCAGGAAGGCGAGGGCAATGTTCACCGCGAAAAAGCGCTCCGGCGTACGCGGTTTCCACATGCCCAGGGCCACATCCAGCAGCTTGCGCCAGAAGATGACGATGACGGCGAGGATGGCGCCGAGTTGGATGGATATCTCGAAGACCTTGCCAGGCGGACCCTGGAAACCGATCAGCTCACCCAGGAGAATCAGATGCCCGGTGGAGGAGATGGGCAGGAATTCGGTGAGGCCTTCCACCAGGCCCATCAGGAATGCGTCGAACACGTCGCCTATCCTTCCAGAAGAACGAGGTCATCGCGGTGAATGATCTCATCCCGACCGCGCCAGCCGAGCAGCGCCTCGATCTCGGCGCTGCGATGGCCCGCGATGCGCGCCGCATCCGCCGCGTCGTAAGCGCAGAGCCCGCGTGCCAATTCGCGCCCCGCCTCATCCGTCACACTGACAGGGTCGCCGCGCGCGAAATCGCCGTTCACCGCCCGCACACCGGCGGGCAGGAGCGAGCCTCCGCGCAGCAGGGCGCGCGCAGCGCCGGCATCCACCACCAGCGCGCCGTGGGGTTGCAGGCTGCCGCTGATCCAGCGCTTGCGTGCCGTGCGCCCCTCGGGCGAGGCCAGGAACCAGGTGCAGCGCTCGCCGTCATGCAGCCGCGCCAACGGATGCGCAGCCTGCCCGAGCGCGATGGCCATCGCGCATCCAGCGCTGGTGGCGATGCGCGCCGCAATCAGCTTGGTGCGCATGCCGCCCGAGGAATAGCCAGGCGGCGGCTCACCCCCCATGGCCATGATGTCCTCGGTGAGCTTTTCCACCACAGGCAGATGTCGGGCCTGCGGGTCTTTCCTGGGATCGGCGGTGTAGAGCCCGTCAATATCGGAAAACAGGATGAGCGCATCGGCCGAGATCATTTCCGCCACGCGCGCGGCCAGGCGGTCATTGTCGCCGAAGCGGATTTCGGCGGTGGCCACCGTGTCATTCTCGTTGATCACTGGCACGCAGCCGAATTCCGCCAGTGTGGCCAGCGTGGCGCGCGCGTTCAGATAGCGGCGGCGATCCTCACTATCCTCCAGCGTCAGCAGCAGTTGCGCGGCGCGCAACCCATGGGCGGAGAGCGCCTGCTCCCAGGCACCGGCCAGGCGAATCTGCCCGACAGCAGCCGCAGCCTGCTTTTCTTCCAGCCGCAGGGTCTTGCGCGTCAACCCCAGCGTGCCGCGCGCCAGCGCCACCGCGCCAGAGGAGACGACCACCACCTCACCGCCGCGCGCGCGGAACGTCGCGATATCGGCGGCGACGCTGTCCAGCCATTCGCGGCGCGGCTCGGCCTTTTCCACCAGCAGGGCGGAGCCGATTTTCACGACGATGCGGCGGGCTTGGCTGAGGGGCGACATGGCCGTCTGTCTCTGCGGGTTTTGACGCGGTGCGGCAAGCCTGCCCCTCGACTCAACCCTGGTAGGTTCGCATGATCCCCCCATGCCTTTGCCCCATCCTGCGATTCTTCTCCTGCCTGTTTGCCTGCTCCTGGCCGGCTGCGGTGCGACTCAACCCTTCGGAGGAGGTTTCTTCAGAACCGAGCCAGACCGACTGGCCATCGCCGAAGTGGAAAGTCCCGAAGTTGAGGAGGAGGGCGTAGAAGTCATCCGCCTCTCACTTGGCCGGCGGCGGGCCAGCGCCACGCTCATCCAGCAACAGGGCACGCGGCGCATGTGGCGCGCGCCGGGTGGCGTTGTGGTCGCCACGGAAGGGGCGCGCGTCGTTGGCACCTCGGGGTTGGCGCAAATGGTCACGGCCACCCGATTCGATGGCACTGATCCGCTGAACGATCCGCGCGCCCTGGTTGCCCGCAGTGCGGAGGCGCGGCGTCTGGTGGATATCGCAGGCGCCTCGCGCGACCCCGCATCCATGCGCTTCGGGCTCTCGTTCGATTGCAGGCTGCGCGCGGCGGACACCGCAGATGGCTATATCCTGGTGGAGGAGCGCTGCCGGGTGCCCGGGCTTTCGCCAGTGATCAACCGCTTCTGGGCCGACGCGCAGACAGGTGTGGTGGGTTTTGCCGAACAATGGATAGGGCCGGGAATTGGCCCCCTCTCCCTCGATTTCGATCCCGATTAATGATCGGCCTTTTTTCCTCGCATTCCCTGCGCTAGGGTATTGCTGGCATCTCGGGGGAGGTGCTGGGGGACTTCATGTTTTGACGAAGGACAGGCGCGGGCTGCTGGGCCTTTTCGTGCTGTCGGCCCTGGCCGGCTGCGGCACGGCGCGCGCGCCCAGGCCGCATGGCGTGCCCGGACCGAGCGACAACATCCAGCTGTCCTGCGTCCCTTACGCGCGCGCTCGCTCAGGCATAGAGCTACGCGGCGATGCCTGGCAATGGTGGGATGCGGCCGCGGGGCGCTATACCCGCGCGCGCCGGCCACATGTGGGCTCGGTCATCGTGCTGGCGCGAACCGCGCGCCTGGCCTCGGGGCATGTGGCCGTCGTTTCGCGCGTGGTCTCGACGCGGGAAATCCGGGTGGATCACGCGAACTGGGCAAGCGGGTCGGCGCGGGGGCGCGTGGCGCAGGATCAGCCAGTCATGGATGTCTCGGTGGGCAATGACTGGTCGCAGATCAGGGTCTGGTATCCGCGCTTGAATGATTATGGCAACACGGTCTTCGCAGCGCATGGGTTCATTTTGCCCCGGATGGACTTGGCTGCGCGGTGACATTGGGGCACCCGGGACGGCGGCGATCTGGTTGATCGGCAGTTCAGGCAGCCACCGGCGCCACGATACGGCCATCTTCCATCGCCACCACGCGATCGGCGATTTCCAGGATGCGGGGATCATGGGTCACCAGCAGAATGGGCACGCCGCGCGTTTTGGCCAGTTCGCGCAATAGTTTCACCACCTCCAGCCCGCTGGCCTTGTCCAGTGCTGCCGTGGGCTCGTCGGCAAGGATAAGGCCCGGTTCGCCGGCCAGTGCACGGGCCACGGCCACGCGCTGCCGTTGACCGCCGGAAAGCTGCGAAGGGCGCTTTTCCATGTGGTCGGCCAGGCCCACAGCCTTGAGCATTTCGCCCGCGCGGGTCAGGCGTTCCGCCTCGCTGCGGCTGCCGTCAAGCTCCATGGACATGGCCACATTTTGCCGCGCTGTGAGGAAGCCCAAAAGGTTATGGTTCTGGAAGATGAAGCCGATCCGCCGACGCAGCAAGACACGCGCCGATTCGTTGGCGCCTGCCAACTCCTGCCCCAGCACACGCACAGACCCCTCCTGCATGGCGCGCAATGCGCCAATGAGCGTCAGCAGCGTCGTCTTTCCCGAGCCGGAAGGGCCGGTCAGCAGCACAATTTCGCCTGGCGCGATGGAGATATCCACCTCGCGCAGCACAGCCCGGCGCAGTTCGCCCTCTCCATAGGCAAAGGTAATTCCCCGCAGCTCAACCGGGTTCATAACCAGAAGCCCTCCAGGCCCACTGCGCCGCGCCCTGCCGGAGCACGCAAAAGCACTGCGAAACCGGGGTCCCCGCGGAGGCGCGAAGCGGGTTCGTGGGGATGTTCAAAACATATCCGCCGGATTAGCGTCCCGCAGTTTGCGCATGGCGAGCAGGCCCGCGAGCGTGCACATGATAAAAATCATCGCAAAGACGGTCAGGCCCCGCTCCGGATACATGGACAGCGGCAGGAAGGTCGCAGCACCCACCCAATTGTAGAGCCAAGTGGACAGAACGAGCCCGGGGATGAAGCCGATCACTGCCAGGATGAAGGCCTCGCTCATCACCACGCGCGAGAGGTAGCCGTTGGAATAGCCCATGGCTTTGAGCGTCGCGTATTCGGAGAGATGGCTTGCGATATCAGAGAAGAGTATCTGATAGACAATCACCATCCCGACCACCAGGCCCATCAGGCTGCCAAAGACAAAGATGAAGCCGATGGGCGTGCCGTTTTCCCAATAACTGCGTTCATGCGCGACGAGTTCAGCATGGGTCATCACGACCACATCATCGGGCAGAAGCGCGCGAAGGCGGGTCTGCACGGCCATCACATCGGCGCCTTCGCGCAGCTTGAGCGCCACGAGATCGGTATTGGAAACCCGGCGTTCGAGGACGCGCCGGAAATTCGTCTCGCTCATGACCACATTGCCATCGGCGCCGAAACTGGGGCCGATTTCGACGAGGCCGACCAGCCGCATCTGCCGGTTGCCCAACTGCACATCGAAGGGACCGCGCTCCGCGAAAAGTTGCCCGATCGGCCCGAACTCCGGGCGTGAGCGGACATCAAAGGCGATCGCGTCCGGCTGCTTCAGCGCCTCCACCAGGGGGGCAAGGCCGGTGAAGCCGACCGCCCCCGCTTCGGCATCCAGTCCGATGAGCTGAACGGCCCGGCGCCGGCCCGTCTCAGGGTTGCGCCAGCCGGTCTGGGCCAAGTAGATCGGGACGGCGACGGCCACATCGGGGTCGGCCAGTGTCTGGAAGGCGCGGGCGCGGGGCAATGGCTCGGGTCGAAAGCTTGCATCTGTCATGGGATGCATGAGGAAAAGGTCGGCGCGCATCGCGCCCAGCATGTTGGTGGCACTGTCGAACAGCGCTCCGCGAAAGCCCAACTGCATGAAGACCAGCACGCAAGCGAACATGACACCTGCCATGGCAGCGAAAAGCCGTGACTTTTCGGCACGCAACTGCCGCCAGGCGAGGCGAAGCGGCAGGAAAAAGAAATCCGCCAACCCAGGCGCGGGTTTGACAGCGGGAGGCAGCGGCAAAGCTTCGCCCGTGCGCTCCGGCGCCCAGGGCAGAAGTTTATCGGTGGGGGCGATCTGGTTCATCGTGCGGCAATCGGCGCGGCGTGCGGTCGTATGGCCACCTGCACCTGCATCCCCGTTCGCCGCCGCAGCAGGGCGGCCCCTTCATCAGAGAGTGTGAGGCGTACTTCCACGGTGCGGCCGTCCACCGCGGCCACAGGGTCGGTGCCGGCCTGGGTGGTGCGCCGCACCTGCCATCCGATCTCGCGCAGCGTCGCGGTTGCACGGGTTCGCTCGCCGGGGATGGTGATGTCCGCGATGGCCCCTAGGGCGAGGCGGCCGAGATCGGTCTCAAAGACATCGGCCACGACATCCATGCGCGAGAGATCGGCCAATTCCATCAGCCCGTCGCTGCCCACCTGGTCCCCCGGGCGGGCAAAAATGCGCAGGATGGTGCCGGCGATGGGCGCGCGCACGCGGGCCAGTTCAGCATCGGCCCGCGCCTTGTCCCAAGCGGCGGAAGCAGCGGCGACGCGCGCTTCGGCCAGGGTCACATCCTGGCCGCGCGCGGTGGAGAGGGTAATGAGGTCGGCCTCGGCCTGCGCACGCTCGGCCGAGAGGCGCAGCACCAGGTAGCGGTTGCGTTCAGCGACTGCTTCAGAACCCGCGCCCGAGGGCACCAAGCGGTCGGTGCGGCTCGCGTCGCGCCGGGCGATCTCCTCCCCCACGGTGAGCGCGGCGATGCGCGCGCGCTGTGCCGCGACTTCACTTGGGCGGCCCGCTTCGCGCACGCGGGCCAGCGCGGCGCGCAATTCGGCAACGCTGGCCTCGGCCTGGGTGGCGGCAGCGTCCTTCATGTGCGCATCGGCGAATTCCGCGAGCAACTGGCCGTCGCGTACCTCCTCACCCTCGCGGACCAAAAGCCGCTCCAGCCGGGTCACAGCAAGGCCGCCAGGCTGGTTGAGTTTACGGATGCGCGAGGCGGGTTCGACGCGTCCAAGCGCGCCGACACCGACCGGCACGGACGGCACAGCCGCGACGGGCGCGGCAGGCGGCGGAGGCTGGTTCAAGTAATACCATCCACCGGCGCCGGCGGTGGCAAGGATAGCCACGGCCACCAACTTCCGGATCATTCGACCGCCCCTGACAAAAGGGCCTCCAGCGCTGACCGGATGACCAGCCGGTCCTCTGGTGTTTGCGGATACATGTCGAACAATTCGGCCATGAAAAGCCCGTCGCAAGCCGCCATCACGGCAAGCGCCACGCCGGAGGGCAATGCGTCTTCCCGCAGCCGGTCCCGGATACGTGCGAACACTGCGCGGATGGGGTCCAACATCGCCGGGTCGTGGTGAAAGGCAGCCAGGAACACCGCCGCCGCTCTCTGATGCTGCTCGCAAACTGCGTCGGGGTGGTCGAACGCCCAGGCGATCACCGCTTGGGTGGCCCGAGCGGGGCCGGGGGGCTGAGCTTCCAAGACGGCATCGAAGTCGAGTGAGATGAAGTCCGCGAGGCGCCCGAGCAGACCCATCAGCAGTGCCTCTTTGGAGGCGAAATGATACAGGAGCCCGCCCTTGGACACCCCCGCCTCGCGTGCGGCCGCTTCCAGGGTCAGGGCGGGAACGCCTTTGGCCTGAACGATGCGCTCTGCGGCATCGAGGATGCGGGTGCTGACGTCAACAGTAGGCGTTATATCGGGCATGCGATGAGACTATACCGGCTGGACGGTTTGTCAATCAAAACTGTACCGGCCAGACGGTTGGTAACCTGGACATCAGGAACTCCTGGTTGGAGCCCAGTGGATGGCAAACGGTCAGCCGCTCCGCGTCCCCGTCAACTTCCAGGTCGGGTCCTTGGCGCTCAGGTCGCGCTGGAAGGTCCAGATGTCAATCACCTCGGTAATGGCGTCCGAGCCGGCCACAATCTCTCCGCCACGGCCCGTTGTCATGTTCAACTGATCGGAAACAAAGCGCACGATGACGTCCGCCATGGAGCCGCGAAGCTCCGCACCCTCCAGGACCAGTTCATGCATGGAGCGGATTTCGGTGCGCTGAGTTTCGCTTTCCGTCTCTCGCCCTGCCACGGCCTGCTCGAAGCCTGAATAGGTCTCGTCCGAGAGCAAAGCGCGCAGTGTCTGCCGGTCACCCTGTGCAAATGCACCGACGATCATCCGGAAGGCGCCTTCGGCACCATCGAGGAAGGATTGGGGGTCAAAGCTGGGATCGGCTGCCACGATGCGCGAAACGGCCTGGCCCACCGGGCTTTGCATGGTTGGCAAGCTGCGCTTGGCGCCGCTGCCGGCGCGGGCGGGCACGATCTCTTCAGCCACACCTTCGGCACGCGAGGCTCGCGCTTCCGGCATGCCAGGGGTTTGGGGCGGGCGTTCGAAACCCTGCCGCTTGCCCAGAACGCTGCGCAGACGCAGGACCAGAAAGGCCGCGACCATGGCAAACAAGATCAGATCAATCGGAAAACCGCCCTGCATTTGGACCTCCAGTGGTCGGCATATTTAGGCACGAGATGGACGGACCGCAACGGCTAGGGCACGAGAAACCTCTATCGAGAATCCGCGCTTGCCGCGCCCGACGCCTCACGCTACGCCCAGATGCATGATCTTCTTGCGCCATGGCCAAAGTGAATTCAACCTCCATTTCACGGCCACGCGCCGCGATCCGGGGATTATAGATCCAAAGCTTACGCCGCTTGGGCACGAACAGGCGGCCGCGGCGGCTCAAATCCTGTCTTCGCGGGACATCCGGAGAATCATAGTCTCGCCCTATACCCGCGCCCTGGAAACAGCCACTCCCGTGGCCCGCGCCTTGGGCCTGCCTCTCACGGTCACCACCACCGTGCGCGAGCGCTACGCCTTTGCCTGCGACATCGGCTCGCCCGTCACTCGTCTGCGCGCGACTTGGCCAGACATCGGGTTCCCTGAGATTGAGGATGTCTGGTGGCCCGCCATCGAGGAGCCGGAGCACCAGGTGATCGCCCGTGCCGCCCTGTTCCGGGCGGAGATCGCCGCATTGGAAGACTGGGCGCATACACTGGTCGTCTCTCACTGGGGTTTCATCCTCGCCTTCACCGGCAAGTCGGTGATGAACGGCGATATGATCGAGGCTGACCCGACCCAGGAGCCGCCGGCGAGCGTGGTCTGGCGGCACTGAGCCGCCTTCGGCTCACCTACCGCTGAAGCCCCGCCCGGCCTTGTTCACCTGGCGGCCGCGGGCGATGGCCAGGGCGTCGTCAGGTACATCTTCGGTAATGACGCTGCCCGCCGCTACCAGCGCGCGTTCACCCACGCGGACCGGAGCCACCAGCGCCGTGTCGCTGCCGATGAAGGCGCCCGCGCCGATCACCGTGCGATGCTTGTCCACGCCATCATAATTGCAGGTGATGGTGCCTGCACCAATATTGGCCCCCGCGCCGATGGTCACATCGCCGAGGTAACTCAAATGGTTGGCCTTCGCACCTTCGCCCAGCGTCGCCGCCTTCAGCTCGACGAAATTGCCCACATGCGCGCGCGGCCCTACCTCCGTGCCCGGCCGGAGCCGCGCATAGGGGCCGATGATCGCGCCCGACCGGACAACGCATTGCTCCAGATGTGAAAAGGCACGGATCGTCGCCCCTTCTTCCACCGTGACGCCAGGGGCGAAGACCACATGCGGCTCCACCACCACATCACGGCCCAGACGCGTATCCCATGCGAAGCACACTGTTTCCGGCAGCGTGAGCGTGGCGCCGTTCACCATGGCGGAGAGGCGCAGCTGCGACTGGATTTCGGCCTCGGCGGCGGCGAGTTCCACGCGGCTGTTGATGCCGCGCAGCTCCGCCTCGGGCGCCTCCACGGCACGGTTGCGGCGCCCTTCCGCGCGGGCGGCGCCCACCACATCCGTCAGGTAGAACTCACCCTGCCGGTTGTGATTCTTCAGCGCCGCCAGCCAGCGCGACAGGTCCGGCCAGGCGGCGCAGACCACACCGGCATTGCACAAGCCGATGGCGCGCTCCACCTCGCTCGCGTCGGCCCATTCCACAATCCGCTCCACGTCGCCTGCGGCGTCCTGCACCACCCGGCCATATCTGGCGGGGTCGGCGGGGCGCATCGCGAGCATCCCAAGGTCAGCCTCGGCGCGGATAGCGACCAGACGCTCCAGCGTGGCTCTGGAAATCAGCGGATTGTCGCCGTAGAGCACCGCCACATCGCCCGCGAAACCTTCAAGCAAAGGCGCGGCCATGCGAGCGGCGTGGCCAGTGCCCAGGCGCTCGGCCTGCACCACGCTGGCGTGGGGAAGCACGGCCTTCTGTAATTCGGGCATTGCGGGACCAGCCACAATGATGATCCGCTCGAATACCTCCTCACAGGCGGCGATGAGATGCTGGATCATCGGCCGGCCCGCGATGCGGTGCATCACCTTGGGCAGAACGGATTGCATGCGGGTGCCCTGACCCGCTGCGAGAATGATGGCTGCGCGCATATGCCAAGCTGGCCTCAGCAGACGCCAGGACGCAAGCCCTGCGCGGCTCGGGTCAGTTGCAGCACCTCTCCCGACGCGCTAATTCCGCCCATGCCTCTTGCCATCTTTGACCTTGACGGCACGCTGGTGGACAGCGCCCCCGACCTGCGCGCCGCGCTCAATCGCCTGATGGCGTCAGAGCGCCTTGCGCCCTTCGCCCTTCCCGACGTCACCGCCATGATAGGCGATGGCGCTCGCGCGCTTTTGGCGAAGGCCTTCGCCTCCCGCGGCTCGGCCCTGAATGAGGCGTTGATTCCAGCGTTCCTGGCCGATCTGGAGGCCAATAGCGCAGTTCTGACGCGCCCCTATCCGGGGATGGTTGCCGCGTTGGAGACACTCGCAGCGCGTGGCTGGCAATTGGCCATCTGCACCAACAAGCCTATCGCGGCGACGACGGCTCTGCTTGGGGAGCTGGACCTCGCGCGCTATTTCCAGCTGGTCCTGGGCGGCGACAGCCTGGCTGTGAAGAAGCCCGATCCAGGCCATGTGGAAGGGGTTCTGAAACGGTTGGCCGTGGCGGCGGAGAACTCGGTGATGATAGGTGACCACCAGAACGATATTCTTGCTGCACGCGGTGCGGGGGTCCGGAGCGTGTTCGCCGCCTGGGGCTACGGAAATGGCGCGGGGGCTGACCTGACAGCTGCGGAACCCGCAAATATTCCCAAATTAATTGGCTGAACTGATCTCGTTCAAACTGGCGCGGATGGTCCCCCACCAGCGGCTGGCGATCTCAACCTGCACGGGAATGGCCGGCGCGCCGGCTTGCGGTACGCCGAAAATCACCACGCTGCGCACTGGCCGAGTGACCTCCTCTATCGGGCGATCTGTCGGAAAGCCACCCAGCGCACGGCTTTCCACCACGCAACGCAGCAGTCCACGATCCGCAACACGCAGCACGGGATCCGTTGTCACGTCGAACTGCACGAGGCGGCGGCCATCGAAGGTGCGCGCCTGGGTGTCACACCGCGCCGTCCGACGCACATTGTCAGTAAGCTGAACCATGGCCGAAAGGGAGTCGATGGCTGCCCGCCTCTCCTCAACCGACACAGGGGTCCGCTCCATATCCTCTGCAGGTTCCAGGGTGGCGACGCGCAGGGCCCCGTCGGCGTATTCCAAGCGGGTGAGACGCGGCGTGCCGTTCCAGTTTCCGGTACTATGATAAATTGTCGGGCGGAGCGTGGCACCTTGCCAGACGCCTTCAGCCCGGGTGTGGCCCGCGCCGCGGAACAGCATGGTCGCCACGCCACGGCTGCGCACACGGGTCTCAATACTGTAAGCCTGCGAAGCCCCAGCATTCCCCCCCGATCCGAGCGTGAAAATGACTTCCGCGTCCATCACCGTGATGCCGGCGGCAGTGATGGCATAGGTTGCGCGCCACCGCTCCGCCGAGGCGGGCGCCGCGAGAGTTAGCAGGGCAATGGTAAGCAACCTTAACATATGGTGTATGTGGGAGTGGTTCGCGGGTTGCGCAACCGGCTTGACAGAAGCGCCATCCTTGCGCAAACGCTCGGACAGCGGATGGGCGCGTAGCTCAGCGGTAGAGCACTGCCTTCACACGGCAGGGGCCACAGGTTCAATCCCTGTCGCGCCCACCATCCTGATAAAAAATACGCAACAACCCCGTAAACGCTTCAATTGACGCACCTTGGCCGCCGCCGCACCCTTCCCTCAATTTTGAGGGACGGCGCAGTATGGATTTCACTTTGAGTGCGGAGCAGGCTGCCATTCGCGACCAGGTGGGCCGCCTTTGCGCCGATTTTGACGATGACTACTGGCTGGCGCGGGACCGTGACGCTGTCTTCCCGCATGACTTCCACAGCGCGATGGCCAAGGGCGGCTGGCTCGGCATCGCCATGCCGGAGGCGTATGGCGGCGGCGGCTTGGGCATCCTCGAAGCGGCCATCATGATGGAGGCCATTGCAGCCTCTGGCGCCTGCATGAGTGGCGCCTCCGCCATTCATATGAACATCTTCGGCCTAAATCCCGTGGTGATCTTCGGCAATGCCGAGCAGAAGGCGCGCTTCCTTACCCCGCTGATCGCGGGGCTGGACAAGCCCTGCTTTGCGGTCACCGAACCCGATGTTGGACTCAACACCACGCAGCTGAAAACCCGCGCCGAACGCGTGGGCGAGCGGTATGTGATCCATGGGCAGAAAATGTGGATCTCCACCGCGCAGGTGGCCAACAAGATGCTGCTTCTGGCACGCACCACGCCGCTCGATCAGGTGCGGCGCAAGACCGAGGGCTTGACGCTTTTCTACACCGAGATTGACCGTTCGCGCGTGGAGGTCCGGCTGATCGAAAAGATGGGCCGCCATGCCGTGGATTCGAACATGGTGTTCTTCGACGGCTTCGAAATTCCCGTGGAGGACCGTATCGGCGAGGAAGGGCAGGGCTTCCAGGCGATTCTGCACGGGATGAATCCAGAGCGCATCCTCATCGCCGCCGAAGCGGTGGGCATCGGCCGTGCTGCGCTGCGCCGCGCCTCAAATTACGCGAAGGAGCGGCGCGTCTTCGGCCGCGCCATCGGCCAGAATCAGGCGATCCAGCATCCGCTGGCGCATTGCTGGGCGCAGCTCGAAGCCGCCGATCTGATGGTGATGAAGGCGGCCACGCTTTACGATACCGGCCAGGACTGCGCCGCAGAGGCCAATGCCGCCAAGTACCTCGCCGGCGAGGCGGGCTTCCGGGCCGCAGAAACGGCGGTCATGACGCTTGGCGGCATGGGCTACGCGCAGGAATACCATGTGGAGCGCTATCTGCGCGAAAGCCTGATCCCCCGCATCGCTCCCGTCTCGCGCGAACTGATCCTGAGCTTCATCGCTGAGCGCGTGCTGGGGCAGCCCAAATCCTATTGAATGCACGATGCGCGGGACTTCACTGGGGTGATCTGCCGCGTCTGCCCAATCGCTTGCCGGCTGCCAAGCTCGGCGCTTCAATGGCGTTCCAAACCACCAGGAGACCGCGCACATGCAGCGCCTAGAATTCGGCTGGTATCTGCCCAGCAATGGCGACACCACCTGCTACGCCGATCCTGACTGCGCCGTGCCGCCCTCCATGGAATTGTTCGACCGCATCATCTCCGCGGCGGAGGCAGCGGGCTTCGAATACTTCCTCATCCCCGTGACCTCGGTCTGCTGGGAGGCGTGGATCACAAGTGCCATGGTCGTCGCCCGCAGCAAGACCATCCGCGCCCTTGTCGCAGCCAAGCCCGGCTACATTACGCCCGTGATGATGGCCAAGATGATCACCACATTCGACCAGCTCTCCGGCGGGCGCGTGGCGGTCAACCTCATCGCCGGCCAGCACGAGGCGGAGATGCGCGCTGATGGCATCCTCACGGCCAAGGAGGAACGCTACGCCCAGATGGAGGAGGATGTGCGCGTGATGAAGGCGCTGTGGAGCGCCGAAGGGCCGATAGATTTCGAGGGGCGCTTCACCACCTTCAAAGGCGCACAGGTGCATCCCCGCCCGACGCGCCCCGGCGGGCCGCGCTTCTACCTGGGCGGCGGGTCGCGAGAGGCCTGGGAGGTCTCGGCACGGCATTCCGACGTACATCTCTTTTGGGGCGACACGCCCGAGCGCATCGCCGCCAATATGGCCGAAATCCGTGCCATGGCGGCCGTGCATGGCCGCGAGGACCATCTGCAATTAGGCATGCGCCTGCAGATCTTGTGCCGCGAGACCGAGGCGGAAGCCTGGCACGATGCGCGCCAAATGCTGCGCGGCAGCACGGCGGAACATACGCAGCGGTTGCAGGAACGCATCGCTGGGAGTGCCGCAAATCTCCGCGTCCAGGAGCTCGCTGCCACCCATGGCGAACTGATCCGGCCTAACCTCTGGACCGGGCTGTCCAAGGTGCGCGCCGGTGCGGGCATCATGGTGGTGGGCAATCCGCAGCAATGCGCGGCAATGTTGCAGGAGTTCATTGACATCGGCTGCACGTCGTTCTGCCTCAGCGGCTATCTGCACGATCAGGAGGCGGCCCGCTTCTCCCGCTGGGTGCGGCCGCTGTTGATGGAACTTAATCCCGGCCGCCTGCTGGCCGCGTGATGCCCCAGATGGCGTTATGCGGTATCCGGGCGGATCGCATAAAGCAGCAGCAGGCTTTCCTGGAACGGGCTGTTGTTGTCATCGGAGATCAACGCCAGCAGCGTACGGCCACCTTGCCGCGCCACAGCCACACCCTCCCAGTTTTCGGCTGGGGCGTCGGGGGGCAGTTCCAGCCAGGTTTCGGCGGTAAGTGGCCCCGCCCCTCGCAGAACTTCGGGAGCGATGCGGGCCAAGCGAGCGGTGAACCCGCCCACCCAGCTGAAGCGCCGCTCCAGAACGAGCGCCCCGCCATCGGGCAGCGCCGCCGCATCGGTCGGCTCCAGACCAGTGGCGGGGACGTGGCTCGTCGGCTGCCAGAGCACGCGGGGGCCCAGGATCGTGCCGAGCCAGGCGGCGCGGCTTTCGGGTCCGGCCGGGCCGGGGAGCTGTTCCGCGAGGGCAAGCAGGCGGCCATCGGCCAGAAGGGTCAGGCCCTCCAGCCCGCCATTGCCCGGCGAGGCTTCCAGTCCTGGTGGTGCGTCGAAGGGCAGGCCGCGCCCTGCGAGATCGGGATAACGCAGGATGCGGTGCTGGCGCTCGAAACCTACAATCCATTCGCCGTTGGGCAGCCGCGTGAGGCTTTCGGCATCGCCCGGTGCGCCCCGGCGCAGCGGCGCCCCGGCCGAATCCCGCAGCGGGCCGTGCCGCACCTCGCCAATGCCCACAAGACGGCCCTCGCGCAGGATCAGCGGGGCGCGCCACCAGCGGGCCAGGTCACTGACGGCGGTGAGGGTGAGGTCGGGTGCTAGGTGCAGCCCGGAAAAGCCGCCAAAGCCCCAGGCAGCAGTGTCGAGTTTAAGGTTGCCGAGTGGTTCCAGAAAAGCGCGTGCCGGACTGATGCCGACGGCCGAGCAGCCGGGCAGAAGTGCAAGACCTGCAAGGAGGGCGCGGCGCCCCGGCTTACGCAATCAGCGGCGCGCGCTCGGCCGCGGCGCGCTGCCATGCCTCCGCCGCATCCTCGTCGAACAATTCGGCAAGCTTTTTCATCATCGTGCCGCCTAATTCTTCGGCATCCACGATGGTCACGGCGCGGCGATAATATCGCGTCACGTCATGTCCGATGCCGATGGCGATAAGCTCCACCGCGCTGCGGCCCTCGATTTCCTTGATGACCTCGCGCAGGTGGCGCTCCAGGTAATTGCCGGGATTGACCGAGAGTGTGCTGTCATCCACCGGCGCACCATCGCTGATGACCATCAGGATGCGGCGATGCTCCGTGCGGGCTAGGATGCGGCGATAGGCCCAGTTCAGCGCCTCGCCATCAATGTTTTCCTTGAGCAGGCCCTCGCGCAGCATCAGCCCGATGGCACGGCGGGAGCGGCGCCAAGGCGCGTCCGCGGCCTTGTAGATGATGTGGCGAAGGTCATTCAGGCGACCGGGATTGCGCGGCTTGCCCTCCTGCACCCAGCGCTCGCGAGATTGACCGCCCTTCCAAGCGCGGGTGGTGAAGCCGAGGATTTCCACCTTCACGCCGCAGCGCTCCAGCGTGCGGGCCAGGATATCGGCGCACATGGCGGCCACCGTGATCGGCCGCCCGCGCATGGAGCCGGAATTGTCAATCAGCAGGGAGACCACGGTGTCGCGGAAATCCGCCTCGCGCTCGCGCTTATAGGAGAGCGAGAGGGTGGGGTTGGCCACGACGCGGGCGAGGCGCGCCACGTCAAGGATGCCCTCCTCCAGATCGAAATCCCAGGCGCGCTGCTGCTGCGCCATCAACCGCCGCTGGAGCCGGTTGGCCAGCTTGGAGACCACGCCCTGCAAATGCTGCAGCTGCTGGTCGAGCTGCTGGCGCAGGCGGGTGAGTTCGTCGGCATCGCACAGGTCATCGGCCTCCACAACCTCATCGAAATTGGTGTTGAAGGCACGGTAGCGGGTGGTGTCGTCGGTTTTCGGGACTTCCTTGCGGGCCTGGGGGCCGCCAGGCTTCTCGTCGCCCTCGGCCGCCGCACCCTCTTCTTCGCTGTCCTGGGCTTCTTCGTCGGCGGCTTCACCTTCCATGCTTTCGGGCTCGGCGCCCTGCATGGATTCCTGCTCCTGGCTTTGCGCTTCGCCGGCGCTGGCCTGGTCCTGCTGGGAGGATTGGTCGCCGCCTTCGTCGCCTTCCTCATCCTCGTTGGATTCGCTCTCCATCTCGGCCTCGGCGAGGTCGAGGGCGGTGAGCAGCTTGCGGGCGGCGCGGGCGAAGGATTCCTGGTTGTCGGTGGAGGAAACCATCTCCTCCATTGCGGCCGCGGCCTTCTCGTCCAGGCTGCCGCGCCACATTTCCAGGATACGCGTGGCGGCGGCGGGTGAAGCCTCACCGGAAATACGTTCACGGGCCATCAGGGCGAGGGCGGAATGGAGCGGAAGCTGGTCCTTTCGCGTCATCCGGTCATAACCC
The DNA here is from genome assembly GCA_038247025.1 of Acetobacterales bacterium. Taxonomy (GTDB): domain Bacteria; phylum Pseudomonadota; class Alphaproteobacteria; order Acetobacterales; family Acetobacteraceae; genus Roseococcus. The sequence continues at coordinate 18,770 of JBBRVI010000028.1, forward strand.
TCGGCCTCGCATTCCTCCGAGAGGCGGGCGCGCAGATTGGCGGCCACGCCGGACATGTGGCGACTGCCAACCGTCTGGACGCGCACATCTTCCAGTGCGTCGAACACCTCCCGCGCCTCCTTGCGCGAGGGGGCGCGGGCCGAGTGGGTCGCCTCATCATGATGGCGCATCTTGAGCGCCACGGCATCGGCGGCACCGCGCAGCTTGGCCATTTCGGCGGGCGGCAGGCTGCGCGTGGGGAGTGGCAGGCGCGCCCGCTTGCCCGAGACGCCGGCGGGGCCGGGCTGAAAGGCGACCTGCACTTCAGCCTGCTGCGCAATGGCGCGCACCACGCCGGCTGTCGCGCGCTTGAACTCTTCCTGGCGGGTGAGGTCCTGCTTGCTCACATCAACCCGCCTTCTTGTAGAGCCCCGTCGAAATCTCGGCGTTGAAGCAGCGCTGGTAATATTCAGCCACCGTGGAACGCTCGGCCTCGTCGCACTTATTGAGGAAAGTCAGCCGGAAGGCGAAGCCGATATCACCGAAGATGCGCGTATTGTCCGCCCAGGTAATCACGGTACGCGGCGACATGACAGTGCTGATATCGCCCGCGATGAAGCCCGCCCGCGTCAGGTCCGCCAGCGCCACCATGGCCTCGACCTGCTTCTTCATCTTTGCATCGGTCGAGCCGATCTTCGCCATGACGATTTCGGTCTCCTGCGCATGCGGCAGGTAGTTGAGCGTGGCGACAATGTTCCAGCGGTCCATCTGGCCCAGGTTGATCTGCTGCGTGCCATGATACAGCCCAGTCGTGTCACCCAGGCCCACTGTATTCGCCGTGGCAAATAGGCGGAACATCGGGTGCGGGCGGATCACGCGGCTCTGGTCAAGCAAGGTCAGCTTGCCCTCCACTTCCAGCACGCGCTGGATC
>JBBRVI010000029.1:0-19553 GCA_038247025.1 Acetobacterales bacterium
CCTCGATGCCTGCGTAGGGCAGTCCGGCATAAAGGTTGCCACGAAAATGCCCTCGTTTGTCCCTCTTGGCGCCCAAACGCTGAAGGACAAACGCTCTCAGGAGATCATCGCCATGCAGCGTCTCGCCTTCAGCTTTGTCCTTTTTGGCCTCGTGCTTGTTCTGGGCGTGGTCGGCGTGATGTTGACCGACGGGCTCGCCCCTGGCCGCGTGGCCCCAGGCTTTGCCGCGTTGGCGGCGGCGATTGGCGGCGTGTTCCTGGTGCTCGGGCTCTATGGGCTGGAGAGGGGGCGGGGCGGGGCGCGCCATTCCGGCTGAGGCCGCCCCTCCGTCAATCGTCGAGCATCGCCACCGCGCGCACGGGGCTGCCGGTTCCTCCGCGGATCTTCAGCGGAAAGCCGATGAAACGAAAACGTCCCCGGCCCACCACCTTGTCCAGGTTCACGACGCCCTCGTAATGCGTGAATCCCATGTCGCGGCAGACATGATGGACCTCGAAATTGTTGCGACCTGGGCGGCCGGGGCTCACCGATTCGACGGTGAACGCAGTGATGCCCTTTTCGCCAAGCCACATCGCGCTTTCCTTTGTGAGGCCTGGAAAGTCGGTGATGTAGCCCTCAGTCCCCTGGGCGCGTTCATAAAAGCCCGTATAGAGCAGCACCGTGTCCCTGGGCTGGATGCCTACCCCCGAGACCGCCTCCGCCGCTTCCAGATGCGCGATGGTGATGTCGGTCCGGTCAGGGACATGCGTGAGATCGAGGCACAGCGCTTCAGTGAAGAAGGTCTCCAGCGGCATCTCGTCCACAGTCTGCGCCCCGGGCGTCGCGTCGAAATGGATGGGCGCGTCCACATGGGTGCCGCCATGGTCCCCCATATGCAGGACGGTGGTGGCGGACGAAAATTCGTAGCCATCCACCACACGCTTCTCGGTGTGCGTGCTGAAGGGATAAATTTCGATGGTGGGATGGTTGGGCAGGCGCTGAGCTTTGTGGTGGAGCTCGCGGCTCAAATCAATCAGCTTCATGGCAACCTCGGCGAAATGGCGCCCCAAGTTATCCACACGGCGGAATAGGGCGCAATGCCACTCACCTTACCGTACAAATCATGATGGCTGGGCAGTGTCCAATTGAGCACCCTGCGACAGCAAGTTTCACCGGCGCGCAGCACGCCGCGCGGCCGATGAACCAAGGTAGAGTCCCGCCCGATGAACCGCCGCGTTTCAAGGCGCGCTGTCCGTCGGGCGGGTTTGGACTTAGAAGTCCATGTCGCCCATGCCGCCCATTCCGCCGCCGCCGCCCTGCGGGGCTGAGGCCTTCGCCGGACGCTCAGCGACCATCGCTTCCGTGGTGATCATCAGCGAAGCGACCGAAGCTGCATCCTGCAGCGCCGTGCGCACGACCTTGGTCGGGTCGATGATGCCAGCGGCCACCAGGTCCTTGTACTCGTCGAGCTGGGCGTCGTAGCCGAAGGTCCACTCGTCATTGCGGAGCACTTCGCTTGCAACCACGGCGCCGTCCTTGCCGGCGTTCTGCGCGATCTGCTTCAGCGGCGCCTGGATCGCCTTGCGGATGATCTCGATGCCGACCTGCTCGTCCGCATTCAGGCCCTTCAGCCCGGTGAGGTTCGTGCTGGCGCGCAGCAAAGCCGTGCCACCACCGGGAACGATGCCTTCCTGAACGGCCGCACGCGTCGCGTGCAGCGCGTCGTCCACGCGATCCTTGCGCTCCTTCACTTCCACTTCGGTGCTGCCACCGACGCGGATGACGGCCACGCCACCGGCGAGCTTCGCCAGACGCTCCTGCAGCTTCTCACGGTCGTAGTCCGAGGTGGTCTCCTCGATCTGCGCCTTGATCTGCTCGCAACGGCCCTGGATCTCGGTCTTCTCACCAGCGCCATCGACGATGGTGGTGTTTTCCTTCTCGATGCGGATGGTCTTGGCCTTGCCCAGCATCGCAAGCGTGACGGTCTCGAGCTTGATGCCGAGATCTTCGCTGATCAGCTGGCCACCGGTCAGGATCGCGATGTCTTCGAGCATCGCCTTGCGACGATCACCAAAGCCAGGAGCCTTTACGGCCGCAATCTTCAGGCCGCCGCGCAGCTTGTTGACCACGAGCGTGGCCAGAGCCTCGCCTTCCACGTCCTCGGCGATGATGACGAGCGGACGGCCGCTCTGCACCACGGCTTCGAGCAGCGGCAGCATCGGCTGGAGCTGGGAAAGCTTCTTCTCGAAGATCAGGACGTAGGGCTGATCCAGCTCGGCGACCATCTTCTCCGCATTCGTGATGAAATACGGGGAGACATAGCCACGGTCGAACTGCATGCCCTCGACGACGTCGAGCTCGGTCTGGATGCTCTTGGCTTCCTCAACCGTGATCACGCCCTCATTGCCGACGCGCTCCATGGCGGAAGCGATCATCTCGCCGATCTCGGTCTCGCCATTGGCGGAAATCGAGCCGACCTGCGCCACTTCGGCGGAGGTGGAGATCTTCTTGGTCTTGCTCTCGAGTTCGGCGACGACCTGGGCCACGGCCTTGTCGATGCCGCGCTTGAGGTCCATCGGGTTCATACCGGCGGCCACTGCCTTCGAACCCTCGCGGATGATGGCCTGGGCCAGCACCGTTGCGGTGGTCGTGCCGTCACCGGCCGTGTCGTTGGTCTTCGAGGCCACTTCGCGCACCAGCTGGGCGCCCATGTTCTCGAACTTGTCGGCGAGCTCGATTTCCTTGGCGACAGTCACGCCGTCCTTGGTGATGCGGGGAGCACCGAAGGACTTGTCGAGGACCACATTGCGGCCCTTGGGGCCCAGCGTCACCTTTACGGCGTCGGCCAGGATGTCCACGCCACGCAGCATGCGGTCACGCGCGGATGCGCCGAATTTTACGTCTTTGGCAGCCATTTGATCACCTCAATTTGATTTGGTTGAGCGATGGTGTTTCGAGCGGCCTTAGGCCTGCACGATGCCCATCACGTCGGATTCCTTCATGATCAACAGCTCTTCGCCGTCGATCTTGACTTCGGTGCCGGACCACTTGCCGAACAGGATGCGGTCGCCCGCTTTCACGTCGAGCGCGCGCAGGTCGCCCTTATCGTTCAGGGTGCCGCTGCCGACGGCGAGGACTTCGCCTTCCTGGGGCTTTTCCTTGGCAGTGTCGGGGATGATGATGCCGCCCGAGCTCTTTTCTTCAGCCGCAATGCGGCGGACGAGAACGCGGTCGTGCAAGGGACGAAACTTCATGGCGGTTCTTTCCTCCTGGGAGTCAGGGTCATGGAACCTCCTCGCGGGTGACGCCTGTTGGCACTCACTGTCGAGGAGTGCCAGGGAGTTAGGCGCAGGCTCAGCGGGAGTCAAGGCGAATGGCAGCACTCTCAGGGCAAGAGTGCCAGACGCTTGAAATCAAACGAAACTTCTGGTGCAACCGCATGCCATGCTGTCATGTTTCTGACTTGGGTCATGATATGAGGAGATCTGCATGATGCTAAATGCTCTGTTTCCGATGGTGCGCTTGCCAGATTGGCGCCTGACCACTGCCGAAATCCTCTACCACCTGCCGGATCACCCGGCTTTTCTCCAAAGCTTCATCTGGCAGAGGCATGATCTGGCGCCGGCATTTCCGGAACTCACCCGCTTTCTCGATTTCTGGCGGCGCGAGATCGAAGGGCCGTTGCACTCGGTGCGCGTGGCGAGCGAGGCACTGACCAAGCCGGCGGAGCTGAAGTACAGCAACGGAATGTTCTTGCTGCATTGACCAGTTGGGGAAGCCTGGCCGCCTGGCCTTTGGCTCAAGGCTGCGCGCGCAGCGCCGCGACTTCGCCACGCAAGGAGCGCACCTCCTGGATCAGCGCACGCATATCCGCTCGGGCTGCGCTCTTTGCCGCATCCTCCGCCGCAATCTTGTCCGCGCCGCGGTCATCTCGCAGCGTCTGGATGCTTTCGACGATGACGCCGATGAACAAGTTGAGCACCACGAAGGTCGAGACCACAATGAAGGGCATGAAAAAGACGAGCGCATAAGGCTGCAGTTCCATCGCCGGCTTCACGATGTTGGCCCAGTCATCCAGCGTCATCAGCTGGAACAAGGTGAAAAGGCTTGCCCCAAGGGAACCAAATTGCTCGTCCATTTCGGCACCGAACAGCTTTGTCGCCATCACGGCGAAGACGTAGAAGATGAGTGCCATCAGCAGCACTATGCTTCCCATCCCGGGCAGGGCGCCCAGCATTGCCTCGACCACATTGCGCAAGCTGGGCACGACGGAGACCAGGCGCAGCACCCGCAGCACGCGCAATGCCCGCAAAACCGATAACGGGCCGCTGGCTGGCATCCAGGCAATGGCCACGACCGCGAAGTCGAAAATGCCCCAGGGGTCGCGGAAAAAGCGCCCGCGGAACGCGTAGATGCGCAGGAGAAGCTCAGCCGAGAAGAGATAGAGCAGGATGGCATCAAGCGCCTGCAGTGCATCGCCGGCTACAGCCATCACGCTGGCGCTCGTCTCCAGCCCCAGGGTGATGGCGTTCAGCACGATCAAGGAGATGACCACGCGTTGAAAGAGCGGCGTCAAGACGAGCCGCGCGGCCTTCGCGCGAACATCATCCCCCATGTCGGCCGAAGTCAGGGCTTCCTGCATGTCCGCATCTCCATCATCCGGTCACGCAATGGCGGTGCTACGGCGCGGGATCAAGCCCCGACCTGTCAGGATCAGAAAGGCAGAGCGGAATAGCCAAAGAGCCAGCGATGCCCCAACAACAGCCCAAGCCAACCTGCGGCGCCGATGATCCATACCAGCATCGGTATTTCCGCCAGCACGAGTTGGTTGCGCCCGCCCAGGATCGCCTTGAAAGGGATGATGGAGGTACCAGGCGCTAACCGCGCCCATAGTTCGGGCTGCCGCGCCGCGAGTTTCCGATCAATCGAGGGCATTCCCACGAGTGAGGTGACGAGGAAGGCCCCAAAGAACAGCACCCCCGCGAGGTTGCCCTTCGCCAACAGATGCAGCCCTGCCCAAAGCGCAAAGGACCAGAGCATGGGATGGCGCGTGATGCGCTGGATCCCGCGCGGTCCCGACTCGCCGAGCTTGCCTTCAACCGCGGTCGGGTTTGGCGTCGCCACCGAGCCCACAAAGAGCAGCAGTGCGGGCAGCATCAGCAGGGCGGTCACCCATCGAAACCAGTCAGGGAGAAACCACAACGGCACAACCGGAGCTGCCTGCCAGGCCATCACCAGCAGCGTGATGCTCACCACCGAGACGATGGAGTAGCCGATGCGGAACCCGACTTCGCCGAAGCGTTCCGCCAGACCTGCCCGAACAGCCGTGCCGGCAATGCCAACATGCACGAAAACCCAGAGAATGGCGGCGGCAAGGAGAATCATCATGCGAAACACGATAGCCGCAAGGATGGGGCGAAGGCCATGGCTGTTTGTTCCGCTATTGAGAAGCGCGTGACGAAGGGCAGCTACAAACTGCCGGACAAAAAACCAACTTCACAAATTCAACAGGAGGGGGATCTGTACCAGGCGTAATCTGCAACGCCGCCGTACCGGGCAAATTATAGTGAAATCAGGATGTTTCGGGCAGTCGTAGCGGCATCGAATTTCAGCTCCAGCTCCTGCTGCGTTGTGACGATCTGAAAGCGCAACGCGCCCTTGATGGCGATGGTTTCTCCCCGGCGCTGCTCGGCATGAATGGGGATGGTCGCAAAAAGCACAGCTTCGGCCAGCAATGGCAGACGATCAGCCGGGTGCGGCGCGTCGAGTTGTAAAACCCCCAGGTAATGGGGCAACGCATCGCGTGCGTCAGCCCCCGAAGACGATTCCTCCACGGGAGGCGATTCATAGGCCAGAGCAGTGTGGTGCAATGCGACAAGATGTTGCGCAAGCAGAACTTCCTGACCCCGAGCATGGGGACGAAGATGCGCCTCGATGAGCGCCGTCACATCGCTCAGCGCGGCGAAGAAGACCTGCCAACGGCAATGCGCCAGCGCGGCCAGAAAGTCAGGATCGGAGAACAGCTGCCTCTCGCTGCGCCCCGCCTTTACGCGGCAATAATCCAGAACGGTCTTCTGCGCGACATAGGCTGCCTGCGACTGAAGGAAGCGTGCCAGCTCCGCGGGGGCGGCACTACGACGCCGTCGAAAGAGATCAAGAAGGGCCAAAAGGGATCTCCGTTGCGCGAGCGATATGGCGCAAAGGATACGCCATGACCAGAAATTTATATATAAATCATTGTTAACTTATCGCATCGTCCAAGCTCGGTTAGATGAAGATTGCGTCCGATCACGTCGGAAACGTGAGACCGGGAGGAGAAAAAAATGCCCTTAGTTGAGTCTGGCCCTGAACCGGAATCCGCCAATTCGGCGGCGGTGGACCCTGAAACCGCCAAGGCCTACTGGAAAAAAACATCGAATCTCATGTGGATCGTTCTGGCCATCTGGTTCGTCGCCGGCTTTGGCGTTCACTTTTTCGCGCAAACCCTGAACCCAATTCAAATTTTCGGCTTCCCTCTCGGCTTCTATATGGCCGCCCAAGGCAGCCTGATCATCTTCGTCGTCAGCCTCTTCTGGTTCGCCAAGCGCCAGAACGAAATTGACGAGGAATTCGGCGTGCAGGAGGACGCATAACATGGCTGACACCACCGGGGCGAAAGACCCCTTCATTGCCAATCTGAACAAGATCTACATCGGCTACACGGGTGGCTTTGCCTTCTTCGTCGTCATCCTGGCCATCCTTGAGCAGATGGGCGTGCCCGACCGGACCATCGGCTACCTCTTCGTCGGCCTGACCATTGGCGTCTATGCTTATATCGGCATCATCAGCCGTACGCAGGTCGCTTCCGAATACTATGTGGCGGGGCGGCGTGTCCCGGCCATCTACAACGGGATGGCGACCGGCTCCGACTGGATGTCGGCGGCGAGCTTCATTGGTATGGCGGGCAGCCTCTACGCCTCGGGCTATGGCGGGCTCGCCTTCATTCTGGGCTGGACCGGCGGCTATATGCTCGTTGCCATCCTGCTGGCGCCTTACCTGCGCAAATTCGGCCAATACACCGTGCCGGACTTCCTGGGTGCGCGGTTTGGCGGCAATTGGGCGCGCGGCATCGGCGTGATCGTGCTGATCACTGCCTCCTTTGTCTATGTGGTCGCGCAGATCGTCGGTGTCGGAATCATCACGCAGCGCTTTCTCGAAGTGTCATTCACCACGGCGGTCTTCCTGGGTCTCGGCGGCATTCTCGTCTGCTCCATGCTGGGCGGCATGCGTGCCGTTACATGGACGCAGGTGGCGCAGTACATCATCCTCATCATCGCCTATCTGATCCCGGCGATCCTGATGTCGGTGAAGATTTCGGGCGTGCCCATTCCCCAGCTCATGTACGGGCTGGCGCTGGAGCGCATCGGGGTGCTGGAGGAGGGCTTCCGCGCGGCCGGCATGGTGCCGCCCCCCGGCGTCACAGGCTTCCACACATCTCCCTTCGTCGGTGCCAATGGCCAGTTCAGCCTGAACGCCGCCGTGAACTTCTTTGCGCTGATCTTCTGCCTCATGGTTGGCACTGCGGCGCTGCCGCACGTGCTCATGCGCTACTTCACCACGCCCAGCGTGCGTGAGGCCCGTGCATCGGTCGCCTGGTCGCTGTTCTTCATCTTCCTGCTGTACTTCACGGCGCCGGCCTATGCCGCCTTCGGCAAGCTGGAGATTTACCAGACCGTGATCGGCCAACCGATCGCGAACCTGCCCGAATGGATCAAGAACTGGCAGATCATCTCACCCTATGGAACACCGTGGGTGAACATCGTGGACGTCAACCGCGACGGCATCATCCAGTGGGGTGATTTCCGCATCCATCCTGACGTGGTCGTGCTTGCCACGCCGGAAATCGCGGGGTTGCCCTATGTGATTGCGGGCCTTGTGGCGGCCGGTGGGCTGGCTGCTGCGCTCTCCACCGCGGATGGGTTGCTGCTGGCTCTCGCCAATGCGCTCAGCCATGACGTGTATTACAAGATGATCAACCGTGACGCGCCAACGGCACGGCGCCTGGTCATCTCGCGCGTGCTGCTGCTGATCGTGGCGCTGCTGGCGGCCTGGACTGCTGGCTCGATGGGGGCGGATATCCTGTTCCTCGTTGCGTGGGCCTTCTCCATCGCCGCTGGTGGCCTGTTTGCCGCACTGGTGATGGGGGTCTGGTACAAGAAGACGACCAATGCCGCCGCCTGCTGGGGCATGGCAATTGGTTACTGTGTCACCTTCTTCTACCTGATCTGGTCCGAGTTCTACGGTCTGAACTTCATGGAGACTTTCGCCACGAAGGAGGCCATCCTGAGTGCGGCCCGCCAGACCGCCGCCCTGCCGCTGGCCTCGGCGGAACTGAAGGCCTATGCGGCCGGCCTTGTCGCCAATGCGGCGGCGATCCAGGACGGCTCGCTGGCCTGGCTGGGCTCCCTGTGGAGCGGCCTGCCAACGGATAGCGTGGTGCTGCGCGGACGTACTGTCGGGCGCCTTTGGGGCTTGAACAACATCTCGGGCGGCATCTTCGGCGTTCCCTTGTCCTTCCTGACCATCTACCTGGTCTCGAAGATCACCACGGCACCGTCGGTCGCGATGCAGAACTTCGTGGAAGATATCCGCATCCCGCGCGGCGGCGTTCGCCTCGTGGATCGCCGCGAGGCAGTGGATTAAACAACCCTCCCGTTTGGGGGTATCAGGGGCGGGCGCATCAGGCGCCCGCCCTTTTTTTGCCGCAGCAGGATCCATGGAACAGCCGCATTTCGTCTTTGGGCATCTGCCCTTCTGGCTCATCACCTATACGCTGGCGCTGACGGCCTGGGCCTGCATCGGGCGGTTCATGATGGCCTGGTTCCTTCCGCCCGATTCGCCCAACTACATCTGGCGCGGCTTCCGACTATTGAGCGACTGGGCCGTCTGGTCCGCCGCCCGTGTGGTGCCGAGCTATATCGCGCCGCTTTACCTGCCGCTGGTCGCCAGCTTCTGGCTTTTCGCGCTGCGCAGTGTCCTGGGAATCCTCATGATCTCGGCTGGTTGGGCGCCGCGCCTCATGCCGGCGGGGGGCTGAGCGATGACGCCGCAGGGTCTTTTCGTCACCATCATGGCCGTCTGTCTCATCAACGGCTTCATCTCGCCCATGCTGCCAGTGGTTTGGCACCTGCATCCGGTGTGGATGCCGGAAATGATGCCCTCCACGCGTGAGACGATCTTTTATGGCGCGAGCCTGATCGTTTCCACGGGCACGCTGCTGCTTTCGGCCGCGCCGGCGGGTATCGCTGAACGGCTGGGCCTCTCGATGCTGCACGCCATGTGGGTGTGGCTGGGCTGCGCCCTGGTTCTTGTCCTTTTGGGCTTGCGCTGACGGCAACCCAGGGCTGTAGAATGACGTTGCCTCGGATGGGGAACTGACATGGATCGCTTGGACGCCTTCGCTGATCTTTCCATCCGCCGCGCCTGCGCCTTTGTCGCGCTCGCGGCCGTCACGGTCATGCTGTCCCTCTCCTTCGACCTGATGCTGGCCTTCCGCACGGGCGCGCAGATGGCAGCCATTTTGGCCATCGCGTTGGTCTTCTCCGCCTGGCGAGTGCCTCGGCGGGACATCCACCACACTGAGGTCTATGCCATGCTTCGAAGCGCCGGCCTGCCGCGTGATCGGTTGAGACAGCCCGACGCCCGCGCCCAGATCGCCCGAGTCCTGCGCGAGCGCCTCTCCTGGCATGCCGAGCGCGTGGCCGCGACGGCCATCGCGTTTTATCTTCTGGCGGTGTTCTTCTGGATCCTCAGCGCAGCCTGACCTGTTGCGATGCCTCTGCGCGTGACATGGTTTCGCCCATGACACGCATCGGCATCGTTGGCATGGCAGGCCGCATGGGCAAATTCCTCGTCGAGGAAGTGGCTGCGGCGCAATGCACCCTCACCGGTGGCACCACGCGCGGCGAGGATCCGCGTGCCATGTTCCTGGCCAGCGACGTGGTGATTGATTTTACCCACGCCCATTCAGCAATGGCACACGCTGCACTTGCGGCCGAACTTGGGTGTGGACTCGTCCTTGGCTCCTCCGGCCTTTCGGCCGATGAGGAAGCGTCGGTGGCCGCGGCCGCCAGGCGCGCGCCCATCGTCTATGCGGCGAATTTCGCGACCGGCGTGAACCTCGTCATCGCCATGGCGGAAAAGCTCGCCGCCGCGCTGCCTGGCGCGCATTACGATGCCGAGATCGTCGAGATGCACCATCGCCAGAAGGTGGATGCGCCCTCCGGCACGGCCATCGCCATCGGCCGCGCCGTGGCGCGCGGGCGTGGCACAACGTTGGAGGAAGCAGGGCGCGAGAGCGGGCGTGACGGCCATACCGGCGCGCGGCGCACCGGCACCATCGGCTTTGCCGCGCTGCGTGGCGGCCAGGTGGTGGGCGAGCACACGCTGCTTTTCGCGGCCGGCTCGGAGCATATCGCCATCACCCATCGCAGCTTCGACCGCCGCGCCTACGCGACAGGCGCGGTTCGCGCGGCGCAATGGCTGCAAGGCCGCGCGCCGGGGCTTTATTCCATGAACGATGTCTTGGGGCTGACATGACACCCTTCGTCTTCAACGCCGCGCAAGCCGCCGCGACCCCCTGCGAACCCGGCCGCGTCTCGGCGAAAATCTTCGCGCAGGGCAGCATGCAGTTGCGCTGGTATGCGCCCCAGGGCGCGGATTCCCAGACGCCGCATTTCCAGGATGAGATCTATGTGGTCGTCACCGGACGCGGCATTTTCCTGCGCGGCGCTGACCTGCTGCCCTTCGGCCCCGGCGATGCGATCTTCGTCGCGGCGGGCGTGCCGCACCGCTTCGAGGAATTCTCCGAGGATCTCGGCGTCTGGGTTGTCTTCTACGGCCCTGAGGGGGGCGAAGCATGAAAATCATCCCCCTCGCCGAACGCCATCGCGCGGATTGGGAAGCGCTCTACGCCGGCTACGCCACCTTCTACAAGGTGACGCAAACGCCCCAGATGCGCGCGACGGTCTGGTCGTGGATCATGGACCCCGCGCAGGAGACCAAGGCCCTGGTGGCCGAGGATGACACCGGCCGCGCTGTGGGCCTCGCGCATTACCGCCCCTTCGCCCGGCCGCTTTCCGCCAGCACCGGCGGGTTCCTGGATGATCTTTTCGTGGACCCCGCACTACGCGGCCAGCGCGTGGCCGATGCGTTGATCGAGTCGCTGGCTGAGATCGGCCGCGAGCGGGGCTGGAGCGTAATCCGCTGGATCACCGCGGATGACAATTACCGCGGCCGCGGGGTTTATGACCGCCTGGCCAAGCGCACCTTCTGGATCACCTACGACAAACCCGTTTGATCATTGCCGAATGATGCGCGGTGGCTGATCGCCCATCGTCAGCCATGTGGGCCAGCCCCAGATGCGCTCGACGCCTACGATGATGAGTGCCGAGGAGATCGCCACCACGCCGATCATCACCATCTCCCGCGAAGGGGGGTGGCGAAACCATTGGGCGAGGCGAATGCTCCAGCGGATCATTGGGTCCATCGTGCGAGCATACCCCATCAGGCGGGGCGCGGCTTCATCGCCCCCATGAGCTTGATGATCGCGGGATAAAACAACATGGTCAGCCCCGCCACCATGATGCCGCCAACCAGCCAGTTGGAGAAGAACACCGCCAGCGAACCCTCGCTGATCAGCAGCGCCTGGCGGAAGCTTTCCTCCGTGCGGTCGCCCAGCACCAAAGCCAGGATCAACGGTGCCAGTGGGTAGTCCAGTTTCTTCATGACATAGCCGATGACGCCAAAGATCAGCATCAGCACCACGTCGAACTCCGCGCTGTTCACCGTATAGGCGCCAATGGCGCAGACCATGAGGATCACGGCGGCGATGATGCTGAAGGGCACACGCAGGATCGCCGCAAACCAGGGGACGGCGGCCAGCACGATGATGAGCCCCACGATATTGCCCAGATACATCGAGGCGATGAGCCCCCAGACGAAATCCTTTTGCTCGACAAACAGCATCGGTCCCGGCTGCAACCCCCACATGATGAGGCCCCCCAGCAGGACAGCCGCCGTGGGCGAACCCGGCACACCAAGTGCCAGCATGGGCAAAAGCGCCGAGGTGCCTGCCGCGTGCGCCGCGGTTTCCGGCGCGATCACGCCCTCGATGCGGCCTTTTCCAAAACTCGTCGGGTCCTTGGACATGCTGCGCGCCACGCCGTAACTCATGAAGCTGGCCGGAGTGGCGCCGGCGGGGGTGATGCCCATCCAGCAGCCAATGGCGGAGCTGCGCAGTGCCAGCGCCCAATGCCTGGGCAGGATCTTCCAGGTATCAATGACCGTACGCAGGTTGATCTTGGCCTTGGCACCCTTGAAACTGAGGCCGTCCTCGATGGATTGGAAAATCTCCGAAAGGCCAAACAATCCGATCACGACCACGAGGAAATCAATGCCGCGCATCAGCTCCATGGAGCCGAAGGTCATGCGAAGTTGGCCCGTGACGCCATCCATGCCCACACCGGCCAGGATGAAGCCAAACATCATCGCGGCGATGGCCTTGAAGGGGGCACCCTTCGAAAGCCCGATGAAGCACGCAAATGAGAGAAACATCACCGCAAAGAATTCAGGCGGGCCGAATTTCAGCGCGAATTGCGCGACCATCGGCGCCACGAAGGTGATCATCACCACAGCGATCAGGGCTCCCACAAAGCTGGAGGTGAAGGCCGCGGTCAGCGCCTCGCCCGCGCGGCCCTGCTGCGCCATGGGGTAGCCATCGAAGGTGGTGGCCACCGACCACGGCTCGCCTGGGATGTTGAAGAGGATGGAGGTGATGGCACCCCCGAACAATGCGCCCCAATAAATGCATGAGAGCATGATGATCGCGCTCACCGGCGGCATGGCGAAGGTCAGCGGCAACAGGATCGCGATACCATTGGCCCCGCCCAGCCCCGGCAGCACGCCGATGAGCACGCCGAGCACAATGCCGACCACCATGAGGATAAGGTTTTCCGGCTGCAGGGCCACGCCGAAGCCCTGCATCAACAGATTGATTTCTTCCATGGGGCCCTACAGCAGGAAAAGAGGAAAGCTGGGCCGGGTCAGTAACCGAGATAGGTTTCCAGCGGCCCCTTGGGCAACGCCACGAGAAACCAAAGCTCGAAAACCGCGAAGGCGATGCCGGCCGCAAGCGCGCCCGAAGGAAGCGAGACCACGCTGCGGAACTCGCCGAAGCGGATCATGAAAAAGGCGATCAGCACGGCCGAGCTGACATAGATCCCGATGAAGGGGATCACCGCCACATAGATCGCCGTGGGAACGAACACCGAAGCGACCAGGCGCAGTTGCGGCCAGGTTGCAAACAACGCGCCCGCTGCTTTCCCGCGCACGCGCAGCGCGGAAGCGAGGTTCACGAGACTTGCCGCCATCAGGAGCACACCAAGCCAGAACGGGAAGTAGCCCGATTGGGGGCCATCGCTGGACCAACCCGCGCCCACGCGCAGGCTGTCCATCACGGCGATGCCGCCGGCAGCCACGAGTGCGACCGCAGTGGCGATCTCCATGCCCTTCACCGAAGGGCCATGTTTTGTGGTGGCTTCGGTCAACGTCTCGTTGGTGGTGACGCTCATGATGGGGTCAGCCTCCGGAAGCGGCCAGGAACCCAGCCTCCTGCATCAGGGAACGGTGCCGCGCTTCTTCGCGCGTGAGCCACTCGACGAAGGGCGCGCCGGTCATGGTGGTGGTGTTGAAGGCGCCGGTGGCCATCAGGTCCCGCCATTCGGGCGTCTCGGTCACGCGGTTCAGCAGATCCACGTAGAATGCGGTTTGCTGCGCAGTGAGGCCTGGGGCGGCGAAGATGCCGCGCAGCATCAAGTATTCGACGTCCAGGCCCCCTTCCTTGCAGGTGGGAATGTCCTGCCAGCCCTGCGTCTCGGTGATGCGGCCCTCGCCGGGGAGGCGGCGGCTGTCAAAGACGCAAAGCGGGCGCAGCGTGCCCGAACGCCAATGCGTCACCGCCTCGATGGGGTTGTTCACTGTCGCCTGGATATGCCCGCCGACGAGTTGCGTGGCGACCTCTCCGCCGCCACGGAACGGCACATAGATGAACTCCGCGCCAATGGCCCTTTGCATGGCCACCGTGATGATCTGGTCCTCCTGGCGCGAGCCGGTGCCGCCGATGCGAATGCGGGCCGTCTTGGCCGCCGCGACGAACTCAGCGAGCGTGGTCCAGGGCGAGGAGGCATTCACCCAAAGCACGAATTCATCGAGCGCCATCATCTTCACCGGCGTGAGTTCTCGCCAGTTGAAGGGAATGCCGGTGGACATCGGCGTCGTGAAAAGATTCGACAGGCTGATGATCAGCACATGCGGATTGCCGCGCGAGTTGCGGGCTTCGAGGAAACCCTCAGCCCCCGCACCGCCGGCCTTGTTCACCACCATCATCGGCTGGCGCATCAGGCTGTGGCGGCTGATGATGCCTTGAATGATGCGCGCCATCTGGTCCGCGCCGCCACCTGTACCGGCGGGGACAATGAATTGCACCGGACGCTGCGGCTCCCAGCCGCGCTGTGCGAAAGCTGGCAGGGCGAGGCCGGTTCCAAGAAGGGGCAGTTGACGGCGGCTGAACTTCATGGGGCGCTTGACCTCTTGAGGCATTTTCAACCTCTCTAGAAGCCCTTTACAAAGCCTGGGCACAGCCCTTGCGGTTGGTAAACATGTCAATCGGATGTGAAGCGTTGAAAAGCTTGAAAAGCCGCTTGGCATCGCCGCCATTGCGGTTCAGTCCGTTCTTGGTTGTTCAGGAAAGTTTCTTCCCATGAGTGCGACGCGTACCCTCGATCAATTGCTGCAACGCGGTGCCGCCGCATCACCCGCGCTGCGCGCTCCGGGCCGACCCACCTTGTCCCACGGCGCCCTGCGCGAACTGGCCGCGAGCACCGTGGCCACACTCAACGCCAAGGGCATTGGTCGTGGGGATCGGGTGGCCATCGTGCTGCCCAACGGGCCCGAGATGGCAGCGGCGTTCCTCTGCGTGGCCGCCGGTGCTTCCACCGCGCCGCTCAACCCCGGCTACAAGGGCGAGGAATTCTCCTTCTACCTCGATGACCTCAAGCCCCGCGCGCTGATCGTCCAGAAGGGCGATGCCACCCCCGCGCGCGGCGCGGCTGAAGCGCTGGGCATCCCGCTGCTGGAACTCACCCCCGGCGAGGCAGCGGGCAGCTTCACCCTCGAAGGCGGCAGGCCCGGGGTGGCAGCGCGGCCTGGTATGGCCGAGGGCGATGACGAGGCGCTGGTGCTGCACACCTCCGGCACCACGGCGCGCCCCAAGATCGTGCCGCTGAGCCAGGGCAACATCACGGCTTCGGCCGCGCATATCGGCGCCGCGCTGGAGCTTTGTGAGAGCGATTCCTGCCTTAATATCATGCCGCTATTCCACATCCATGGGCTGATCGCGGCGGTGCTGTCATCCATTGCGGCGGGCGGTGCGGCCTGCTGCACCAATGGCTTTGACGCGCTGCGCTTCTTCCGCCTGCTCGATGAGGAACGGCCGACCTGGTACACGGCGGTGCCGACCATGCACCAGACCATCCTCAGCCGGGCCGAGCGCAATGCGGAGATCATCGCCCGCGCCAGGTTGCGGCTGATCCGCTCCTCCTCCGCCTCGCTGCCTGGCCCCGTCATGGAAGCGATGGAAGAGACTTTCGGCTGCCCGCTGGTGGAGAGCTACGGCATGACGGAGGCCGCCCACCAGATGGCCTCCAACCCCTTGCACGGCAAACGCAAACCTGGCGCCGTTGGCCTGCCGGCGGGACCGGAACTGCGCATCATGACCGACGAAGGAAAATTCCTGCCGCAGGGCGAGATTGGCGAGGTGGTGATTCGCGGCCCCAATGTGACAGCCGGCTACGAAGCCAACCCCGAGGCCAACACGAAGGCCTTTCATGAGGGCTGGTTCCGCACAGGGGACCAGGGGATGCTGGATACCGATGGCTACCTGCAACTGACCGGCCGGCTGAAGGAGCTCATCAATCGCGGCGGCGAGAAGGTGAGCCCGCTGGAGGTGGACGGCGTCCTCTCCGCCCATGCGGCGGTGGCTCAGGCGCTGACCTTCGCCATCCCGCACGGCAAGCTGGGCGAGGAGGTGGGCGCTGCCGTGGTGCTGCGCGAAGGGATGGAACTCACCGAGCGCGAGCTGCGCGACTTTGCGGCCAAATACCTGGCCGATTTCAAGGTGCCGCGGAAGGTCGTCTTCGTGACGGAAATCCCCAAGGGGGCGACGGGCAAGCTGATGCGCATCGGCCTGGCCGAGAAGCTGGGGCTGTCGCTCTGATGAAGATTTGCGTGTTTGGCGCGGGCGCCATCGGGGGGCTGATGGCGGCCAGGATCGCCGCCGCTGAAACGGCCGAGGTCACCATTATCGCGCGCGGCCCGCATCTGGCCGCAATGCAGAAGAACGGCCTGAAGCTGATCAGCGACGGGGTGGAGACCATTGTCCACCTGCGCTGCGTCGCCACCGCCGAGGAAGCAGGTGTGCAGGATGCGGTGATCGTCACCCTCAAGGCGCATTCGCTGGCCGGGGCCGCGCAGCAGATGCAGCCGCTGCTCGGGCCGGAGACGGCCATCGTCTCGGCGGTGAACGGCATTCCCTGGTGGTATTTTTACAAGTTTGGCGGGGCTTATGATGGCCGCCGCGTAGAAAGCGTGGATGCTGATGGCGAGGTTTCGCGCCTGCTGGCACCCGAGCGCGCGATCGGCTGCATCGTCTATCCGGCGGCGGATGTGCCCGAGCCTGGCGTGATCCAGCACACCTATGGCGACCGTTTCACGCTGGGCGAGCCCTCGGGAGAGCGCACACCGCGCGTGGAGGCCATCGCCAAGGCGCTCTCGGCGGCGGGGTTCAAGGCGCCGGTTCGGCCCAAGATCCGCGATGAGATCTGGGTGAAACTCTGGGGAAATCTCGCCTTCAACCCGATTTCGGCGCTGACGGTGAACACGCTGGACCACCTCACGGGCGATCCCGGACAGCGTGAGGTCGCGCGCAATATGATGCTGGAGGCGCAGGCCATTGGCGAGGCGCTGGGCGTGCGCTTCGCCATTGATGTGGACAAGCGCATCGCCGGGGCGGCAGACGTCGGCGCGCACCGCACCTCGATGCTCCAGGATCTGGAGCGTGGACGGCCGATGGAGATCGAGGCGCTGCTGGGCGTGATCGTGGAATTTGCCGACCTGACCGGCCTGCCCTCGCCCATCTGCCGAACGGTGCTCGCGCTGGTCCGCGCGCGAGCTCGGGCAGCGGGGCTGTAGGGCAACCTCAGCGACAGGCGGGCGTTCCAATCACGAACGCAATCGCCAAAGGAGCCACCCCATGGAACCCATTTTGGAACCCACGACAGCTGATCTGACTGCGGGGACGAATGGCGCGCTGATCGCCGCCAGCAAGGTCTCGGGCGCCGCCGTCTATGGCGCGGATGAGGAGCGCATCGGCGAGGTGCTGGATGTGATGATTGATAAATGGTCAGGCAAGGTGGATTACGCCGTGGTGACCTTCGGCGGCTTTCTTGGCCTGGGCGCCAAGGAATACGCCCTGCCCTGGCGAATGCTGCGTTACGAACCGCGCCTGGAAGGCTTCATCACCGGGGAAGTAACGCGCGCGCGGCTGGACCGAGCGCCCGTGCACGACCCCATGCTGGAGCGCAACTGGGGAACGGTCGACGACTACTGGGCGGCGTAACTCACCGCCCCACGCCGCTCCAGAACTCCTTTACCTTGGCAAAGAAGCCCTCGCTTTCCGGGCTGCTCTTGTCGCCCTTCTCGGCCTCGACCTCGAAGGACTCCAGGATTTCACGTTGGCGGGCGGTCAGATTCTGCGGGGTCTCGACGACGACCTGCACATACATATCGCCGCGCGCGGCGCTGCGCAGCACAGAAAATCCCTTGCCACGCAGGCGGAAGTTATCGCCCGTCTGGGTCCCGGGCGGAATTTTCACGGCCGACCGCCCGCCATCAATCGAGGGCACCTCCACCGCAGCACCCAGCGCCGCCTGTGTCATTCGCAGAGGCACGCGGACCATGATGTTGGGCCCTTCCCGCTGAAAGATCGGGTGGGTCTTGACGCCGATATCCACATAGAGATCACCCGCCGGCGCACCGCGCAGCCCGGCCTCGCCCTCGCCGGTCAGGCGAATCCGGTTGCCATCCTCCACGCCTGGCGGCACTGACACGCTGAGCGTGCGGTCGCGCTGGACGCGGCCGGCGCCGTTGCAGACCTTGCACGGGTTCTTGATGATCTTGCCTGTGCCCGAGCATGTGGGGCAGGTGCGCTCTATCAGGAAAAATCCCTGCTGCGCGCGAACCTTGCCTGAACCACGGCAGGTCCCACAGGTGGTTGAGCTGGCACTGCCGCCCTCCGCGCCTGACCCGGTGCAGGCCTCGCACTGGACGCTGCTGGGTACGCGGATGGTCTTCTTGGTGCCTGCGAAGGCCTCCTCCAGCGTGATCTGGACCTCCTGCCGCAAGTCGGCACCACGGCCAGAGGCTTGCCGCCCGCCCCGTGCGCCGAAGCGGCCAAACATCTCCTCGAAGATGTCCTCGAAACCGGCGCCTCCGAAGGGGCTTGCACCACCGCCACCGCCCCCCTCAAAGGCAGCATGGCCGTAGCGGTCATAAGCCGCACGTTTCTCCGGGTCCTTGAGGACCTCATAAGCCTCGCTGACTTCCTTGAACCGCCCTTCGGCCTTGGCATCGCCCTGGTTGCGGTCGGGATGGTATTGCATCGCCAGTTTGCGATACGCCTTCTTCAGATCCTCTTCCGCCGCCTCGCGGACGACGCCGAGCACCTCATAATAATCGCGCTTCGCCATGATCTAGTCCTGGGCTGAATGAAACGACGCCCGGATCATCGCTGATCCGGGCGTGAAGCTGGAGCGCGGATGCTTGGCATCAGCCCTTTTTCTTCTTGGGGTCCACCTCTTCGAATTCGGCGTCCACCACCTTATCGCCCTTCGGGTCATTCGGCTTTGACCCTTCGGGTCCAGAATCGGCCTGGGGCGCGGCCTGCTCGGCCTTGTACATGGCCTCGCCGATCTTCATCGCGGCCTGGCCCATCGTCTCGGCAGCTGCGTTGATGGCATCCACATCGCCACCCTCCATCGCGGCGCGTGCCTCGACAATCGCAGCCTCCGCCGCGGCCCGCTCATCCGCCGGCACCTTGTCGCCATTCTCGCGAATGGTCTTTTCGGTCGAGTGGATCAGCGTGTCGAGCTGATTGCGCGCCTCGACCGCCTCGCGACGCTTCTTGTCCGCTTCGGAATTGGCCTCGGCATCGCGCACCATCTTCTCAATGTCGGCGTCCGACAGGCCCGACTTCGCCTGGATTTTGATCTGCGTCTCCTTACCGGTGGCCTTGTCCTTCGCCTGGACGCTCACGATTCCGTTCGCGTCAATGTCGAAGGTCACTTCCACCTGCGGCACGCCGCGCGGTGCGGGCGGAATCCCCTGGAGGTCGAAATTGCCCAGCAGCTTGTTATCCGCCGCCATCTCGCGCTCGCCCTGAAAGACCTTGATGGTCACGGCGGTCTGGTTGTCATCGGCCG
>JBBRVI010000030.1:0-19318 GCA_038247025.1 Acetobacterales bacterium
GGTGGCTCGAAGCTTGACCCCGCACCCTTCCTGCGCGGCGTCTATTTCACCTCCGGCACGCAAGAGGGCACGCCGCTGGATCGCCTTGCGGGGGCGCTCTCGCGCTCCTTTGGGCTGGACCCCGCGCGGCCGGCGGCCGTCATGGGGCAGAAGGGCCGCGCGTATTTCATCGGCCGACAATTGCGCGACGTGGTGTTCAACGAGGCGCGGCTGGCAGCCAATGATCGCGGGCTGGAGTCGCGCCGGCGGATTGTTCAGCTGGCGTCCTGGGCGGCGGCGCTGGTGCTGGTGCTGGGCGGCGGTATCTGGGGTTGGATGGCGACCGGCTCGGAATCTGCCCGCAGCGCGCGCCTCGAAGCCGCCGTCACTGCCGCCGAACAGGCCGCACGCAGCGCTCCGCTGGAGCGCGTGCAAAGCCCTGATCTTGCCAGTGTGCTGAATTATCTGGAAACCAATCGCGGCCTGCCGCCAGCCGCCGCCGGCAGCGGCCCGGGCTTTGGGCTGAGCCAGGAGGAGATGCTGACCTCCGGCGCGGGCAGCGCCTATCGCCGCGCGCTCGACCGTGTGCTGCTGCCCCGGCTTTTGGCGCGGCTGGAAACCCAAATCCGCGAGGGCATCCAGCGGCCTGAATTCCTCTACGAGGCGGTGCGCGTCTATCTGATGCTCGGCAAGCAAGGGCCGATGGACCGCGCTTTGGTGCGGGAATGGTTCGCACTCGATTGGCAGCAGGCCTTCCCCGGGGCGGTGAACCAGCCTGGGCGTGATGCGCTGGGCCGCCACATGGAAGCGCTTCTCGGAGGCACGCTGGCCACCTATCCGCTGGATGGCGCCCTGGTGGATCAGGCACGTCGTGTCTTCTCGCGCCTGCCCATGGCGCAGCGCGTCTATTCACGGCTGCGCCCGCTCGCTGAGAATGTGCCGGCCTGGACCCCCGGCCAGCCGCTGGGTGCCGCAGGCCAGCGCTATTTCACCCGCGCGAGCGGCCGCGCCATGACCGAGGGCGTGCCCGGCATCTTCACGGTGGAGGGCCTCTACCGCGCCGTTCTGCCCCGGCTCTCTCAAGCCGCGCTGGAAGCGGCCAGCGAAAGCTGGGTGCTGGGCCCCGAGGCCGCGCTGGCGGGTGCCGCCGATCCGCGCCGGCTGGAGGCGGATGTGATGGCCCTTTACGCCGCCGATTACGTGCGTGCGTGGGAGGCGATGATCAACGACCTCGTGCTGCCCGCCTTCCCCAATCTCAACGCGGCGGCTGAGGCGCTGAATCTGCTGGGCGCGCCCAATAGCCCGATGAAGGATTTGCTGCGCTCCATCGCGCGCCAGGTTTCGCCCGGAACCCCTCTGGAAGCGCCTGCCGCCGCGAATACTGCCGCGCAGGCGGCGGCCGGTGCCACAGCCAGCCGAGTGGCAGCCGCCGTGGGTGCTGCGATCGGCGGCAGCGGCGCGGCGCCCGTCGCGGCGGTGGTCGAAGCGCGCTTCGCGCCCCTGCGTGAGGCGGCCGCGGCTCCGATTGACGGCGTGCTGGCCATTCTGAACGACCTTTACGTCCAGGTTGCGCGGCTGGCCAATTCGCCGCCCGGTACGGTGCTGCCGCCCAGCCCGGGGCTTGACCCCGGCCAGCGCCTGCTGTCCGAGGCGCAGCGCCAACCCGAGCCCTTGCGCGCCTGGCTCACCACCATGGCGCAATCCACCGGCCGCGCCCGCTCCGGTGGCGCCCAGGCGGCCATTGCGGCAGCGGCGGGTGGTGGCGGTGGCGGTTCCCTGGTGCAGCTTTGCCGTGGCATCGAAACGCGCTTCCCCTTCCGCAGGCAGGTGAACAACACCGCGCCCGACATGCCGGTGGATGACTTCATCCGCCTGTTCGCACCGGGCGGCGTCTTCGACAGCTTCTTCACCCAGCATCTGCGCCCCTATAGCGACACCACCCAGCGCGTCTGGCGGCCGGTTGCGACGGATGGGCTGCCGCCCCCCGTTTCAGCGGCGGACCTCGCGCAGTTCCAGCGCGCACAAGCCATCCGCGAGGCTTTCTTCCCCGCCGGCGTGGCCAATGGCTTCCGGTTCCAACTGATCCCCGGAGGCCTCTCGGCCGGGGTTGCGGCGGCAACGCTGGAAGCCTCAGGGGCGCGGGTTGCGCTATCACCCGGTGGCGGCGGCCGGCCGATTGACGTGCAGTTTCCGTCACTCCACCCGATCACCCTGACCTTCGACCCGCCCTCCAGCCAGGGTGACCTCGCCTATGACGGCCCGTGGTCCACGCTCAAGCTGGTTTTTCTCAACCGGCTGACGGCGACACCCCAGCCTGACCGCTTCCGCCTTTCCATCGAGCGCGGCGATCGCCGGGCAGAGTTCATCCTGCAAGCTGCCAGCAGCGTGAATCCCTTCGCCTTGCGGGAAATGGCCGAGTTCCGCTGCCCCACCTTCGCCCCGCCCGCCAACTGACGGATGGAAGAGCCCCGCACAGGATTGTTTGGCAAGCTACCCGCCCATGGGGATTTCGTGCGCCGCGCGTTGCCGCGCAGCTTCGTAACCCCCTGGGATGAGTGGCTCAGTGAGGGCATCGCCGCCTCGCGTGAGGCTCTGGGCGAGCGCTGGGACCACGCCTGGGAGGCAGCACCCGCCTGGCGCTTCCGTCTTGCTCCGGGCACCTGCGGCCCGGATGCGGCGGTCGGCTTGTTCGTCACGTCTGCCGATACGGTCGGGCGGAGTTTCCCCCTGACGCTTGCAGCAGTGCTGCCCTCCGCCAGCCTCCCCCCACCGCCGGAATGGTATGACGCGCTGGAACAGGCCGCGTTCACTGCCAGGGAGGGCAGGCTGGACGCCGATGGGCTGGTCGCCCTGCTGCCCGTCCCGCCGCCCGATGATCCCGAAGCGACACTGGACGGCCGCAGCCTTTTCTGGGCACCCGGCCTGCCGGTTCGCGCCATGCCCCGGCCATCCGGTTTTGTTCATCTGCTGCAAGGTCTGCATGAATGAGCCATCCGCTCGCCTCCACAGCCGCCACCCATCCCGGCAACATTCGTCCTCGCAATGAGGACAATCTGGTGAATCGCCCCGATCTCGGCCTCTGGGCTGTCGCCGATGGTGCGGGCGGCCATGGCTCGGGCGATGTTGCGAGTACGGCGATAGCCGAGGCGCTCAGCAGCATCCCGCCCAGCCTGACCGCGGCGGAGATGCTGGCCCAGGTGCGGTTGAGGGTCATTGCCGTGCATGCGGATTTGCAGGCCAGGGCGGCAGCGCGCCAAACGGGTGGTATCATCGCCTCCACCCTGGTTGTGTTGCTGGTGCGCGGGCAGCATTTTGCCGCACTCTGGGCGGGGGACAGCCGGATCTATTTGCTGCGCCAGGGCGCGCTGCTCCGCGTTACCCATGACCACAGCCTGGTACAGGAACTCGTGGATTCAGGCGCTCTGGCAGCCGAGGATGCCGAAGCACACCCCCAGGCCAATGTCATCACGCGCGCAGTGGGCGCCGATGGTCCGCTCAATCTGGACAAGGTTGCTGATCGGCTGCAGCCCGGCGATCGCTTCATGCTCTGCAGCGACGGGGTCTTCAAGGAATTGCCCGAGGCCGAGATCGCCGCCTGCCTCTTGCGGGGGGCAGATGCGGCCGAGCTGGTGGAACGCTCTGTCGCTGCGGGTGGGCGCGACAATGTGACCGTGGTCCTGGTCCAGGGCTGAAGCCCGCGCCGGCCTGAGTTGCGGCGCCGGCGGATCAAGCCGTGGCGATGGCGTGAGGCCCTCGGGGACGCGCCGGGAGGCTCGCGCGCGGTGTGAGCACCAGGATGGCTCCCAGGGGCAGCAGCCAGGCGATGCGGGATTGGTACCGATCGTGCGGCTTCGAGAGCGGACCGGTCGAGAAGGCGTTCCCCGTCACACCAGCCAGGACAAAAAGCACGAGGCCAAGGCGCTGCGGATTCCGTTCACTTGGAGGGGATTTCGCCATGCGCCACCAGCCGCCCAGAATGATCAAGGCCGCGACCAGCAGGACGGGCTGATGAACCCAGCCCAGGGGAAGCTGCGCCATCCCGTGGCGCATCTGTCCGCTGGCCAAAAAGGCCTTGCGCTCGCGCGAAGGGAAACCCTCGTTGAGCGCAGCCTGCGCAAAACCCTGCAGGTCGGCGCTGCTGAATGTGTCGCGCAGCCGGGTCCTGAACAGTTGTACGACACCATTGGCCAGCCCGTCGCGCAGCACCTCAAGCGGATAAGCCCGCAGCGTGGCCGCGACCACCTCCGCAGCCTCGGGCGCGAGGCGGATGTTTCCATCCTGCCGCGGCTGCCCGGCGGCGTCGCGGTTGGGCGGGCTGTCGGGGCTCCACAGGAAGCGATCCGTGTCCATCGGCAATGCGTCCATGAAATCGCAGAGATACCAGCCAACATTCGGGCAGCGGTCCCGCAGGAGGCGCACCGCGCTGCCATCTTCCTGTAGGCGCGCGAGCAAAAACACGGAACCGTAGGGCGACACAGTGACCCGCCCGAGCGTGATCCAGTTGGTGCCGAGGATGAACAGCAAAGCTGCCAGCAGTGGCGCGGCGCAACGCAGGACAGGTTGCAACTGCCGGCGCAGCAGCATCACCAGCACCAACAATCCCAGGCCCAGCGGAATGTGCGAAAGATGAACAGCCGCGGCCAAGGCGCTCAGCGCCGCGATCCATGGCCACTCCCAAGACGCGAGCCGCCGATCGCCAAAAGCCAGGAGATAAAAGCCCAGGACAAGAATCGAGGTGAAATGATCCGGCATCAGGGCGCTAGCGAACCACGGGGCGGAGGTGAGCAGCGCGAGGGCGCCTGCCAGCAGGAGATGACGCAACGGCGTTACCGCTCCACAGCAAACGTGCTGCACGAGCCAGAGCAGATGCGAGAGCATGACGACCTGCCCGATGACTGGAAGCCAAAGGCTGATTGAACGAGCGAGCAGATCGAGAAAAAGGCCATAGGCGGCCGTCTTGTCCCACGGCACCTCACCGCTGCGCCCTTGAAGGACGTAGTGCGTCGTGTCCACGAAGATGATGGGATAGATATTCAGCAAAGCAGGCCAGGCCAGAAACGCCGCTCCCGTCAGGATGGCGCAGAAGCGTGCAACCCGTTCAGATGCGCCGGCAGCGGCCCATGCTGCCGGCATCGGATTTCCCTTGGCTAGCTCGACCACCAAACCACCCTCGATTACGCGGTCGCGTTTTCGCGGATGATCTTGGTGGAATTCAGGCACGACGATGGGACAGGCAGGCCTCCCCGCCCCGAGGGGACTAGCTGAGCTTGGATTCCGCGATGTCGAAGATCACGTGACCCGTCGTCTTCGAGGCGAACTTGTCGTCAATGTTCAGGTATTCGCTGTCGAACTTCGTGAAGTTCAGACTGAAGCTCTCGCTTGGGCGGTCACCACCGGAGGAAATGCTGTAGCCCGAGATCAGCGTGTTCGTCAGGATGTACTTCTGGAACGAGACATGCTTGCCGTTGTTGTCGGTCTGCGTAAGCTCGATCTTTGCCGTGACCGCCTTGCCGCCGACAGCATCCTTCAGCAGCAAAGGCGAGGCGATGTCCATCGTCTTGGTCACCGTGATCTCGCTGACGGAAGGTGCTGAAGCTTCGCGCTTCGATCCCCCTCCAACGCCGCTCGAAATCCCGCGGCCCACGCCGAATTGGAAGGAGGAAACCTCGATCCATTCCTTGTGGGTGAGTTGGGTTGTCTCGCCCTTGATGTCACCGTATTTCAAAAAAATTGCCATAACCGTCTCGCTCCTTATGCCGCGCCCTGAGCCGATCCGGGCGCCGCGGCGGGCGTCCTGGCCGGTGAGATGAACGGCGGGACCATCCCGCCGCCAGACCTAGGGAATCGACGTTCCCTTTAGTTTCGGATCATGTGATGCCGTGGAAGGCAACGCCATGACCCTTTCATCGGCCGAAACACCGGGGTAACTCCGGTCAGCCTGTTTAAACCTTGCATCCGCCAAGCCATTTTGGCGGTTCGATGGTTGTGTTCCAGACCGCCCATCAGTCCAAGGCATAGCTGAAACCGCCGGCGTCGTTCATGCCCACGCGGACCTTGCCGATGGGCCGACCCTCGGCCAGCCGCTCCAGGATCCCCGCTGAAAGCTCGGGCAGCAACGTCCGGTTGAGAATGTTCTCGATGTTTCGTGCACCACTCTCCACTTCACGGCAGCGCTCCACGATGGCTTCTGGAACGGCGGGGTCCACCTCGAAGGCGACGTCATAGGCCTCGAGCACGCGCTTGCCGATGCTGCGAAGCTTGAGCGCGATGATCTGCTTCAGCACATGATCAGCCAGGGGGTAGTAGATCACGACATTGCAGCGCCCGAGGAAGGCAGGCTTGAAGGATTTCAGCAAATCCGGCCGCAGCGCTTCCACCAGCGCCTCGGGCTCGGGCGATGTTTCGGGGTCGGCGCAGAGCTTTGCGATGGTGTCGGTGCCGGCATTGCTGGTCATGATGATGACGCAGTTCTTGAAATCAATGTCGCGGCCTTCGCCGTCCTTCATGTTCCCCTTGTCGAACACCTGGTAAAACACATCCTGGACCCCCGGATGCGCCTTCTCCATTTCGTCCAGCAGGATGACCGAATAGGGCCGGCGTCGCACCGCTTCCGTCAGCACGCCGCCCTCGCCATAGCCCACATAGCCCGGCGGACTGCCCATCAAGGTGGCGACCTTATGCTCTTCCTTGAACTCGCTCATGTTGATGGTGGTGAGGTTCTGTTCGCCGCCATAAAGCAGGTCGGCCACGGCGAGCGCGGTCTCTGTCTTGCCCACGCCCGAGGTGCCGGCCATCAGAAACACACCGATGGGCTTGCGCGGATCAGCCAAGCCCGCGCGGTTGGTGCGGATGGCCTGCGCGATGGCGGCCAAAGCGTGGCTCTGGCCTACGACGCGTTCCTCCAGCTTTGCCTGCAGGGCAAGCACTGCCTTCAACTCATCGCCGGCCATTCGGCCAAGCGGGATACCGGTCCAGGTAGCCACGACTTCCGCCACGGCCTGCCCATCCACCACGGGATGGACCAGAGGCTCCTCACCCTGGAGCGTGTGAAGTTCCGATGAAACCCTGGTCAGTTCGGCCAGGGCGGCGACGCTGTCCTGCCCTTCCGCCGGATTTTCCAGCCCCTCGCGAAGTTCACGGATGCGGCTGACCAGCGCCTTTTCCTGCTCCCAGCGCGTCTTCAGCGCGGCCAGCGTGGCTTCCACCTCGGCCTGCTCGACGATGAGGGCACTCGTGCGCTTTTCGTGATCGCCACCGGTCGCGGCCTCACGGCCCAGCGCGGACAATTCCGTCGCGATCAGAGCGAGCCGCCGAGTGCGATCCTCGATGGGCGCCGGAATCGCCGCCTGGCTCATCGAGACGCGGGCACAGGCGGTATCGAGCAGCGAGACACCCTTGTCGGGCAATTGCCGCGCGGGGATGTAGCGAGCCGAAAGGCGAACCGTCTCCGTCACGGCCTCATCCAGGATTCGCACGCCGTGGTGCTTCTCCAACGTGGCGACCAGGCCGCGCAGCATCGCATTGGCCAGCGGCAGCGAGGGCTCCTCCACCTTCACCACCTGGAAGCGGCGGGTGAGCGCGGCATCCTTCTCGAAATACTTCTTGTATTCGGCCCAGGTGGTGGCCGCGACGCAGCGCATTTCGCCGCGCGCCAAGGCAGGCTTCAGCAGATTGGCCGCGTCATTCTGCCCCGCCTGCCCGCCCGCACCGATCAGCGTATGCGCTTCGTCAATGAACATGATGACCGGCTGGGGCGAGGATTTGGCCCCCTCCAGCACGCCCTTCAGGCGGTTCTCAAATTCGCCCTTCATGCCGGCACCGGCCTGCAACATGCCAAGATCGAGCGCCATCAGCCGCACCTTGGAAAGCGCCTCGGGCACGTCCCCCGAAGCGATGCGAAGAGCCAACCCCTCCACCACGGCCGTCTTGCCTACACCAGCCTCACCAGTGAGGATCGGGTTGTTCTGCCGCCGCCGCGTGAGGATATCAATCATCTGGCGAATTTCGGCGTCGCGGCCGAGGATGGGATCAATCTTGCCTGCGCGGGCCTGAGCGGTCAGGTCATTGCAGAACTGCTCCAGCGGCCCGCCGGCGCGCGGCGCGCCCTCCGGCGCTCCCGTGGCACCGCCGCCCGGTGGCGCAGAGATCGCGGCCTGCGCCTCCTCCTCGCTGCCCTTGGTAAGGGCTTCAAGATTCTTCCGCAGCGCATCGGTCGGGATGTTGAGCAACGTCGGTGCAGAATCCTTGACCGTGCGCGCCAGTGCTTCATCGCTGATCAGCGCGGCCAGCATGTGGCCAGTACGGATCTTGCCCTGATTGGCTTCAAGGCTCGCGATCATCCAGGCTTCGCGCAGCCAAGTGACGATGTCCGGTGAAAGCGCGGGCGCGCGGGCGTTGCCGGTGCGCATCTTGTCCAGCGCGCGGGTGAGTTCGCTCAACACTCGCCCTGCATCCACGCCTGCCTGCTTGAGGATCATCGAGACATCGCTGCCCGGCGTCTCAATCAGCTTCACCAGAAGATGTTCGATTTCGACATTGTAGTGACTGCGCGAGAGCGTCAGTCCGGCGGCCGCTTCCAGTTGCCGGCGGCCCAGCTCCGTCATGCGCGCTACCAGGGATTTTAGATCAATCGCCACCATGCACCGCGAACCTCCGCCACTGCCGAGCTGTGCGCGGCATGATTGAAAACAGGCTAGGGGCGAGTCAGTTCCGCTGTCCAGTGACGATCAGCGCGTTTCGCAGACATTACGGGTGGTGGCGATTCGCCGAGGTTGCACTAGGCTGCCCCAGCCCCGTGCGACCCGGGGCGCTCCCTGGAAAGGACTGCGCGCGATGGTGGATGATGTGGTGAACCTGGCCGCCCTGCTGGCGCCGATTGGCGAAGAAGGGGGAGCGGGCGGTGATCTTCGCCAGGACTACTCGCCCAGTTCCATTTACCAGAAGCTGCGCGACGCCCGCGCTGAAGCCCGCGCGGAGGAACGTCAACGCGACAGCGAGGCAGAGGGCGAGATGAGCCTGGCCGAAGGCTGGCGGCAGGTGCGCCGCCTGGGCGTCGAGGCGCTGGAGACCCGGAGCAAGGATTTCGAAATCGCCGCCTGGCTGACCGAGGCGCTGGTGCGTCAGGACGGCCTCGCCGGGCTCGCATCGGGCGCAAGGCTGCTGGCCGGGCTGCTTGAACAGCACTGGGATGCCGGATTTCCCCGGCCCGATGAGGAAGGTGCGTCGGAGGAGGAGAAACTGGAAGGACGCGCGGCTCCGCTGGGCGGCCTCTCCGGCGGCGACAATGACGGGACGGTGATGCAGGCGCTCCGCCGCGCGCCACTCTTCCGCCGCCCCTCGGGCGAGAATTTCAGCCTCTACCAATATGAGGCTTCGGCCGATACTGCCGGCCTTGCCGACGAGGCACGCAAGGAGCAGCGCTACGGGCAGGGCGTCGTCGCACTCGACACGATCGAGACGGAGGCGCGGTTTGATCGCGCACGGCTGCGCAGCTCGGTGGCGCTGGCCAGCGCAGCACGCGAGGCTTGGCAAAGCTTCCAGGACCAGTGCGAGGCGCGCTTCGGCGGTTACTACGGCCCGCCGACCCGCCGTGTGGCCGAGGTGCTGGACCGCATGATCGAGGTGGCCAGTCGTCTCGGCGGTGCCGAAGACGGTGCCGGGGACGTTTCTGCCGGTGAAACACGCCAGGAGCCCGGAGCCCCCGCCGCCATGGGCAGCGGCATGCCCGTTGGCATTGGCGTACCTGCCTTCGGCTTGGCCGGACGCGAGCAGGCGCTCCGCACCCTGGAACAGCTCGCGGGGTTTTTCCAAAAGACCGAGCCACACTCCTTCCTGGCCTACACCCTGGCTGATGCTGCGCGGCGCGGACGCTTGACCTTGCCCGAATTACTGGCCGAGGTTCTCCAGGATGACGGGGCGCGCACGGCGATGCTGACTGCGCTAGGTATTCGCCCCGGTGCGCTCGACGAACAAGGATGATGAATAAACGCCTCTATTTCGGAGACTCCGACTTGTGACGTTGACGCCAGGATTTCCCCGGCCCTAGGCTGCGATGAATTGGTTCGGCCTGAGGCCTCTTGGCGTTCCGGCCTACTCGACAATGGCGCCCCGGCGCCGAGGGAGCAGCGATGGCAAGCGTTCATGACAAGCTCAACCGTGTGCGCAAGCCGCGGGTTCACATCACTTATGATGTCGAGACCGAAGGTGCCGCGATTGAACGGGAACTTCCCTTCATCGTCGGCGTGATGGGCGATTTCGCGGGCGACCCGTCCGAGCCGCTCAAGCCACTCGCCGAGCGCAAATTCACGCAGATTGACCGCGACAACTTCAACGATGTCATGGCGCGTATCGCACCGGGGCTGAACATGAAGGTCGAGAACACGCTGGCCGGAGACGGCAGTGAAATGGCGGTGGGCCTGAAGTTCCGCCACATGGATGATTTCGAGCCGGCCAAGGTGGCTGAGCAGGTGCCCGCTCTGAAGGCTTTGATGGACACCCGCGCCAAGCTGCGCGACCTGATGAGCAAGGTGGACAATTCCGAGAAGCTCGAGGAACTCCTCGACGAAGTGCTGCAGGATGAAGCCAAGCTGAAGTCCCTCTCGGACCAGCTCGGCCTCGGCAAGCCGGAGGCCTGACCCCATGAGCGGCACAGCAGCACAGCCCGGTACAGCCGGCACGACCACCACGGAGGAAGGCGGTCTCTCCTTTCTCGACCAGGTTATTGGCGCAACCCGCCAAACCGAAAAGGACCGCGCCCAGGACCTCATCAAGGCCCTCACGGAAGAGGCGCTGAAGGGCACCGTCACCTACAGCAAGAACCTGACGCAAACCTTCAACCGCGCCATCGCGGAAATTGACCGTAAGCTGTCGGATCAATTGAACGCGATTATCCATAACGAGAAGTTCCTGAAGCTCGAAGGCTCCTGGCGTGGGCTGAACCACCTCGTCATGAACAGCGAGACGGGAACGAGCCTCAAGATTCGCCTGCTCCAGGCTTCCAAGCGCGAGCTCAACCGTGACCTGACGCGCGCCGTCGAGTTCGACCAGTCCGGCCTGTTCAAAAAGATTTACGAGAACGAGTTCGGCACCCCCGGCGGCGAGCCCTATGGCGCGCTGATCGGCGATTACGAATGGAACAACCATCCCGACGACATCGAGACTTTGCGCCTGATGTCGAATGTCGCGGCGGCGGGCTTTGCGCCCTTCGTCTCGGCCGCGGGCCCCGGCATGTTCGGGTTCGACGATTACCGCGAACTCTCCAAGCCGCGCGATCTCACCAAGATTTTCGAGACGGCCGAATACGCGAAGTGGCGCAGCTTCCGCGACAGCGATGACAGCCGCTTTGTCACGCTGGTTTTGCCGCGCGTCATCGCCCGTCTGCCCTATGGCGAAAAGACCAAGCCGATTGACGAATTTGCCTATGAGGAGGCGCCGTTCAACGCGGACGGCACGGCGAAAGCCATGGAACACAATGATTATTGCTGGATGAACGCGGCCTACGTCCATGCCGCGCGCCTCACCGACGCTTTCGCCCAATACGGCTGGTGCACCGCCATCCGTGGGGCAGAGGGCGGCGGCAAGGTCACGAACCTTCCGGCGCATGTCTTCACCTCCGATGACGGCGATCTCGACACCAAATGCCCCACCGAAATCGGCATCACCGACCGGCGCGAGGCAGAGCTGTCCAACAACGGCTTCCTGCCGCTGTGTCACTACAAGAACACCGACTACTCGGTGTTCTTCGGAGCGCAGACCACGCAGAAGCCCAAGAAGTATGACCGCCCGGAAGCCACGGCCAATGCCGCGATTTCCGCCCGCCTGCCCTACATCATGGCGACCAGCCGCTTCGCTCATTTCCTGAAGGTGATGGCGCGCGACAAGATCGGCTCCTTCATGGAGGCGTCCGATTGCGAGCAGTGGCTGAACCGCTGGATCCAGAACTACGTGAACCCGATTGAGGGGGCGGGCCAGGAAAGCCGCGCGAAATATCCACTGCGCGAGGCCAAGGTCGAGGTGAAGGAAATTCCGGGCAAGCCCGGCTCCTACAACGCAGTGGCCTATCTGCGCCCCTGGTTGCAGATGGAGGAGCTCACCACCTCAATGCGCATGGTCGCGCGCATTCCGCAGAAGTCCTGACGGAAACGGGCATGGCGGACCATGTCGCCATGCCCGGCCTGCGTGAGGTGGTTCTCGCCGGCAAATTTTTCTCAGCTGGCTCGCCGGCAGCTCGAATGGCCGAATTCCTGGTGGAACGCGATCCGGCGTTGATCCTCCATGACTGGATGGGCGTGGATCGCCTACGCTCGGTCGGGCAGCAACTCGACCGCCGCGCCATTCTTGAAGAAGCTCTGGACCGCGACATCGCCGCACTTGATGCACTGATCACGCGCCAGTTGGACGCCATCCTTCATGACCGCCGCCTCGCGCGGCTGGAAGGCTCCTGGCGCGGCCTGCATTGGCTGGTTGATGGGTTCGTGCAGGATCGCCTCGTGAAGGTGCGTCTGCTGGTCCTCCGCTGGGCGGAGCTTGCCCGTGATCTTGAGCGCGCGGCCGAATTCGATCAATCGGCCATGTTCAAGCTCGTCTATGAGGAGGAATTCGGCACACCAGGGGGCGAACCCTTTGGCATGCTGGCCGCCGATTACGAAATCCGCCCCGGCCCCGCGCCAGGACATCCGGTGGATGATGTGGCGGTGCTCAACCAGCTTGCCGCGGTTGGGGCAGCGGCGTTTTGCCCCATCGTGCTCCCCGCCTCGCCCGCGCTGGTTGGGCTCGATACCTGGCACGAGGCGGGCACCACGCTGTCCCTCACCGAGGCCCTTCGCGCACCCGAACGCGCGCGTTGGCGCAGCCTGGCCGGTCGGGAGGACACGCGTTTCCTTGCCCTTGTTGTCCCGCGCACCCTGGGCCGTGCGCCCTGGCGCGATGATGGCAGCCGCGCCGATCGCTTCCGTTACCGCGAAGCCAGCGGCAGCGCCGATCAGCGCGTCTGGACCACGCCCGTCTATGCGCTCGCTTCGGTGGCCGCGCGCGCCTTTGCCCGCTACCGCTGGCCCGCCGAAATCCGGGGTGCCGATCCGGGGTGGGAAGCAACGGGCGGCGTTGTGGAAAACTTGCCACATGAGCGCTTCCGCGCCGATCCGCCGGGGCCCCCGCCCCGCCCACCGCTGGAGCTCTCGCTGACGGATGAACAGGAGCGCGAGGCAGCGGATAGCGGGCTTGTCGCGTTTTGTGGCCTGGAATCCCTGCCCGAAGGCAGCTTCGGCGCGCTGCCCAGCCTCCACAAGTCAGCGCGCATGACGACCGAGATCGCCAATGCCAATCAGCGAATGTCAGCCCAGTTGAACAGCGTGCTTTGCGTCAGCCGATTCGCGCATATCGTGAAGCTGATGGGGCGCGACATGGTGGGCAGTTTTCTCTCCGCCGAGGATGTGGAGCTGCGCCTGCAGCAATGGCTGAACAAGCATGTCACCGGCCTGGCCGGCAGTGGCGATGCCTCGGCGCGGTATCCGCTCCGCGATGCGCGCGTGGAAGTGCGCGACCGACCTGGAAGGCCCGGGATTTACGGCTGCACCATCATGCTGCAACCGCATTACCAATTGGACGAGGTGGGCGCTGCCTTCCGCCTCGTCACCGACCTGACCGCCGCGCGCGCCGCAGCTTAACGCAAAGGGGATATGATCATGAGCAGTGCGGGCGAAGCCTTCAAATCCGGCGATCTGACGGCGGCCATCACTGCCGCGCAGACGGCCGTCAAGTCCGCGCCGCGCGATTCCGGTGCACGCTGGCTGCTGGCGGAACTCATGGTTTTCGCCGGCGATGCCGAGCGCGCGGATCGCATGCTGGACGCCGCCGTGCTCGATGAGCCCTCGCCCGCCGTTCTGGAGTTTCGCAAGCTGCTGCGCGCGGAGGTGATCCGCCAGCAGGTCTGGAACGCGGGGCGCGCACCGAAGTTCTCCGCCGATGAAGCCACACCTGCGCAATCCGCCGTGATCCGCGCCGCCGTCCTCGCCCGTGCCGGCTCCACCGAAGATGCCTTGGCCGAGGCGCTCGCCTCCGAGGAAGCCCGCCCCAAGCGCGCGGGCGAGGCTGAACTGGCCGACGGTACCACCATCGCCTTCGATGATTTCCGCGACGCCGATGATCTGATGGCCCCCATGGTCGAGGTACTCACCACAAATGGCGACCATATCCTGGTGCCTGTCGAGCGCATTGTCGCCTTGCAATTCGACGCGCCCCGCCGCCCGCGCGACCTCGCCTGGCGCCGCACCACCCTCGAGTTGCAGGATGGCACGGAGGGCGTGGTCTACATGCCAACCATCTACGCCGCCGCCCCCGGCCAGTCGGACCCCGTGGCCCTCGGCCGCGTCACCGAATGGAGCGAGGGGGCCGGCCCCGTTCGTGGCCATGGCCAGCGCATGTTTCTGATTGGGGAGGAGGCGGTGGCCCTCGCCGATCTCGTCTCGATCCGCTTCACCTGAAATGAATGAGCGCGCCGCGCCACGGGCCAGCCAGCGCGTTCGCTTGCCGCTGCTCGACCGGCTGATGGATTCCGACCCTGGATCCCCGCGCGATGCCCCCGTCTCGCCAGCCATGGCGCTGGAGACCCTGCACGCGGCGGTACGGCGTGATCTCGAGGCCTTGCTCAACGCCAGACGGCGCCGCTGGCCGCTGCCGGCCACCGGCCCGGAGCTGACAACATCGCCGTTGGGCTACGGTATCCCCGATGCGACCTCCGGCACTTACGCGATGCCCGAACGCCGCGAAGAGCTGGCGCAGGAGGTGGAGCGCATCATACGCCGCTTCGAACCGCGCCTCCTCTCCGTGCGCGTCACCCTGCGCGAAAGCCCCAATCAGTTGGACCGCACACTGCGCCTCAAGATTGACGCAGTGCTCCGCACCGATCCCATCCCCGAGCCCATCAGCTTCGAGACGGTCATCGAGGCGGTCAGTCACGAAGTCCGCGTGACGGAGCGGGGATGATGCAGCCTCGCGCCCTCTTGCCGGATATGCGCCCGCCTGCTGGTCCCTTCACTGCACTTGGGGGCAGGACGGCGTGAGCGAATCCCTCCTCCCCTTCTACAACCGCGAACTGGCCGCGCTGCGGCGCCTCGCAGGCGAATTCGCCGAGGCCTATCCCAAGGTCGCCGGCCGTC
This sequence comes from Acetobacterales bacterium, assembly GCA_038247025.1. Taxonomy (GTDB): domain Bacteria; phylum Pseudomonadota; class Alphaproteobacteria; order Acetobacterales; family Acetobacteraceae; genus Roseococcus. The sequence continues at coordinate 15,135 of JBBRVI010000030.1, forward strand.
TGCGCATCACCGCCGATGGCGTGGTGGATGACCCGCATGTGGACCGCCTGCTGGAGGGCGCGGCGTTTCTCGGCGGGCGCGTGCAGCAGCGGCTGGAAGACGAGTTGCCCGAAATCACGGATGCGCTGCTCGAACTTCTCTCGCCGCATCTTCTGGCACCCGTGCCGAGCATGACCACGCTGCGCCTCAGCCCCAAGCCCGAGGCGCGCGGCCCCGCCATTGCCCCGCGCGGCACGCCGCTGGAAACCGAACCCGTTCGGGGGGAGGCGCTACGCTACGTCACCTGCCACGCGGTGAAACTCTGGCCCATCGCCATCGAGGCGGTGCGGCTGATGGGCCTGCCGCTTGCCGCCCCCGCCAATCCGCGCGCGCCAGGTGCCGCGGCCTGTCTGCGCATCACGCTGCGTACTCTCGCGCCCGATTTGACCATCGCGGAAACCGGGCTCGACACGCTGCGCCTGCATCTGCGCGGCAGCCCGCAGGTCTCGGCGGGGCTGCATGAGCTGCTCGCCACTTCCTGCGTAGGCATCGCGCTGGCGGATGGACCGGGCGACCCCTCGGCCACGCTGATCGGCCCCGAACGCATCCGCCCCGTCGGTTTCGAGCGCGAGGAAGCGGCGCTCCCCTGGCCGCAGCGCGCCTTCGACGGGCACCGGTTGCTGACCGAGTATTTCGCGCATCCCGAGAAATTTCTATATTTGGAAATCAGCGGCCTGGAAGCGCGCTCGCTGCTGCAACGCAGCGACAAGCTTGAGGTCTTCATCTACCTCTCACGGGCCGCTCCCGAATTGGAGCGCAACGTGGCCGCAGATACATTGGCGCTGCATTGCACCCCGGCCGTCAACCTGTTCCCGCAGCGCTGCGAGCCCATCACGTTGGACGGCACGCAATCGGATTGGCTGGTGATCCCCGATGCGCGGCGGCCTTCTGCTTTGGAAATCCACAGCGTCGAATCCGTGCGGGAAAGCCGCCCCGATGGCGCACGGCGCGCGGTGCTCGCCTTTCAGCGCCTCGCGCGTGAGGGCGGCCCGGAGGAAGATGCCGCCCCCATGCAATGGCTGGCGCTGCGCCGCCCGGCCACCTCGCCGCTCAGCGGCACGGAGACGCGGCTGATGCTGCGCGACGAGAATTTCGACCCCGACGCGCCGGCCGATGGCGTGCTCACCATCAACGCCATTTGCCTCAATCGGGACCTGCCCGAGCAATTGCCCTTCGGCGGTGGCCAGCCACGCATGCGCATCGCAGACCCCGCCTCTCCTGCGGCCAACGCAGAATGCCTCTCCGCCCCCACCACGACCCTGCGCCCGCGTCTGGGCGAGCGCGGCGCCTGGCGGCTGGTGTCGCATCTGGCGCTCAATCATCTGGGCGTGATGGGCGGCGAGAGTGCCGCCGTGGCGCTGCGCGAAATGCTGCGCCTGCATGATTTGCGCGACACGCCCGAAAGCCGTGCGGCCATCGCAGGGCTGGTCGCGGTGAATTCGGGGCCTGGCATCGCACGCATTCCCGGCCAGCGCCCCGGTGTCTTCGTGCGCGGGCTGGACGTGACGCTGACCTTCGAGCCCCAGGCCTGGAGCGGCGGCGGGCTGTACCTGCTGGGTGCCGTGCTGGAGCGCTTTCTCGCCCTCCAGGTCTCTGTGAATGGCTTCGTCCGCACTCGCGCCCTGCTGCGTGGACGCAGCGCACCGGTGGCAAGCTGGGCCCCGCGCAGCGGGACACGGGTGCTTTTGTGACCCCCCCTGCCGATGAGCGCGACGACCCCGAAGCGACGATGGTGATGCGGCCTCCAGCATCACCGCCCAGCGCGAAGCGCGCGCCCAGCCCCATGGCCACGCTATCCGCCCATCCAGAGCGCTTCGACATGGACCAGGCTGTCTTTGTCATCGCGCGTGGCCGCGATCCCGTGGAGCTTCCCTACGCCAGCGTGCCGAGGCTCGGTTTGCCGCTTGCCGAGGTCACCGCGGCTGATCCCTCAAGCGGCCAGATCACCTCCCCACTTTTCGGGCTGGTCGGCCCAGGCGGCACGCTGCCCAGGCATTTCACGGCCACCACGGGCGGCGAGGTTCGCCGCCGCAGCCGCGCCCTCCAGGCCTTCCTGGACATGCTGGCGCGGCGCTTTACCGGCATGTGGATTCGCGCCGGCGCCAAATACCGCCCAACCCGCGACCCCAAACCCACTGAGACCGCGCTGGACGCGCTGATCGGCATGGGCACGCCCAGCCTCGCCGGCCGCATTGCGGTGCCACCGCCCAGCCTGCGCTTCCATGCCGGCCACCTCGCCGCGCGAACCCGCAGTGCCGAGCGGTTGCGCGCCCTGCTGGCGGAGGAGACGGGCAGCGCCGTGGAAATCATCGAATTCGCCGGCGGTTGGCTGCGGCTCCCACCCAGTGAGCAGTCGCGCATGGGGCTCGCACACGGCAGACTCGGCGTGGATGCGGCAATCGGCGCGCAGGTCTGGGACCCGCAGGCGCGGTTCATCGTTCGGCTGGGCCCGCTCGACGCGGGCCGCTTCGCGGAATTGCTCCCTGGTCGGCCGCTGTTTGAACGGCTTTGCGGATTGACGCGCCTCTTTGTCGGCCCGGAGCAGGATTTCGTTCTCAATCCAATCCTTGCGGCCCATGCAGTGCCGGCAACCAAGCTGGGCGCAAGCGGCGGAAGGCTGGGGCTGACCTCCTGGATGGCGCAGCCGCAGCCGCGCCGCAAACCGGCGAGCGATGCCTTTCTGCGGCCCCCTCCCCCGTGATTTGCGCGCCGTGAAATCCGGCCTCTGAGGACAACGAGATGAGCACTGCCAGCTGGAACCACGGCTATGTCGCGGACAGCCCCTACACGTTCGCGTACCAGGCAGCGCAGTCGCCTGGAAACCTGGCTCTGATCTGCGCCATGATGGGCGTCGCCTGGGAGCCGCGGGCGCGCATGGTCGTGGCCGATATTGGCTGTGGGCGCGGCTATACGGTCAACACGATGGCGGCCGCCAATCCCGGCTGGACCGTGCTCGGCCTCGACTACAACCCCGCACATATCGCCGAAGCCGCCGCTATCGCTGAGCAGGCCGATCTGGAAAACGCCACCTTCATCGAGGCCGACCTGGCAGCGATGACCGATGCCGAGATGGACCGCCTGCCAGAGATGGATGTGGTCACGCTGCATGGCGTCTGGACCTGGGTGGCCGACCCGGTGCGGGCGGGAATTGTGAGGTTGCTGGCGCGCCGGCTGAAGCCGGGCGGGCTTTGCTACTTGGGCTACAATGCAATGCCGGGCTTTGGCGCGGACATGGCGCTGCAACGGCTTTTTCGCCACCTCGCCGCTCAGGAGCGCAGCGGCTCCTCCCCGCATCGCGCCCAGGCGGCGATTGAGACCGTCAAGGCTTTGCATGCGGCCCGCCCGGCAAATCTGCCCGCGACGCCAATGCTCAAGCGTATCGCCGAGGACGACACGCCGCTCGACCCCGCCTATCTCGCGCATGAATTCCTGACGGCCCATTGGCGTCCGGCCTTCTTCGAGGATCTCTGCCAGGACCTCGCACCCGCCAAACTCGACTACGTGGGCAGCGCGAGCCTGCACGAGAATGTGCCCGACCTGCTTTTCTCACCCGAGCAGCGCGCGATCTACGACAACATGCCGAACGTCCCCGCGCGCGAGTTCATGAAGGATCTCTGCATCGGCCGGATCTTTCGCCGCGACGTCTTTGTCCGTGGCCTGCGGCGGACCGACTCCGTGGCCGCCCTGGACCGCATCGTTCTCGCCGCGATCCGTCCGCTGCGCGAAGACACGCCGAAGCTGGGTGTGCCCGTGGGAATGGCCGAGATCGGGCCGGATCTCTGGGAGCCGATCCGCCATGCGCTGAATGAAGGCCCGAAAAGCCTGGGTCAGTTGCGGATGCTCCCGGTCGGCCGCTCTCCCAACCCGGCCGAGTTGGTCACGGTGCTGTCGGGCACCGGCCTGGTGCTGCCTGCCCTGCGCGATCAGGGCCTTACACCTGAAACCCAGCGCTTCAACCGCCTGATCGCCGAGACCTACGCCACCGAAGGCCGGGCCGGCGGGCAATTTGCCATGGCGTCGCCGGTGTTGGCCAGCGGGTTGCCTTGCGTTTGGCTGGAACTCGCGGTGGCCATGCAGCCCGATTTGGCCAGCCCCACCCCCCCTACGGCCGAAATCATCGCTCAACGCCTGCTGCCCGATCTGGA
>JBBRVI010000031.1:0-19241 GCA_038247025.1 Acetobacterales bacterium
ACGACGAAGTACCTGCCCAACGAGCCCTTCGACGGTGCCACCAAATTCGCCGAGGCACATATCCCCGGCGCGATGTTTTTCGACCTGGATGTGGTGGCCGACCCCGACGCCACGCTGCCGCACATGATCCCAACCGCGGCGCGCTTCGAGAAGCTGTTGGGCGACATGGGTGTGAGCAACCACTCGCGCATTGTGTTTTATGACCAGAAGGGGCTGCAATCCTCGGCGCGCGGCTGGTGGCTCATGCGGCTGTTTGGGCACGTCCACGTGGGAGTGCTGGATGGTGGCCTGCCGAAATGGCAGCGCGAGGGCCACCCCACCGCATCGGGTTCTTCGGGCAAGCCGGTGCCCGCAACCTACGTGGCGGATTTTGTGGCAGCGCGGGTCGCGGGCATTGGAGATGTGAAGCGCGTTCTGGCCGATGGCTCGGCGCTGGTGCTCGATGCACGCGCCGCCGGCCGCTTCAAGGGCATCGCACCGGAACCCCGGCCGGGCCTGCCCTCGGGCCATATGCCGGGTGCGGCCAATATCCCCTTCACCGAGCTCTTCGCCCCTGATGGCACCATGCTGCCGCCAGCCGATTTGCGCGCGCGCTTCGAGGCAGCCGGGGCCGGGAGTGCCCGCGCGCTGATCACCAGCTGCGGCACGGGTGTCACAGCCTGCATCCTGACCCTCGGCGCCGTGCGGGCCGGGCTGCCTGAACCCGCCGTCTATGATGGCTCCTGGACCGAATGGGCGAGCCGCCCCGAAACGATGAAAGTGACCTCCTGATGCCCGACTTGAACAGCAACAGTTTCGGCTTCTCCACCCGAATGAGCCATGCGGGGCGTGAGGGCGTGCGCATCCACGGCTTCGTCAATCCGGGCATTCATCGCGGCTCCACCGTTCTCTTCCCCGATTGCGAGGCGCGGCGCGATGGCGCGGCCAAGCGCTACGAACAATTCATGACCTATGGCACGCAGGGGGGGCCGACCCACTACGCACTGGAAGACGTGATTGCCGAGATCGAGGGTGGCACCCGTTGCACCATCGTCGGCACGGGCCTGGCCGCTGTGGTGGTGCCGCTGCTGGCCTATCTCAAGGCAGGCGATCACTGCCTGATGCCCGACAGCGTCTATGGCCCGGCGCGCAACATCGCCAATACGATGATGAAGGGCTGGGGGATCGAGACCACCTTCTACGACCCTTGCGTGGACGAAGCCGGCATGGCCGCGCTGATCCAGCCCAACACGAAGGTCGTCTATACCGAGAGCCCCGGCTCCCACACCTTCGAAATCCAGGACATCCCCGCCATCGCCCGCGCGGCCCATGCGCGCGGCTGCAAGGTGATGATGGACAACACCTGGGGCATACACACCTTCCAGCCCTTCGTGCATGGCGTGGATATCTCCATCCAGGCGCTGACGAAGTATGTGGGCGGGCATTCCGACATCCTGCTGGGCTCGGTCACGGTGAACAGCGAGGAAGATCACCTGATCGTGCGCGCCGCGGCCTCCACCATGGGCCATTACGCAAGCCCCGATGATTGCTGGCTGGCGCTGCGCGGGGTGCGGACCATGGCGGTGCGCCTCAGGACGCAGGAGGCCGCGAGTATCGAGGTGGGCAAGTGGCTGGAGGTCCAGCCCCAGGTGCAGAAGGTGATGCACCCTGCCCTGCCTTCGCATCCGCAGCATGCGCTGTTCAAGCGCGACTTCAATGGCGGGTGCAGCCTGTTCGGCATGGTCCTGGATGCGAAGTACAGCCAGGAGGACATGTTCCGCTTCATCAACGCGCTGAAGCTCTATGGCATTGGCGCAAGCTGGGGCGGCTATGAGAGCCTGGCGCTGCCCACTACGGGGTTCATCAACCGCACCGCCGGCACGGGCGATTTCGGCGGGCAGATGGTGCGCATTCACATCGGCCTGGAGGATGTGAAGGACTTGATCGCGGACCTGGCGCAAGGCCTGCGCGAATTGAGTTGAAAGCAGGCGCCGGCTATTCGGCCGGCGCCGGCGCTGTCTTTGGCCGGAACCGCCGCGCAATCCAACTCTCCAGCCGGTCCACATAGAGGTAGGCAATCGGGACAAACAGCAGGCTCAGCAGCGTGGAGGTGATCAGCCCGCCGATCACCACCAGCGCCATGGGCGCACGGAACTCATTGTCGGCGCCGATGCCCGACGCGATATGCGCCATGCCCGCCACCATGGCGACGGTCGTCATCACGATCGGCCGGGCGCGTTTGCGGGCGGCCTCCATGATGGCTTCCTCGCGGCTCATGCCCTCATCGCGGCGCATCATGATGGCGTATTCCACCAGCAGGATGGAGTTCTTGGCCACGATGCCCATCAGCATCAGCACCCCAATCACCGCCGAAACCCCGAGCGACTTCTGCGCCAGCAGCAGCGCCATCAGCGCCCCGCCCATGGCCAGCGGCAGTGCGCTCATGATGGTCAGCGGTTGCAGGAAGCCGCCGAACAACAGCACAAGCACGAAGTAAACCAGCAGGATGCCGGTCCCGAGCGCCAGGGCGAAGCCGCCGAAAAGCTCGGCCATCACTTCCTTGTCGCCTGTGGATTGCTCGCGCACGCCTTCAGGCAGCGCACGCATGATGGGCAGGGCGTTCACAAGTTTTACGGCATCGCCAAGCGCCATGCCGTTCAGCTCCGCCTCCACCGTCGCTTTGCGCTGGCGGCCTAAACGGTCAATCTGCGCCGGCCCGGCGCCATAGGCGAGTTCCGCCACTGTTTCGACCGGCACCATGATGCCCCCGCGGCCCTCGACGCGCAGTCCGCGCAGCGCCTCGGGGTTTGCACGTGCGCGTTCATCCAGCATTACCCGGATGGGGATTTGCCGGTCCGTCAGGGTGAAGCGGGGCAGCAACTGATCCACATCGCCGATGGTGGCGATCCGCGCCGTGGCACCGATCGCGGCGGGCGAGACGCCAAGCTCCGCCGCGCGGGCCTCCATCGGCATGATCTGCAATTCCGGCCGCGCCAGCGAAGCTGTAGAGCGTGCGCCTGCCAGTTGCGAGACTCCGCGCATCTGCGTCTCCAACGCACGCGCCGCAGTGGCCAACGCTTCACCATCGCGGCCGACCAGGGTGATTTGCAGGCGCGATCCGCTCTGCCCATCGGCACCAAAGCGAACCCGCGCGCCGGGAATTGCATCCAGCGCCGGCCGGACCGCGGCTTCGAACTGGATCTGGCTCAGCCCGCGCTGCGCCCGTGGCAGCAGCGTCACGATCAGATTGGCCGTGCGCGGATCGCCCGAACGGGTGGTGTTGCCCAGGCCCGGACCGCCCACTCCGGTATTGGCGGTTCCCAGGCTGGCAAAAACCGAGACCACCTCCGGCCGTGCCCTGAGGATGCGCGTGGCCCGTTGCACCACCGCCTCCGTATCGGAGAGGGCGGCACCTGGTGCGAGTTCGATGGCAATGGAGGAGCGGCTGCGATCCGCACCCGGCACGAAATCGCGCGGGATCAAGGGCACCAGCGCGATGGATAGCGCGAAGAAACCGAAGCCACCGGCCAGCGTCGTCAGGGGGTGGCGCAGGCACCAGCGCAGCGCACCGTAATAACGCTTGGCAATGGCACCATCGGGGCGTTCGGGCGCATTGTGCGGCTTGAGGAGGTAGGCGCCCATCAGCGGCGTCAACAGCCGCGCCACCACCAGGGAGAAAGCCACGGCCGCGGCGACCGTCAGGCCAAACTGGCGGAAGAACTGGCCAGGAATGCCCGGCATGAAGGCCACCGGCACAAACACCGCCAGAATGGTCGCCGTCGTTGCCACCACGGCCAGGCCGATCTCGGCCGAGGCATCAAGTGCGGCGCGAAACACACTGATGCCCGGATTTTGCCGGATGTGGCGGACGATGTTCTCGATCTCGACGATCGCGTCATCCACCAGCACCCCCACCACCAGCGTCAGGCCGAGCAGCGTGACGTTGTTGAGCGAAAAGCCCAGCAGGTACATGACGAAAAAGGTCGGGATCAGGGAAAGCGGCATGGCGATGGAGGCGATGAACGTGGCCCGCCAGTCGCGCAGAAAGAGATAGACCACCAGCATGGCCAGGACCGCGCCGATCAGCAGCGCCTCGACGGCCGCGAGAAACCCCGCGCGCACGAAAGTGACGGTCGAGGTGACAACATTGATCGTCACCTCGGGGTGATCCGCCATGATGTCGAGGGCGCGTGCCATCACGCCATCGGCCACACGGACCTCGGAACTGGCACGCGTGCGCAGGACTTCGAAGGCGACGACAGGGCGGCCATCCAGCCGAGCCGCCGTACGGACCTCCGCTGTGCCATCCTCCACATCCGCCAGATCGCCCAGTCGCGCGAAACGGCCGCCGCTGAGGATGATGCGCCGGTCACGCAGATCAGCGACCGTGACTGCCGCACCCAGGGTACGGATGGATTGCTCGCCAGCGCCGATGGTCCCCCGCCCGCCGGCGAGGTTGATATTCTGTTCGCGCAGCTGCGCATTCACCTGGTTGGCCGTGATGCCCAGCGCCAGCAGCCGGTCCGGGCGGAGTGCCACGCGGATTTCGCGCTCCACCCCGCCCACGCGATTGATCTGCGAGACCCCCGGGACCGACAGCATGCCGCGCGCGATCACGTCATCCACGAACCAACTGATTTCCGCGATGGTCATCCGTGGCGAGGCAACGGTGAAGGTGACGATGGCCCCGCCCGTCGCCTCGATGCGCGTGATGACGGGATCTCGGATGCCCGCCGGCAGATCGGCGCGGATTTGAGCGATCCTGTTGCGCACGTCATTGGTCGCGCGGTCAATATTCTTGCCCAGCACGAATTCGATGACCGTGGTGGAGCTTCCATCCACAATGGTGGAGGAGATGCGCTTCACCTCACCCAACCCCGCCAACGCATCCTCGACGCGCCGCGTGACCTGCGTCTCTAGCTCGGACGGGGCCGCCCCCTGCTGAACGACGGAGACGACCACGGCGGGCAGGTCAATGTCAGGCGAATTGTTGATGCGCAGATAGGGGTAGGCGGCGATGCCCGCGACCGTCAGCAGCAGGAAGATGACAATGGTCGCGACCGGATTGTGGATCGCCCAGCCGGACATATTGCGGTGCTGCGGCTCAATCATGGGGAGATCCGCACCATGTCGCCATCCGCGAGAAAGCCCGCCCCGGCGGTCACCACGCGGTCACCCGCGCGCAGGCCATCGCGGATTTCGACCATGCCCTCCTGCCGCGCGCCGGCCACGAGGCGGCGCATGGCGACACGTGATTCCCCTTCCGGCAGGACAAAGGCCTGCGGCGCGCCCTCGCGGAACACCACCGCCGAGGCCGGGACCATGATCACCTCGCGCGGGGCGCCGGTGATCTCCGCACGGGCGAACATGCCCGGACGCAGGCCGGAACCGGCAGGAAGTGCAACCCGCGCGATGCCAAGCCGTGTCTCGGCGGCGACCACGGGTGCCACGATCCTGAGTTCGGCGGCGATCTCGCGGCCGCCATGACTCACAACAACAGGCTGGCCCGCGCGCAATGCGGCCAGTTCCAGCTCGGGCACACGCGCTTCAAGTTCCAGTCGCCCGTCGCGGATGATGCGGAACATCTCCTGGCCAACCGCCGTCACGGCGCCAATGCGCACGGCGACGCGTGAGACGATGCCGTCCGTGGGCGCGAGGATTTGCGTCTGCGCCAAGCGGGCCGCGACCTCATCGCGCCGGGCGCGGGCGGAGAGCAGCCGCGCCTCTGCCTGGCGGGTGGCGGATTGGCGCTGCTCGACCACCTGGCGCGAGCCGGTGTTGGAGCGGACCAGCTCCTCCGCGCGTGCCTGTTCCGTTCGGGCGAATTCGATGAAGGCCACCGATTCGTTGATTGCGGCATCGGCCTGGGCAAGCTGCGCGGCCAGGACGCTGTCATCCAGGGCGGCGAGCAATTGGCCGGCACGGACGGTGTCCCCCTCCTCGATGGGCGCGCGAATGATGCGCAGCCCGCCGATCTCAGTGCTGATCAGCAACTCCTGCCAGGCGACGACGGAGCCATCGCCCGCGACCATGGCAGCGATGCTCCGGCTGGTGGCAGGTGCCACGGTTACTGTCAGCGCCGGTGCTGGAGCCGCGGCCACAGGCGGCGTGACGGGGGGGGTGTTCGCGCGCTGCTGCCAGAAATAGCCACCGCCCGCCAGCATCAGCGCAGCACCCAACACGAAGGGCCAACGCCGGCGGGGCGGTGCCGGTTCGGCGATGGAAGCGCGCTCGGCCTCCTCAGTCGTGATCTTGCGGTCGTACATCATTGTTCCGGTGGCGCGGCGATATGCTGTCGCCAGCCTGTTCAACGCTCAATCTGGGGGTGTGGTAGCAAGTGGTCAACGAGAAGGACGCAGACACAACAACTCTTCACAGGCTCCTGCGACCGACGCGTACGATCACATGAACCGCAGCGCGTCGGTAATTCGCTTCAGCGTGCCATCCGCCGCGACCAGCAGGACATCGAAACGAACACCCGCTTGCCCCCGCCCGGGATGAGCGCCCAACCAGGATTCCCCCGCGGCAAGAAGCCGGGCCTGTTGCCTGGGGCCCAGGGCGTAGGCAGCTTCCCGCAGGCTCGAGCGTGCCTTGACCTCGATGAAGGCGAGCACCCCCTCTTTCTCGGCGATCAGATCAATTTCGCCCGCCGGGGTTCGTTCGCGCTGGGCGAGGATGACCCAGCCCTCCTGGACCAGGGCATTCCGCGCCACCTCCTCGGCCAGTTGTCCGGTGCGATGCGCCACGGCACCGCGTTTGCGGCGATACTGCGGTGTCTCAGCCAGCGAGGGCCTCGCTGATGGCGGAGACGGCGTCGGGAATCATCGCGGCCGTGACGTCGAGATGCGTGCAGGCGCGCACGCGCCCACCCAGGGCGCTTACCATGATGCCCTTGGCCATCAGACGGCTTTGCAAATCCTCGACGGAGACGCCTGTCGCCTTGATGTCGAAGAAGACCAGGTTGGTGTCCGGCTCCTCGACGACGACGCCCTCCATCTGGCGCAATCCGCGCGCCAGGGCCTTGGCATTGGCATGATCCTCGGCCAGGCGTTCCACGTGGTGGTCGAGCGAGTAGATACAGGCGGCGGCAACCATGCCGGCTTGCCGCATGGAACCACCCAGGCGCTGCTTCCAGCGCCAGGCCTCGCCGATGAACTCGGAGGAGCCGCAGAGCACGGCACCCAGCGGCGCGCCCAGCCCCTTGGTGAAATCAAGCCAGACCGAGTCGAAATCCGCCGCCATTTCGGCGGCCGGGATATTGGCGGCCACGCAGGCATTCATCAGCCGCGCACCATCCATATGGGTGTTCCAGCCCTGCTCCCGCGCGACGGCGGTCACGGCGCGCAGCTGCTCCAGCGGCCAGACCACGCCGCCACCGATATTGGCCGTCTGCTCCACTTCGAGGAGCTTTTGCGGCGGGGCGTAGCGGGTACGCGGGCGGATCGCGGCGCGGACGTCATCGGCGGTGAAGAGGCCGCGCGCACCTTGCAGCGGCAGGATCTGTACGCCGGTCAATGCCGCATGAGTGCCGCCCTCGCTATGGAGGATGTGGCTGGTCTCGTGTGCGAGGACCTCGTCGCCCTTCCGGCAATGGGTCAGGATCGCGATCACGTTGCACATGGTCCCGCTGGGCAGGAACATGGCGGCTTCCTTGCCCATCAGCGTGGCCATCTGGTCGCAAAGCGCATGTACTGTCGGGTCATCGCCATGCTGCTCATCACCCATCCGGGCGCACATCATGGCTTCCTTCATCGCAGGCGTCGGGCGCGTTTGCGTGTCGGAGTAGAGGTTGATGCGCACGGGAGGGGCGCCCGCGGGCGGGCGCATCGGGGCAAAAGACGACGAGGGGGCATGGGCGGGTGCTTGAACCATGCGGCGCAAGCTAGCGCGAGGCGCACCGCTCTGGCATCCCCCCCTTACCCCCTGTTCAGGATGAAGTGACGGGAGCGGCCGCCTCAGCAGGTGGCGTTCGGCCATACATCGCCATGGCGCGGCGTTCGAAAGCGCGCACCATCACACGCACCGCCTCATTGAAGACCGTCCCGATCACCGCCTGCAGCAGCCTGGACCGGAACTCAAAATCCACGAAGAAATCCACCTCCGTGCCCTGCGGCACCTCATTTAGGCGCCAAGTGTTGTTCAGGTAACGAAAAGGGCCATTGAGGTAGGTGACCTGCACCATACCGGGCCGTTCCAGCGTGACCTCGCTGCGGAAGGTCTCGCGGAACATCTTGAAGCCAATGGAGAGGTCGGCCACCAGCTTCGTCTCGTTCCGGCTGATGACGCGGGCGGACGTGCACCAGGGAAGGAACTCCGGATAACGTTGCACATCGGCCACGATCTGGAAGATCTGATCCGGGGATTGGCGCAGGGTGCGCTTTTCGGCGTGAGTGGGCATCAGGCGGCCAGCGCCTTCTCGCGCACATCGCGCAGGGCCGCAAAATCACGGTCAGCGTGGTAGGAACTGCGGGTCAGAGGTGTGGCGGACACAAGCAGGAAACCCTTTGAACGGGCCATACGCGCGTAATCATCGAATTCCGTGGGCTCGACGAACCGGGCGATGGCGGCATGTTTCACACTAGGCTGGAGGTATTGACCAATGGTGAGGAAATCCACCTCGGCACTGCGCAAGTCATCCATGACCTGCTGCACTTCGATGCGCTCCTCGCCCAGTCCCACCATGATGCCGGATTTGGTGAAGATGGATGGATCAAGCTGCTTCACCCGGTCAAGCAGGCGCAGCGAATGATAGTAGCGCGCTCCGGGGCGAATATTGGGATATAGGCGCGGCACGGTTTCCAGATTGTGGTTGAACACATCAGGCTTCGCCGCCACCACCACCTCCAACGCGCCGTCCTTGCGCAGGAAATCCGGCGTCAGGATCTCGATGGTGGTCTGTGGCGTCGCGGCGCGAATGGCGCGGATGGTCTGGGCGAAATGCTCGGCACCGCCATCGGCAAGATCATCGCGGTCCACGCTGGTGATGACGACGTGGCGCAAGCCGAGCTTGGCCACCGCCACGCCCACCCGGCGCGGCTCGTCATGGTCCAGAGGATTGGGCATGCCAGTCGCCACATTGCAGAAGGCGCAGGCGCGGGTGCAGGTATCGCCCATGATCATCATGGTGGCGTGGCGCTGGGACCAGCACTCGCCGATATTCGGGCAGGCCGCCTCCTCGCAGACGGTGACGAGCTTGTGCTCGCGCATCAGGGCGCGGGTCTCGTGATAGATCGGGTGATTGGGCGCCTTCACGCGAATCCAGGAGGGTTTGCGCTGGATCGGGTTGTCCGGCCGAGCCGCCTTTTCGGGGTGGCGTTCGGCGGCGCTGCGTGGACGGTGGTCGATTTCTGTGCGGGCCATAATACCCTCCCAATATAGGGCGATTTGGGCCAATCACAGCCCTTGCGCGAAGCTAGATGTGAATGACGCGCCCGTAAGCGTCCAGAACGGATTCGTGCATGGCCTCACTTACTGTCGGATGCGGGAAGACCGTGTGCATGAGTTCGGCCTCCGTGGATTCCAGCGTGCGGGCGATGCCATAGCCCTGGATCATCTCGGTCACCTCGGGGCCGACCATGTGCGCGCCGAGCAATTCGCCGGTCTTGGCGTCAAAGACGGTTTTCACGAAGCCCTCCGGCTCACCCATGGCGATGGCCTTGCCGTTGGCCATGAAGGGGAAGCGGCCAACCCGGACCTCATGGCCGCGCTCCTTGGCGCGCGCCTCGGTCAGGCCGACGCTGGCCACCTGCGGGCGGCAATAGGTGCAACCGGGGATATTGAGCACATCCATCGCATGCGGATGAAGACCTGCGATGTTCTCCACGCAGATCATCCCCTCATGGCTCGCCTTATGCGCCAGCCAGGGGGCACCAGTCACGTCGCCAAAGGCATAGACACCAGGCTCGCCCGTGCGGCCCATGGCGTCGGTGACGACCTGGTTGCGCTCCACGATCACTTTGGTCCCTTCCAGGCCGAGATTCTCGACATTGCCGACAATACCTACGGCGGAAATGAGCCGGTCTGCCTTGAGCTCCAATACCTTGCCATCCACCTCAATCACCGCGGTCACATCATCGGCACCCTTGCGGACACCCTGAACGCGCGCCTTGGTGATGATCTTCATTCCCTGCTTTTCGAACGCCTTGCCGACGAAGGCGCTGATTTCCACATCCTCCACCGGCAGCACGCGGTCCATCACTTCGATCAGCGTCACCTCGCTGCCCATATTGAGGTAGAAGCTCGCGAATTCGCTGCCGATGGCGCCCGAACCCACCACGATCAGCTTCTTCGGCAAGGCGGTCGGTGTCATCGCCTCCTTGTAGGACCAGATGAGCTTGCCGTCGGGCTCAATGCCCGGGATGACGCGCGCACGCGCACCGGTCGCCAGCAGAATGTGCTTGGCGGCAAGTTCGGCAATGGGCTTGCCGTCCTTGGTCACGCTCAGCTTGCCCGGCCCGGCCAGCGCGCCATGCCCGTCGAAGACCGTGACCTTGTTCTTCTTGAGCAGGTGCTTCACGCCGCCCGAAAGCTGCGAGGCAACCCCGCGCGAGCGCTTGATGACCTTGGCGAAATCAAAGCGCACATTATCCGCCGCAAAGCCGAATTGATCGAGGTTGTGCAGCAAATGGTTGATCTCGCTGGCGCGCAGCAGCGCCTTGGTCGGGATGCAGCCCCAGTTGAGGCAGATGCCGCCCAGATGTTCGCGCTCAACGAGGGCGACCTTCATCTTGAGTTGGGCACCGCGAATGGCCGCGACATAGCCGCCAGGCCCGCCGCCCACCACCACCAGGTCAAATGTCTCGGCCATGTGTCAGCCCTTTCCTGCGAGCTGGATGAGGGCATCGCCACTCACCCGCTGATCCGTCCATTCCTCACGCCCCACGGCCCCCATCGCGCGATAGGCGGCGATGGCGGGGGCGTTCCAATCCAGCACATTCCATTCCAACGCCGCGCAGCCTTCATCCACGGCACGCCGAGCCAGTAGCGCGAAGGCGGCACGGGCGAGGCCCTGCTTGCGATACGCGGGTTCGACGAAGATGTCCTCGATCCAGATCGCTGGCTTGCCGGCGAAGCTTGAGAAACTGCGATACCAGACGCAGACCGCGACGGGCTGGCCATCCGCCTCGGTCAGCATGGCGTGCGCTTGCGGCTGCGGGCCGAAGAAGGCGCGCATGTAGTCTTCTTCCGTCGCTCGGAACTCATGCGTGAGCTTCTCATATGCGGCGAGGCCGCGGACGAGACGCAGAATATGCGGCACATCAACAGCCAATGCGTCGCGCCACATCATCGAGCGGCCTAAAGCATCAAGCTCAGCGGTTCCTCGATGATGCCCTTGAATTCCAGCAGCCACTCCGCCGCAAGCGAGCCATCAATCACCCGGTGATCCACGCTGAGCTGGCAGGTCATCACGGTGGCCACCGCCAATTGGCCATCCTTCACTACGGCGCGCTTCTCGCCAGCCCCCACGGCCAGGATGCCGGCCTGGGGCGGGTTGATGATGGCGGCGAAGTCCTTCACGCCATACATGCCCATGTTGGAGATGGAGAAGCCGCCGCCCTGGAACTCCTCGGGCTTGAGCTTGCCCGATTTCGCCCGCGCGCCAAGGTCCTTCATCTCATGGCTGATGGCGGCCAGGCCCTTGAGGTCCGCGCCGCGAATGATCGGCGTGATCAGCCCGTCGGGGATGGAAACGGCCACGCTGATGTCGATGTCGTTGAAGCGGAGAATGGCGTCCTCGGTCCAGGCCGCATTCACCCCTGGCACGCGCTTCAAAGCGACCGCGGCCGCCTTGATGATGAGGTCATTCACCGAGAGCTTGAAGGCCCCTGCCCCGTCCTTGGGGCTGCGCGCATTCAGCCTCGCGCGCAGGTCGAGCAGCGCGTCGATTTCGATGTCCATTGCCACGTAGAAATGCGGAACAGTGGCTTTGCTCTCCGAAAGCCGCCGCGCGATGATCTTGCGCATGGAGCTGTTCGGCACGGCCGTGGTGGCGCCGATGATTGCCGGCGGGGGCACGGCCAGGCGCGGCGCGTTGGTTACGCCAGGGCCAGGGGCACCGGCCGGCACGCTTTCAGGCATGGCTTGCGCGGGGCGGTTCATCGCAGCCTCGATATCCACCTTCACGATGCGGCCCTGCGGGCCTGAGCCACGGATGGATGCGAGGTCGAGCCCCGCCTGAGCGGCCATGCGCTTCGCTAGCGGCGATGCAATGGTGCGCTCGCCCACCGCGGCCACAGGTGCGGGCACGGCTTGTGTCGCAGCGGGGGCCACAGGTGCGGGCACGGGTTGTTGCGCAGCCGGGGCCACGGGTAGCGGGGCGGCCGCCGGCTTCGCTGCCGCCGGCGCGGCCACTGTCGGCGCTGCTTCGCCGGCCTCTACCAGCACGGCAATGACGGCATTGACCTTCACCCCTTCGGTGCCGGCGGGAACGAGAATCTTGGCCAGGACGCCCTCATCCACGGCCTCCACTTCCATGGTGGCCTTGTCGGTCTCGATCTCGGCGATCACATCGCCAGCCTTGACCTTGTCGCCCTCGGCCTTGAGCCATTTGGCGAGGGTGCCCTCCGTCATCGTCGGGCTCAGTGCCGGCATCAGGATGTTCGTCGCCATGATGCGCGCTCCTCAGCGATAGGTCACGGAACGGACGGCTTCCACCACCTGCTCCAGCCGCGGCAATGCCAGCTTTTCGAGGTTCGCAGCATAGGGCATGGGCACATCCAGCCCATGGACACGCACCGGCGGCGCGTCCAGGTCATCGAAGCAATGCTCGATGACCTGCATTGCGAGTTCCGCGCCGATGCCGGCGAAGGGCCAGCCCTCCTCCAGCGTCACCACGCGGTTGGTCTTTTTCACGCTCGCCACGATGGTATCAATGTCCAGCGGGCGCAGACTGCGCAGGTTCACGACCTCTGCGCTGATGCCCTGCTCGGCCAGCTTTTCCGCCGCCTGCATCGCCATGCCGACCATGATGGAGAAGGCAAGGATGGTCACATCGGTGCCCTCACGCTCCACTTTGGCCTTGCCAATGGGCAGGATGAAATCCTCATCCGTCGGGCATTCGAAGCTCTGGCCGTAAAGGATCTCGTTTTCCAGGAAGATGACCGGGTTGGGGTCGCGGATGGCGGCGCGCAGCAGGCCCTTCGCATCCGCCGCACTCCAGGGTGCGACGACCTTCAGCCCCGGGCAATGCGCATACCAGCTGGCGAAACATTGGCTGTGCTGCGCGGCGACGCGGCTCGCTGCACCATTCGCGCCCCGGAAGGTGATGGGGCAACCCAGCTGCCCGCCCGACATGTAGAGCGTCTTGGCGGCCGAGTTGATAATCTGGTCAATCGCCTGCATCGAGAAGTTGAACGTCATGAACTCCACGATGGGCTTCAGGCCGGTGAAGGCTGCACCCACCGCCATGCCGGTGAAGCCGTGCTCGGTGATAGGCATGTCCAGGATGCGCTTGGGGCCGAATTCCTCCAGCAGACCCTGGCTGATCTTGTAGGCACCCTGATACTGGCCGACCTCCTCCCCGATCAGAAACACGTCGGCGTCGCGGCGCATCTCGGCGGCCATGGCGTCGCGCAGCGCCTCGCGTACGGTGATGGCCTTCGTGGGACCCCAATCCTTGTCGGCCGCAGCAGCAAACGGAGCGGCGGGAACGCCAACAGGCCCAGCCGCATGCGCAACTGGGAGCTGCGCAACTGGGGGCTGCGCAACTGGGGCCGGCGCGGCCTTCGCGGCATCGCCGCCATCCAGCTCAGCGATAGCGGAATTCACCGCCACATTCTCTGTCCCCTCGGGAACCAGGATGCGCGTCAGCACGCCATCATCCACCGCTTCGACTTCCATCGTGGCCTTGTCGGTCTCGATTTCGGCGATGACGTCTCCGGACTTAACGGCGTCGCCCTCTTTCTTCAGCCACTTGGCGAGTTTGCCCTCCGTCATCGTCGGGCTCAGCGCCGGCATCAGGATTTCGACGCCCATCTACTTCGTCTCCAACAGGATATCGGTCCACAGATCGCTCTCCGGCGGCTCCGGAGATTCCTGGGCGAACTGCGCCGCGTCCTGCACGAGCCCCTTGACCTCGTCGTCAATCTTCTTGAGATCGCCTTCGGTCACGCCCTGCGCCAAGAGCATGCTGCGAACCGTCTCCAGGCAGTCATGCTGCTCGCGCATTTTCTGCACTTCCTCGCGCGTACGGTACTTTGCCGGGTCGCTCATTGAATGGCCGCGATAGCGGTAGGTCTTCATCTCCAGGAGGTAGGGTCCAAGCCCGGCGCGGCAATGTGTCACGGCGCGCTGTGCAGCCTCGAACACGGAGACGACGTTCATGCCATCCACCTGCTCTCCCGGGATTCCCCAGGGGCTGCCGTTTTGCGAGAGATCGCGGGATGCGCTGGCGCGCTCGACGCTCGTGCCCATGCCGTATCTGTTGTTCTCGATGACAAAGATGCAGGGAAGCTTGAACAGCGCGGCCAGGTTCAGACTCTCGAAGACCTGGCCCTGGCTGGAGGCACCTTCGCCGAAATAAGCCAGCGCCACTTGGTCATTGCCGCGGTACATATTGGCGAAAGCCAATCCCGCACCGAGGCTGACCTGCGCGCCCACGATGCCGTGCCCGCCATAAAAGCCTTTTTCACGGCTGAACATGTGCATGGAGCCACCCTTGCCGCGTGAATAGCCGCCGATGCGGCCGGTCAGTTCGGCCATGACGCCACGGGCCTCCATGCCGGTGGCCAGCATGTGACCATGGTCACGGTAGGAGGTGATGACCTGGTCGCCCGGCTTGAGCGCAGCCTGCATCCCCACCACCACGGCCTCCTGCCCGATGTAAAGGTGGCAGAAGCCGCCAATCAGGCCCATGCCATAAAGCTGGCCGGCCTTTTCCTCGAAACGACGGATGAGCAGCATGTCCCGATAGGCGCTGGACAGAGCGCCGCGACCCATGGCGGGCTGCTCTGCTGCGCCCTTGGCGCGGCGCTTCGCCACTGCTGCGGGCGTGGCGGGGGCGGTGGCGGGCATGGGTGTCTCCCTGCGTGATCGGGCGTGATTACGCCGCATGGCAACCCGCGGCAAGCACTGAACACGTAGAAAAAATCCTGCAATTGCAACGCAATGTTGCGATTAACCTGATTATGGTTAAGCGTCCCGAATACCGCGTTGCAGCAATTCGGGCCTTTTCAAACGGATGGCCCGGCGTCAGAACAAACGTTGACCCGGCGGATAAGGGATCACGATTTCCTCGCGCGTTGTCAGGTTCAGCATGGCCCTCGCCCGCTCCTCCAGCTGATCGCGATCCAACCTGTCACCGCGCAGGGCGTTGACGCGTCGTTCAGCCGCCTCACGCTCGGCGGTGGCGCGGTCACGGTCGGCTGTGGCGGCGGCGATCTCCGTCAGGCGGTGCTCGCGCGCGATCAACCCGCGGTCACCATGCGAGGCATGCCACACGAAAAAGCCAGCGATGCTGGCCAGTATGACCGGCGCCGCCAGCAATTTCATCCCACGAAGAAGAAAACGACCGAGTTTCATGGCACCCCTGACGCACAGGTCCCCCGACCCACGGAAGTGAGAGAATCACCAACCGCCGTATGCCGCAAGCAATAAGTGGTGCTCGCGTCCAAATCGCGCGATGTCAGCGCTTGAGCACGTTCCGCCCCGCATAGCGCGCGGCTGGCCCCAAATCCTGCTCGATCCGGATGAGCTGATTGTACTTGGCCAGACGATCAGACCGGCTGAGCGACCCTGTCTTGATCTGCCCGCAATTCGTGGCCACCGCGAGATCGGCGATGGTGAAATCCTCCGTCTCCCCGGAACGATGGCTCATGACCGCCGTGTAGCTGGCGCGGTGCGCTGTCTCCACCGCTTCAAGCGTCTCGGTCAGCGTGCCGATCTGGTTGACCTTGATCAGGATGGAATTGGCCGTGGCGCGCTCGATACCCTGGCGCAGGCGCTCAGGATTGGTGACGAAAAGGTCATCGCCCACCAGCTGCACCTTGGCGCCCAGGCGCTCGGTCAGCAGCTTCCAGCCGGCCCAGTCATCCTCGGACATGCCGTCCTCGATGGAGATAATCGGCCATTTGGCGCAAAGCCCGGCCAGGTAATCCACCATGCCCCCGGCATCGAGCGTCTTGCCCTCGCCTTGCATCACGTATTTGCCGTCGTGGTGGAATTCGGTGGCGGCGCAGTCGAGCGCGAACATCACATCCTCGCCAACACGGTGGCCGGCCGCCTCGCAGGCCTTGGCGATGAAGGCCAATGCCTCGTCCGCGCTGCCGATATTGGGGGCGAAACCGCCCTCATCGCCGACATTGGTGTTGTGGCCGGCATCACGCAGCGCCTGCTTCAGCGAGGCGAAGATCTCCGAGCCCACGCGCACCGCATCGGCCATCGTGCCGGCGGCGACCGGCATCACCATGAATTCCTGGATATCAATCGGGTTGTCCGCGTGCTGGCCGCCATTGATGATGTTCATCATCGGCACCGGCAGGGTGCGGGCAAAGGCTCCGCCCACATAGCGATACAGCGGCATGCCATGCGCCTGCGCCGCCGCCTTGGCCACGGCCAGGCTGACGGCGAGGATCGCGTTCGCCCCAAGGCGCGACTTGTTGGGCGTGCCATCCAGCTCGATCATGATCATGTCGAGCTTCACCTGGTCGGCCGCGTCCATACCGCCGATGGCGTCGAAAATCTCGCCTTCCACATGGCCGACGGCCTTGGTCACGCCCTTGCCGTGGTAGCGAGCCTTGTCGCCATCGCGCAGTTCCATCGCCTCATGCGCGCCGGTCGAGGCGCCGGAGGGCACTATGGCCCGGCCGCGCGAGCCGTCATCCAGTACCACCTCGGCCTCGACGGTGGGATTCCCACGGCTGTCGAGCACTTCGCGGGCGATGATATCGGCGATGGCGGGCATGGGGCGGTCCTTCCGGCGGGTTCCGCCGCGCGGATACGGCCCCCGGGGTGAAAGGGCAAGGGCGGGAAAGGCAAGGCGTCCCCCACTTGCGCGCCCCGCCGCCCGTGCCATTGATGGGTCCATGCTTCCCATTGCCATTCTCGGCGCCGGCCTCGCCGGGCTCTCCGCCGCCCAAGCCCTCACCGCCGGCGGCCGCCAGGTCCGCCTGATTGACAAGGCCCGCGCGGCCGGCGGGCGCCTGGCCACGCGGCGCATCGAGCATGCCGGCAACAACCATCGCTTCGACCATGGCGCGCAATACCTCCGCGCCGAACGCCCTGACTTTGCCGCGCTGCTGGAATCGGCCGGGACGCAGGTCTGGCCTCAAGCGAAACGCCGGGTCCCAGTGCCGGGGATGTCCGCGCTCGGCCGTCATCTGGCGCAGGGGCTGGATCTTCTCACCGGGCGCCACGTGGTCTCCATCGTGCGCAACGACGACGGCTGGATGGTGTTTCACCTCGATGCTGCCCTGGTCCTGCCCGGACGGCCGCTTCCCGCCGTGGAACCTGAGCGAGAGGGCCCTTTTGCCGCTGTCCTGATTACCTTCCCCGCACCGCAGGCCGCGGCGCTGCTGCCCGCTGCGATGGCGGCACCTCTCAGCGTGATCGAATACGCCCCCTGCTGGACAGTCATGGCCGCCTTCCCCGCACGCCTCGATTTGCCCGATACTTTGCGCTATCACGGCCCGGTCGGCTGGGCCGCGCGCGACAGCAGCAAGCCCGGCCGCGACGCCACGCAGGAAAACTGGGTGATCCAGGCCGATCCGGAATTCAGCCGCGCGCATCTGGAGGCACCACCCGAAACCGTGATCGCCCTTCTCCTCGCTGCACTGCCCGCGCCTGAGCCCATCTTCGCACTGGCCCATCGGTGGCGGTTCTCATTGCTGGAAACGGCACTGGGGCAGCCCTGCCTGTGGGATGCGGCGCAAGGCCTCGGCTATGCCTCTGATGGATGCCTCGCTGGACGCGCTGAATCAGCTTGGGAGAGTGGGCGGGCACTCGCGCAAAGGGTGCTTGCGCCATGACGTCCCCCCGCCCGCTTCCCGCACATGCGAATGACCTCGGCGAGGTGCGCGCCGCAGCCTTCGCCCTGCTTTCACGCGGGGTCGCGGATCGGCGGAGCCCGCTGCATACACCCACGCTTGCCACCATCGGGCTGGATGGCGCGCCGCGCGCGCGCACCCTGGTGCTGCGCGGTTTTGACGCCGCCTCGCGCACGCTGCGCCTGCACAGCGACCGCCGGAGCGATAAATTCACCGAACTCCTGCGCGATCCGCGCTGCGCATTACATGGCTATGACGCAGCATCGCAGGTGCAAATCCGGCTGGCGGGACTCGCCTCGCTGCACACCCAGGACGCGGTGGCCAATGCTGCCTGGGACGCGACCCAGCCCTTCAGCCGCATCATCTACGCGGTTGAGCCCGCACCCGGGACGACCATCGCCGCCCCCCTGCCCGCGCCGGCCAATGAGGTGGCTGGGAGGGCGCATTTCGGCGTGGTCCTGCTGCAAATTCACAGTTTGGAATGGCTGTTCCTGGCATCATCCGGGCACCGCCGCGCGCGGATTGATTGGCTTGCCGATGAGGAGCGCGCGATATGGCTGGTCCCATGACCCCCGAGGCCATTGAGGCTGCAATCCTTCAGCGCACCGCCACGACGGATAAATCCATCTGCCCCTCGGAGGTGGCGCGCGCGCTTGAGCCGGAGAATTGGCGCCCCCTGATGGGCGCGGTGCGCCAGGCAGCAGCGCGGCTTTCGACGGCCGGCTCCATCGAAATTCTGCGCAAGGGCAAACCCATCGCACCCGAGGCGATGCACGGCGTGATTCGCCTGCGCCGCCGCCAGCCGGAGACGTCATGAGCACGCTCGGTGCTTGGCTGGGGCGGGGTGCGGCTGGACTTCAAGCACCCCGGCCCTTGGAATTCGCATCCCTGGTGCCGCCCCGCTCACCTAATACTTGCCTCGCCGCGCCGGAGGGCCATCCCGGGCCAAAGCAGTTCCTGGCGCCCATCCTGCCCGCCTCTCCGGAGGTGGCCTTCGAGACCCTGCTGCGTCTCGCAGGGGGTTTCCCGCGGACATGGCGGCTGGCATCCTGGCCAGAGCGGCGGCAGGCCCAATGGGTGGAGCGTTCCGCGCTCGCGAATTTCCCGGACATTGTCACCGCCGAATGCGTTCCGGCGCCCGGTGGCTCCACCCTGTTTCTTTATTCGCGAAGCCTCATCGGTTATTCGGACTTTGGCGCGAACGCCAAGCGCGTTTCGGAATGGCTCACAGCGCTGGCGGACTCCCTGACACAGGCCTTGGCCCCGGCCTTGGCCCCGGCC
>JBBRVI010000032.1:0-19170 GCA_038247025.1 Acetobacterales bacterium
GCTCCGGCTGATGATGCCCCCATGCTCGGCGGGTTGCGGGAGGGCGCGCAAGAGGGTGCAGGCCACGCGCTGGACGGATGGGCCTCTTGCGGTCAGGCTTCCCATGGCTGTGATCAGAGGACTCGGACCAGATGCGTTGGGGCCGCGAGACGAATCTGCTGCTGCTCGCCCTTGGCGCGATGTTCTTCCAACAGACCTTCGCCGCCCTCGGGCGCAGCCTGCCCACGGTCATCGCGCCCGCCATCATCACCGACCTGGCGCTGGAGCCGGCCTGGGTCGGCGTTTATGTCAGCCTGATCGCGCTCTCCGCGCTGGTATTCCAGTTGGGGTGCGGCAGCTTCATCATCAAATACGGCGCGCTGCGAATGAGCCAGGTGGCGCTGTTGCTGTTGGGGGGCGGGCTGGCCGCGGCATCCTTCGGGTTGGTGGCCTTGCTGGCGTTTTCTGCCATCATCGGCGGCGGCGGGTCGGCGCTTTCCACGCCGGCGAGTTCGCATCTGCTCGGGCGTTATTGCCCACCAAAATACGCGCCGCTGGTGTTTTCCGTGAAGCAGACGGCCGTGCCCGCGGGGCTGCTTTTGGCCGGACTGGCTGGTCCCGCGCTGACCTACTGGGGCGGCTGGCAGCTCACGCTGAACATCACCGCCCTCTCCTGCGTGGTTTTCGCCCTCTTGCTCCAGCCCTGGCGGCGCGAATTCGACAGCGACCGCATCCCAACCCGTCAGTTCAAATTCTCCGATTTCAAGACCACCTTCACCGGCGCGCTGAAGACCAGTGAGTTGCGCAACCTCTCCTTCGCGTGCTTCGCGTTCAACGGGTTGCAGACGGTCTTTACCTCCTACTTCATCATCTTCCTGGTGGAGCTGGGCTATAGCCTGAGCCTGGCCGGGTTGGTCTTCTCCGTCGCGATGTTTGTCGCCGTGCCGTGCCGCATCCTCTGGGGCTGGCTGGGCAGCACCGTGGCCTCGCCGCGCGCCATGTTGGGCGGGCTTGCCCTGGGCATGGCGGCGAGTGCGGCGATCACGGGGCTCTATGGCCCGCTCTGGCCGGTGATGTTGGTTGGCTTTGTTGCGGCCAGCCTGAGTGCCACGGCCATGTCGTGGCATGGCGTCCTGCTGGCCGAGGCCGCGCGCCTCGCCCCCCCCGGCATGCGCGGGAGTGCGACGGGGGGCGTGCTTTCCTTCGGGCAGATCGGCGGGCTGTTGCTGCCGTTGATCTATGCGGCGCTGCTCTGGCTGACGGGCAGCCATGGGCTGGGCTTCGCCGTCTGCGGCGTGCCGGCGCTGTTGGTGGGCATTGCGCTCACGCGCCAGCCGCGCCCCGGCAACCGGTTGTAACGCCGCCTCGTTCAAGGCAAGACAGGCTGCGCCTGCGAACCGCATGATGGGAAATGGGTTTTGGGCTGGGGGAGATATCGCCACATCGGCGGGGTTCTGGTGCTGGCCCTGTTCGCCGCACCCCCTTCCCTGCCGCAAGCGATTGACGAAACGGAGGAGCAATCCCCGAACCTGGCCTATCGCGCGACCATCCCCGATACCGGCGATGCCACTCTGGACGCGCTGCTGCGTGCCGCCTCCAACCTGATCGCATTGCAGGAGCGCGCTCCGACCGATGCGGGGGGCCTCACCTCGCGCATCGCAGCCGAACCCGCAAGGCTGCGCCCCGTGCTGGATTCCGAGGGCTATTGGGCCGGCAGCATCCGCGTGGAGCGCAAGGCGGGAACGCCTCTTGCCGTCGAGATCCTGGTCACGCCCGGCCCACGCTACACGCTGCGCCGCATCGAGGCCGGGGGCGGCACCATCGCCGGCCTCGCTCCGGGGCAGCCCGCCCAGGCCGAGGCGATCCTGATTGCGCAGGATGCGGCCCTGAACACGCTGCGCCAGGACGGCCACCCCCTCGCCCGCATCGAACGCGTGGTCACGGTGGATCACGCGGCCCGCGCCATGGACCTGGCCTTCACCATCATCCCCGGCCCGCGCGTAGATTTCGCGCAACCCAGCGTGACCGGCACCGAGCGGGTGAACCCCGAAGTGGTGCGCCGGGTGGCGGCACTCCGCCTCGCCGAGCAAAGCTACAGCCCCGCCCGCCTGGCCCAGGCCCGCGCCGATGTGGCGGCCCTCGGCCCCTTCGCCACCGTGCGCCTTACCCCGGGCGAGGCGCTGGACGCGTCAGGCCGCCTGCCCGTCACTGTGGATGTGCGCGAGCGCCCCTTCCGCGCCATCAGCGCCTCGGCCGCCTATGAGACGAATTTCGGCTTTTCGGTGCGCCTTGGCTGGGAGCATCGCAACCTGCTGGGTGGGGCCGAAAATCTGCGGGTGGAGCTGGAGGCGAACAGGCTCGGCAGCGAACTGGACCGCACGGCCGGCCGCGCGGCCATCACCTATCGCAAGCCCCTCCCCTTTGGCTGGGCTGGCGCGATGGTCAGCAGCTTCGCCCTGGTCCGCGAACGCCTTGATTCCTTTGACCGCGACGCCGCCGTCTTCAGCATTGCCTATGAACGCCGGCTGAGCGACCGTTGGACGCTCTCCACCGGCCCGACGGCCGAGATCGGGCGCGCCGGCCCGCCCGATGGCATCCTCACGGAATATCAGGTGGCGGGATGGGCGATCCAGGCGCGCTATGACAGCACCGTCAGCCGGCTGGACCCCCGTTCGGGCGTTCGCGCGCAGGCGAGCCTCGCACCATCCTATTCCTTCTCCGATGGCACGCCCTATCTGCCGCTTCGGCTCGCGGGCTCCACATATCTTGATCTGACCGGGAATGGCGCCAGCATCATTGCGATGCGCGGGGCGCTGGGCAGCCTGGTGAATGCGTCAGCCGGCAATGTGCCGCCCAGCCAGCGCTTTTACGCAGGCGGAGGCGGGTCGGTGCGTGGCTATGACTTCCAGTCCATTGGGCCACGCAACGCCCGGGGCCAGCCACTCGGCGGGGCAAGCCTGCTGGAAGGCTCGATCGAGTTCCGCCAGCGCTTCGGCGAGACCTGGGGCGGTGTGGCCTTCGTGGATGCGGGCGCGGTGGGCGAAAAATCCTTCGCGCCGACGGCTTCGCTGCGGGTCGGCACAGGGGTTGGGCTTCGCTACTACACGGCGATCGGGCCGATCCGCGCAGATATCGCCGTGCCCTTGATCCGCCAGGTCGGAAGCGGGAATTTCGGCTTCTACATCGGCATCGGGCACGCCTTCTGATGTGGCGGTTCCTGCTTCTGCTCGTGCTCCTGCCCCTGCTGGCCATGAGTGCGCTGTTCACCCCCTGGGGGCTTGGCCTCGCGGTGGAGTTCGGCGCGCGTTTCGTCCCAGGCCTTACGGTCCAGGGCGCGGGGGGACAATTGCCGGTTCGCCTCACTGCCGAGCGGATCGCGCTCACCGATGCGCAAGGCGCCTGGCTGGAGGTGGAAGGGGTGGAGTTGCGCCTCGACTGGCGGGATCTGGCGCAGCGCCGCGTCACGCTGGAGGTCGTGCAGGCTGCGCGAACCGCGCTTCACCGCCTGCCGCCCTCCGCCCCCAGCGAGCCCACGCCATTGGCCCTGCCCAGCCTGCCGCAACTGCCCTTTGCACTGTCACTGCGCCAGATTGACCTGCCACGGGTGGAGTTGAGCCAAGCTGTGTTTGGCCAAGCTGTCACGCTCTCACTGGCGGGTTCTGCGGCAATTGAATCGGGGCGCCTGAACGCAAATCTCGCGCTGCTCAGGTTGGACCGGCCGGGGGCGGCGGCGATCAATCTCGTCTTCCAGGAGGAAAACCTGACGGCACGCGTTGAAGCCTCCGAACCGCCCGGCGGCCTGGTTGCAGCCTTGGTCGGCACACCCGAGGCCGCCTTTGCCCTGCAATTCACCCTGGATGGCGCCCCATGGCACCTGAGCGCCAATCTCGGAACTGCCGAGACAGAATTGAGCGGAACGGTCGGTCTGTCGCCCGAAGGGGCGTTGGCGCTCACCCTGCAAGGCCATGCGGTGCCCGGCGCGCTTCTACCCGAGGCCCTGCGCCCTCTCACCGGGCGAATCGAGATGGATGCCGCTTTGCGCCGCTCGGCTGATGGCGCGCTGGCGCTGGATCGGCTGGCGCTGGACCTCCCCGCGCTGACGGCCACGGCGGAAGGCGGGCTGGAGCCGCTCGACGCCCGCTTCCGGATTCGGGCCGGCGCGCCAGGGCTCTTTGCGGGTTTTTTGCCTGGCCTCGCCTGGGACTCGCTCATCGCGGAAGGGCGCATCAGCGGAAGCATCGCCGCACCGGAACTGACGGTGAACGTTACGGCCCAGGGCCTGGGCGGTTTGGGTGAGACCGATGCCATGCTCGGCGAGGAGGTCCGCCTGACCGCAGAAGCAAATCCTTCCCGCTTCACCGCGCAGCTCAGCGCCGCACGGGTCCAGGCAACCCTCTCCGGCCCCACCGGGCTGCCGCTCGACCACCGCTTCACCCTGGAGGCGCGCGACCCGCCGGGTTTGACTGGTATGATCTCGGCGCAGGGTCAACTGCGCGGCACCCCTGAAGCGCTGGAGGGGGAAATGCGCCTGCGCTCAGATCGCCTGGAAGGCCAGGGGCAATTCCTGGAAGCGCTGGACTTGACCGCCAAGGCCACACTGCAGGCCTCCTTGGCCCGCCTCACCGCCGAGGCCACGGGCCTCTACCAGTCCCGCCCACTGCGCCTGTCGCTCAGCGCGCGGCGCGATGGCGAGCAATTGCGACTGGAACGCCTGGAAGCCCGCTTCGCTGAGATCACCGTGACAGGCAGTGGGTCGGCAAGCCTGCCCCAGGGGCCATTGACCGGGACACTGCGGCTCGACGCTCCCGATCTCTCGCGGCTGGAGATGGGGATGGCCGGCCGCCTCTCCGCCGAGCTGGAGGCGCGTGCCATTCCCGGCGCCACCGGCCCTGCGGCGCAGGGCATCACTCTGCGCGCGAATGGCACGGGCCTAGGCACCACCAACCTTCGCGCAGCGGTGCAGGCCGAGGCGGGGGGAACGCTTGCTCGCCTCGATTTTCGGCTGGGGGTCACTGCGCCTGAGGGCGCCCTCAACCTCGCCGGAAACCTGGCATTGCCGCTGGTGACGCTGACGCGGCTGGAGGCGCGGTCCGGGGCGGATGCGCTCACCCTTGCCGGCCCTGCGCGCATCCGGCTGGAGGAGGGCGTGGTGCTGGAGCCCACGCGCCTGACGAGCCGGCGCGGTGGGTCGCTCGCCTTGCAGGGACGGCTTGTGGGCGGGCAGCTCAATGCACGGGCCGAGCTTTCCGCTGTGCCGCTTGGCCCGCTCAGCGGGGGGATGGTGACGGGCACGGCTTCCGGCCAGATCATCGCCACCGGAAGCAGCGCAGCACCGGACATCAACGCCACGCTTCGCGCCGAAAACCTCCGCGCGAGCCAGACCCCGCAACTCCCGCCTGCGCAGGTCAACGCCACCGCCCGGCTGCAAGGCCAGGCCCTGCGTGCCGAGGCGCGCATTACCGCCGGCCCGGCCGTGCAGCTTGACGTCACCGCCCAGCAGCCGCGCGGCTTCTCCATGGCGGCACCCATCGAGGCCGCACTGCGCGGGCGGCTGGATCTGGGCAGCCTGGCGCGGCCCTTTCTGGCCGGCGGCGCCGATCGTCTCTCCGGTCGCCTTGCGCTGGACTTGCGCGCGACTGGCACGCCCGCCGACCCTGTGTTTGGCGGCAGCGCAACGCTGACCGAGGGTGGCTACACCAACCCAATCTATGGCACGCGGATCGAGGGGCTGACGGCGCGGATCACCGCGCAAGGCGAGCGCCTTTTGGTGGAATCGCTGAGCGGGCGCACCGGCGGAGGCGGAACCATCTCCGGCCAGGGCTGGATCGAACCACTGGGCGCGGGCCTGCCCGCCGAGTTCAATCTGCGCGCGGATGCGGCACGGCCCATCAGCGGCGAGCTGGGCGACGCGACGGTGGATGCCGCTCTCACCCTTCGCGGACCGCTGCTGGAGGGTGGCAGCCTCAGCGGGCGCATCACCATCCAACGCGCGGATCTGCGCATCCCAGAAAACCTCGCCGGCAGCATCCCGAGCCTTGGACGAGTGCGGCAGGTCGGCCCCAACCCGCCCGGCCGCCCAGCGCCAGCCCCGCCAAGCGTGGCCAGCGCTGCGCCCAGCCTGCCGATGGCGCTGGACCTCACCATCACCGCTCCGCGTGCCGCGTTCATCCGCGGGCGCGGGCTCGAGGCGGAGTTGGGGGGCGAAGTGGTCGTGAAGGGGACGCTGGACGCGCCGCAGACTTCGGGCGGGTTGCGTCTGAGGCGTGGGAGTTTCGATCTCGCGGGGCGGCAGCTGCAATTCAGCCGGGGCGTGATCGGCTTCGATGCGAACAACCTTTCGCCGACCCTCGATTTCCTGGCCACGGCGCGCAGTCGTTCCCACACGATCAACCTGGCCATCACGGGAACCCTTGCCCTGCCGGTTCTGACGGTCACTTCGGAGCCGGATTTGCCGCAGGACGAAGCCCTCGCCAGACTGCTTTTTGACCGGGAAACCAACAGGCTTTCACCCTTCGAAATCGTGACCATCGCCCAAGCGGCCGCGCAACTCGCCGGCCTGCCTGCGCCCGGTGCGGGTGCAGTGGACAGGCTGCGGCGCGGCTTGGGGCTGGACAGGCTGGGTGTGGCCTCGGACAGCGCCGGCCGCGCGGCGTTGGAGGCGGGCGGCTATGTGGCGCCGGGCGTTTATCTGGGCGTGCGCCAGGGGGCGGGCGGCACGCCCGGCGTCAACGTGCAAGTGGAGCTCACGCCACGCCTGCGCCTGGAAGGCCAGACCAGCACCGGCCCCGGCGGCGACCGCGTGGGCCTGACCTGGGAGCTTGAATACTGAGCGTGAGGCAAAACCAGGCCGGGACGGGCTCAACCGACAAACGTGCGGGCGCCCGCAATGCCGAGCCATCCGGCCGCGATGAGCAAACCTGGCCACCGGGCCGGGCGAAGCTGATCTCGCTTGCCGCGGGATGCAACGCGCGCGCAGTATCATTCGGCTGGACCATTTGATGGAGGAAACAGAGACCATGGACATCATGGCGCGCGCCAAGGGCCTGTTGTTGGATCCGCGCAGGGAATGGGCGATCATCGCGGCCGAACCGGCCGATATGGCAAGCATGTTCAAGAACTACGTCGTCATCCTGGCTGGGCTTTCCAGCATCGCAGGCCTGCTCGGCACGCTCATGATGAGCCTGGGCGTGCTGGGGTTCGGTGCGGTGCTGACCAGCGCGATCCTGGGTTTCGTGCTTGCGCTGGTCGGCGTCTTTGTGCTCTCCAAGATCATTGAGTTTCTCGCACCGCGCTTCGGCGCGCAGGCGGATGGCAACGCGGCGCTGAAGCTGGCCGTGTATGCCCCTACCGCATCCTGGGTCGGGGGCATGTTCATGGTGATCCCCTGGATCGGCTGGATTCCCGCGCTGGCGGGCGGCATCTACAGCCTTTATTTATTCTATATTGGTACGCCGACAGTCATCCGGATCCAGCCCGATCGGGTGATGGGATTTGCGATCTCGGTGGTGGTGGTGGCGGTTCTGGTGAATATCCTGATCGGCGTGGTTGTCGCCGGGCTGACAAGATAGGGCGAGGGCTGCCCCCCAACAGGCCGCCCCCTTCAACGCGCTGCCACGCTGGTGCGGCGCAACCGTTTCCGGCGGAGCTTCAGGATCGGCCTGATGGCATTACGCACGGGCTCGGGCATACGCAGCAGCAGCTTGCCGTTGCCGATGACCTCCCGATAGACGGACCAGACATCGTCGGGAATCGCGTCGAAGGAGGGCGCGCTGACCCGCTCGGGAATAAGCGAGCCATTCAGCAACGGCACGGCATGGCCGGGCAAAAGGCCGTTGATCTGCGTCACGTCCGAGTTGTAGAGCGTGCTGAGCAGCAGCCAGTCTGCCTGGGTGAGATATTGTGGCTTGGGAGCCTTGACGTCGGCACGTTGCAGCGCCGCGCCAGTGGCCTCGGCCAGACGCTTGAGCCAGGTGCGGAACATCAACTGCGTCGACTCACTCTGATCCGGCCTTCGCGAGGCGATGAGGCGGGCCAGTTCCAGGAAGGTCCAATCGGGCGATTCGTTGACGCGCGGCATTGCCGGCATGTCGCTGCGCAACTCAATCGCGTCCAGCAGATCGGTGATGAGGTCCCCGCCCACAAGATTGGCACGATCCAGGCTGCGAAGCCGGATATTCTCCGCGCCGAAGACCTTGATCCATTCCTTCAGCCCGCTGACCATCGAGACATTGTGAAGGATGTGGCGGTCGCGGATGAAGCCATCAATGCTTTCCGAATTCTCGCCCCGCTTGGTCCGTTGGGCATAGAGCGACTCGACCCAGGACGGATATTGCCTGATGTAGATCAGGATCCGCACCGGCGCCTGGCCCAGCAGGTCGCGCATGGCGGTGGCCACGCTGGCCGCACGCCTCGGCTCATGCTTGAGGAAATTCTCGCTGCTCAGCAGCATGGCGGCATCGGGCCGCTCACGCAGTTCGGCGAGAAGGGCGGCGATCGCCTGCGGCGGCTTCGCCCCGCGCCGCGCGCTGCTCATGGCGAAGTCGCAGAGTGTTTTGTGATGTTCGGGATGCCGACCATTGAGCGCTGGATAGGTCACACCCGCTTCGCGCAGTGCCTCGGAATGAACCGTCGCGAAATGTTGAATCGTGCTCGATCCGCACTTGCCGAGCCCAACATGCAGATAGATCATGCGGCGCGCCTCCTCATTCAAATATCCTCATCGGGTCCAGAGGTGAAGCGGAAATGACCGCGCTCAGGTCACGGCGTCGCTTCGGCCGGCCCGGGCTTTTGCGCCAGCACCCAGGTGCAGATGGGGTATTTCTTTTCATTGCGCATACCAAGCTGATACAGGGGATTCTGCGGATTTTCCGGCACTTTTGACATGCGGTAGCCCAGCGACATGTAAGTCCAGGCCAGCTGGTTGCCCCAACCACCCAGGTTGACCGGCACCACCCCCGTTTTGTCGCAGATCAGCTGGAGCGCCATGGGCGTGAAGCGCCAGAAATCGGTCGGCGCCTGATGAATGAGATTGAAGAAGCAAGTCGTCTGCGCGATGTAGCCGCCCGGCTTCGTGACCCGCACCGTCTCGGCGAAGGCCGCGATCGGGTCCCCTTCCACGTGCTCCAGCACCTGATCGGCCACGACGAAGTCAAACTGCCCATCGGCGAAATTGAGGCTTCGCATGTCGTGCTCGGGAAAATTGGCCTCGGTGACGGCGACGTTGTTCAAGCCAAGGATCTTCGCAAAATCACCGGAATGCGCGATCGAGAGGCAGGTCTTGTTCCCATCATCCAGGGCCAGCAGGTTGTTCTCGAGCTTGGTGTACATGTAGAGGCGGGTGATGTGCCAACGCCGCCTGGCGCTCCGATCCTTGAGTGAAAAATCAATCAGGGATTTGACGAAATCTTCGGCGCCGGGCTGCATCATCTTTGCCATTCTCCAAAGTCTCATGGCCAATTGTATTGGTGGGCTGGATCACCCTCGCCAACGTGACTCGCTGGATCGCCAGTCCGACGCAAACCCGTCGGAGTTCATCAAAGCACCCGCGCCAGCCCGATGCCAGTGCCCACGCAGAGGATTGAATCAACCTCGGCGATCCCGCGGCGGCGCCATTCGTCGAGAATGCCCACCTCGCGGTGTCGCAGTGCGTCATCCAGCAGGATCAGCGTGCCGCGCGGCAGAAGCTCGGCGATATCGGCCAGTACCGCGAAGCGTCCCCACCTGGCCCGGCGCGAAGGGCCATCAATCAGCACCAGTTCCGGGCCGTTCTCGGCAAAGGCCGCCTGCACCGTTTCGCGGAGTCCTCGATAGCTGGTGGCATTAAAGCTGCCCGCCCCCGCGCGCGTGACCGCCGTCCCTGCCTCAGCGCTGAGATCAAGCCGCGCGATGGATACGCGCCGATACGCCGGGTCGGCCTTCAGCACAGGCCGCAGCGTCGCCGCATAGGCCTCATCCTCCTCGATGGAGAGATACATTCGCAGCCCCTCCCCGAGCAGCTTTGGCAGGACGATGGTCGTCACCCCCGCACCGAATTCGAGCACGCGAGAGATGCCGGCCTCGCGCGTGAAATTCGCCACTGCCTCAAGGCTGGCGGCACTCAGGGAAAATCCAGAGGGCACGAAGCCGCTCTGCCCGGCGAGAACATCCGCAATCTCGCCAGTATAGACGGGCGTGCGCTTGCGGATGGCGAGGGTGAGACCAGGCGATTTGGACTGCATCCCGCCGTAGAGTGCCAGCGCCACATCCAGCGGCATTCGCAAATGGGCCGGGAAATGGCAAGCGAGCGCTTGCATGAGGGCCGGAGAAGATTGCGCCTGCATCACTGCAGCAGGGCCTTCACGGTGGCCGACAATTCTCCTGCATCAATCTCGATGCTCGAATTGCACCGGTTTCCCTTGCGGTCCGGCACCGCCTCGCGCGCAAAGATCTGGGTGTAGGGCAGGGCAAACAGGTCGGCCAGGCTGCGATAGGAGGTCACGCCCTGATCATAGCCCTCGGGAACCACTTCCACCACCGGCGTGCCCGCATCACAATAGACGATATTGGACAGGCCGGCGCCATGCGGCGAGACGATGATGGAGGCGTCACGGAAGGCGCGCACCTGTTCGCGAACGCTGTGCTGGGCGTTGTCGAACACTTCGAAACCAAGCTGGCCCATGGCGGCTTCCACCGCCGGCTCGTTCACGACTTGGCGCATATTGACGTTTCGGCGCGGGATGTAGAGCCGCCGCTTGGGACGGCGCCACAACTCCAGCACGCGCGGATGCTCTCGCAGTGTGGTGGTGATGAGTGGCGAGATCTCGTAACGCCCTAAAGCCACTGGCGAGGCGATGGTCAGGCGCTCGAAGACGACAGGCCCGTCCAGATGCTCCACCTGTGCCTGACCTACGCCGAGGAACTCGAGCGTTTCCGCGACATAGCGTTTGGAAGCCGCCGGGGCAGCCAACTTGTCAATGTTAGGCATTGCCTGAAACATTGCCACGCGGGACGCATAGCGCAGCGTCCAGTTGAAGTAGTTTTCGAACATGCCGAAGCCAAGCAGGAAGGAATGCCCGGGCACGCGCCGCACTGCCGGTGGTGCGAGCGAGACGATCGGCACCTCCGGCGACAGCATGGAAGCGTTGATCGCCTCCGACGCCGTGGTGGGAAACAGGGTCTTGAGCATGACGCCGCTGCGAATGGTGTCGCGGATCAAATGCCCGTCAACGGCCACTATGCCGTAGGGCGGAAAGACCGTGGCCTCGGCCACCTCTGTGACCCAAAAGCTTGAGATGCGCGCATCGGTGCGATATTGCCTGTCGTAGGCTTGCCAGCGCTGGGCGATCCCCTCCTCGGTGATGTCGGGGCCTATGGGCGGCTTGAGCGGTGCCCGAAGGTCAGCAACTGCCAGGCTGGAGCGGCCGCCGAAAAAGGGCATGTGCTCATCGGATATGGATTTGGAGAAACGGCTTATCAGGAGCGGCCGATGGCTCACGTCATTGATGCTGACAATCTGATAGGCGCTGGGCATTACATTCTATCCTAAGCATTGATTCGAATTTTTGCAAATGGAACAACGAGACTGCGCGACTGAGCTTGCTGATGGCGTGGATCGTGGTGAGGCGTTCAGCATCGGCGCAGGTCGGAATCGTGAGCAGCCTCGGCAGGCGTGCCAGGTCCCCTGTAGAGCGGGACTTTGACAGCGTAACCTGCGAGGCGAAGTTGTGCCCTGGCATGTTATGATCCCATGGTCGGGAAGCCCTTGTGAACAATCAAGTGACGCGGTCCCTGGCAGGTGTCCGCCTGATCGCAAAGCAATGCGTGATCGCTGGCGCCAGGGGCATGAGCATCACAGCCAGCAGCTGTCCTGACGGAGAAACTACCACCGGTAGATCCCTTGTTTTACTAGAGTGCAATACTGACCATAGCTTCCTGCGGACCCCAAAAATTAGTTGCCAAATGATTTACAATACCCAAAATTTGGTGCTATTTCCCTTCGCGGTAACGTCCGCAGACGGAGAGCGTGTTCGTCCAAAGGAAACCTCCCATGTCCAGCACCATCTCATTCACTGGCAACATTTTCCTGACTCTGGGGGAAGGCAATTCCGGCTCCACGGCCTTCACCTACACGCTGAACCGAACGGGCGATCTGAGTGGTATCGTTGGCGTCAACTGGATGGTTAGCCCGACCGGGGTGGATGGCGCAGATTTTGTTGGTGGGGGCTTGCCTACCGGTCTCGTGACCTTCGCCGCGGGCCAATTCAGCGCCAGCTTCGTCGTGAACGTCGCCGGCGACACGTTGATCGAGCCAACTGAGCAATTCAACCTCGGCATTTCCATCGCCTCGGGCAACGCGTCTTTGGGTGCTAGCGTCGTTGCCTTCGGCATTGTGACGAATGATGATGGTGCGATCATCGCCACCACCACCGCCTCGGGGTTCTCGGTCAACGAGGGCAATACCGGCAGCACGCCGTTCCTCATCACCGTCATCCGCTCTGGCAATACCGCCATCGCTGCCAGCGCGGATTGGGCCGTGACGACCTCCTTTGGTGGAGCCAGCGCGAGCGATTTCGCCGGCGGGGTGTTGCCTGCGGGAACGGTAAGCTTCGGGGTTGGGGAAACGAGCAGGACCATCACGGTCAACATCGTCGGCGACACCGTCGTGGAAACCAATGAATTCTTCGGAATCAACCTGAGCAATTTCTCGGCCGGGGCAGTGCTGGGCAGCAGCACCAACTACGTCATCGCTGATGATGATGGGGCGATCATCTCCACTGCTTTCAATTCGGGCCCTCCGGTCGCCGAGGGCAATTCGGGCAGCACGCCGTTCCTCATCACCGTCACACGCTCGGGCAACACGGCCATCGCGGCCAGCGCGGATTGGACTGTGTCGCCCTCGGGTGGCGCCAGTGCGAGTGATTTCGAAGGCGGGGTGTTCCCCACGGGAACGGTAAGCTTCGGGGCTGGGGAAACCAGCAGGACCATCACCGTCAATATCGCGGGTGACACGGAGCTGGAACCGAATGAATTCTTCTCGATCAACATTCAGCAACTTCTCGCCCGGGGCTGTGCTGGGCAGCACTGCCGGCTACACCATCGCCAATGATGATGGCGCCATCATCTCCGCCGCTTCAAGTTCGGGTCCCCAATTCATCGAGGGCGATTCGGGCAGTTCGCCGTTCCTCATCACCGTAACGCGCTCGGGCAACACGGCCATCGCGGCCAGCGCGGATTGGACTGTGGCGGGCACGTTCTTCAATGGTGCCGCTGCGAGCGATTTTGCCGGTGGGGTATTCCCCACGGGAACGGTAAGCTTTGAGGCGGGGGAAACCAGCAAGACCATCATCGTCAATATTGCGGGTGACACGGTCATCGAGCCAAACGAAACATTCCTGGTCAACCTGAGCAACTTCTCGGCCGGCGCCATTCTCGGCAACTCTGCCAGCTACACCATCGCCGACAATGATGGTGCGATCATCTCCACTAATTTCAGTTCGGGATTCCCGGTCGCCGAGGGCAATTCGGGCAGCACG
Organism: Acetobacterales bacterium; assembly: GCA_038247025.1. Lineage (GTDB taxonomy): Bacteria > Pseudomonadota > Alphaproteobacteria > Acetobacterales > Acetobacteraceae > Roseococcus. Next base: position 13,491 of record JBBRVI010000032.1, read on the forward strand.
CCTTTCCTCATCACCGTCACACGCTCGGGCAATACGGCCATCGAGGCCAGCGCGGATTGGACTGTGTTGTCCTTCGGTGGGGCCAGTGCGAGTGATTTCGAAGGCGGGGTGTTCCCCACGGGAACGGTCAGCTTCGGGGTTGGGGAAACCAGCAAGACCATTACCGTCAATATCGCGGGTGACACGGAGCTGGAACCCAATGAGGGCTTCCAGGTCAATTTCAGCAACTTCTCGCCCGGGGCTGTAATGGGCAGCACTGGCGGCTTCACCATCTTGAATGATGATGGCGCCGTCATAGCAGTTACCGCCGGCGCGAATGTGTCGGAGGGGAATTCCGGCAGCACGCTCATGTCCTTCACCGTCACCCGCTCCGGTGACCTCACTATCGCGGCCAGTGCCAACTGGGTCGCCGCGCCGGGCTTCGTGGGCAATGGCCTCAGCGCCGTGGATGCGAATGATTTCGTTGGAGGCGTCTTCCCCAGCGGTACGGTTCTGTTTGCTGTTGGCGAGACGACCCAAACTATCACCGTGAACATCGTGGGGGATACGGATTTCGAGCCGAACGAAACCTTGTTCATCTCTCTGTCCAACCCGTCAGTCGGTTCCTCCATTGGCTCCACTTTTTCATACACTGTTTTCAACGATGACGGCACGGTGATCTCCTTCGCCCCTGGGCCGCAGCCCTCGGTGAATGAAGGCAATTCCGGCACCACACCCCTCGTTTTCAATGTGGCGCGCACAGGCGATACTTCCGCCTCCGCTTCGGCCAATTGGTCCGTCAACAGCTTCGGTTCCTTGGCGACAGCTTCGGATTTCGTGGGAGGTGTGCTGCCTTCGGGTATCGTCACCTTTGCGGCTGGTGAGGCCACACAGACCATCACCGTCAACATCGCCGGTGATACGACAACTGAGCCTACGGAAAACGTCTCGATCCAGCTCACCTTGGCCTCCGCGAATGCCACGATCGGCAGTTTCAGCTCCGCCATAGGCGACATTGTGAATGATGACGGTGGCGGCGCCGTGATCTCGTTGGGCTCCAACCCCTTCGCCGTGAACGAGGGCAATGCTGGCAGCACGCCCATCACCTTCAGCGCCGTTCGAAGCGGCGACATCACATCCGCCGTCAGTGCGACCTGGACGGTGAATTCCGGCATCGCCAATGCAGGCGATTTCGTGGGTGGCGCGCTGCCGACCGGCACAGTTTTCTTTGCCGCAAACCAGACCACGGCCGCCTTCATTGTGAACGTTGCAGGCGACACGCTCGTGGAGCCCAGTGAGGGCTTCGGCGTCGTGCTCTCGGCGCCCTCCGCCGGGGCAAGCCTGGGCCTGACCACCCAGGCCTTCGGCAACATCAACAATGATGATGGCGCGATCATCGCCACCACCAACATCTCCGGCTTCAGCGCGAATGAGGGTAATGCGGGCAGCACGCCCTTCAACATCACCATCACCCGCTCGGGCGATACCACGATCGCGGCCAGCGCGGATTGGGCGGTAGCCGCGCCTCTGTTTGGCGGGGTCACGCCCGTCAACGCCAGTGATTTCGCCGGCGGCGTCTTCCCGACGGGCACCGTGCTCTTCGCCATCGGTCAGGCAAGCCAGGTCATTACTGTCAACTTCGCAGGCGATACTGCGTTCGAGCAGAACGAGACCTTCGTCGTCAACCTGACCAACCCCAGTACCGGGGCGGCGATCGGCAATTCCGCCTCCTACAGAATCATAAATGATGACGGCACGATCATCGCTTTCTCCGGCGCCGTACCCACGGTGACCGAGGGCAACTCCGGCTCCACGCCGATGGTCTTCAACGTCACGCGCAGCGGGGACTCCACTGCCGCGGCTTCGGCCAACTGGGCGGTAACGACGTTCGGGGGCGCCACGGCGTCGGATTTCGCGGGCGGGGTTCTGCCCTCCGGCGCAGTGAATTTCGCCATCGGCGTAACGCAGACGACCATCGTCATCAATGCGCAGGGCGATACGCTGATCGAGAGCAATGAGAGCTTCTCCGTTCAGCTCAGTGCGCTGTCCAGCAACACCACCATCGGCGGCTTCAATACCGCCACCGGCACGATCCTCAACGACGACGCCTCCTCCACCTTCGCCATTGCGGCCACCGATGCCGACAAGCCCGAGGGCAATGCGGGCAGCACGCCCTTTACCTTCACCGTCACGCGCAGCGGTGACCTCAGTGCCCCCGCCTCCGTCTCCTGGGGCTACAGCACCGCCAATCTCATCAACACGCCCCTCGCCAGCGCGACCGACTTCGCCGGTGCCCTCCAACCGACCGGCGGCGTGCTGGCCTTTGTGGCCAATGAGGTGAGCAAGACCATCACCATCAACGTGAATGGCGACAGCAACTTCGAGGGTGATGAGCGCTTCACCATCGTCCTCAGCAACCCCACCTTTGCAACGCTGATCACCACCTCCACCGCCACCGGCGTCATCCGCAACGACGAGCTTGCGGTTGACGGCACGCCTGACCCCGACAGCCTGACGGGCGGCGTGAACGATGACCTGATCCGCGGCTTCGCCGGCAATGACACGCTGATCGGCGGCGCTGGCAATGACACGCTCGAAAGCGGCGAAGGGGCGGATAGCCTGACCGGTGGCCTGGGTGCCGACCGCTTCGTTCTGACCATCAACGACGTCTCGCGCTCCACGCTGTCCAACATGGACATCATCACAGATTTCAACGAGTTCGAGTTCGACACCATCACCATGGGCGGCGTGAATGGCACGCTGAACATTGGCGGCAGCATCCGCACCTTCTTCGTGAATTTCGACACCGGGATCGCCCTCCCCGGCGCGCCGGTGGCTGGCCAGACGCTGCCCGCGCAGCTTCACAACATCCCCACCTTCCAGGGCTTTTGGATCAAGTCGAGTGCTGCGGATAATCGCGGCTGGCTGATCGTGGATGTGGATGGAGATCAGGTGCTGGGCGCCACCGACTTCATCGTCGAGGTGCGCGGCGTCACCGATGGCAGCGAGCTGAACTTCCCACTCTTTGAACTGCTGGCCGACGTCCAACTCGGCAACAGCGTCCCAGCGCCCCTCGGGACCGCAGGAAATGACACGCTGACCGGCACAGGTCGCCTTGAGACCTTCAACGGCACCGCGGGCAATGACGTGATCAATGGCGGTGCTGCCGCCGGCAATACGCTCAGCTATTTCAGCTTCACCACGCCCATCAGCGTCACATACAACAACGGCAACAGCGGCTCCGTGAACAAGGGCGCCTTGGGCACGGACAGCTTCACCAACTTCAACGGCATCGCAGGCGGCAGCGGCGCAGATACCTTCGACGCAACAGGGATCACTCTGCCGCCCTTCTTCGCCCCCAACGTGACCCCCAATGCTGGCAATGACACCATCACTGGCAGCTTCCAGAACCAGGATGATGGATCCACCTTCGCCAATCTTGTGGTGAATTACGCAGGTGCGCCGGCCGCGGCCACCATCAACCTGGCCACCGGCACCGCCACGGATGGCCATGGCGGCACCGACACCCTGGTGAATATCCGCCGCCTCTCGGTCAGCGGCAACAACAACGACACCATTATCGGCAGCAGTTTCAGCGACCAGTTTTCCAGCGCGCTCACCGGCAGCCGCAATATTGATGGTGGCGGCGGCACGGGCGACCGTTGGAGCATGGGCACCAACACCCGTAACTTCGAATTCGGTGACGCAACAGTGCGCGTGGAGGTCGAACTCGGGACCTCCTTCACTGGCGGCGAATGGAATGGCGTCGCGCGGAAATACAGCTTTGTCGGCGGCGCATTCACCCTCTCCAGCACCGATACGCTGCGCAGCATCGAGCAGGTGAATGGCAGCATCGGCAATGACCGCATCATCGGTTCCGCCGCCAATAACAGCTTCTTCGGCGGTGAGGGCGATGACACGATGGATGGCGGCCTCGGGATCGATTCCGTCCGCTATGACAACTTCACCGGCAATTCCAACCTCCAGGTTTTCGGCGTCACGGTGAACCTGACCACCGGCACAGCTGTTGATGGATGGGGCTTCACCGATACGCTGATCTCCATCGAGAACGCCTTCGGCACACAATTGGCCGATGACCTGACCGGCGTTTCCGTCGTGGGCACGCGCACCCTCCTGCGCGGCCTGACCGGCAACGACGTTCTGCGCGCCCCCGTGGTGGATACGCTCATTGCCGCCGATTACCGGAGTGACCGCGCGGCGGTGACCATCAACCTCGCCACCGGCATCGCGACCGATGGCTGGGGCGATACTGACCAACTGGTCAACATCCAATACGCAATCGGTTCGCGCTTCGGCGATTCCATCACCGGCGGCGCGCGCGGAGACACACTGGAAGGTGTGGGCGGCAATGACACCATCTCCGGCGGCGGTGGCACGGATATCGTGCTCTTCACCGGCGCGCGGGCCAATTACACGACCAGCTATGATCCCGGTACTGGCCGCCTGACCATCACCGATGGTACGGCCGGCCGCGACGGCGTGGACGTCCTCGCCAATGACATCGAGACGTTGCGCTTCAGCGATGGCGATGTGGCCTTCAGCAGCTTCACGGTAGCACTCAGCGCGGTCCTCGCCATCGCCGCCCTCTCCGCCGACAAGGCCGAGGGCAATGCGGGCCCCACCGCCTTCACCTTCACCGTGACGCGCACGGGTGACACGAGCGGTGCCTCCAGCGCGGCCTGGGCCGTCGCGTCCGGGACTGCGATCGGGACCGATTTCGTGGGTGGCGTGCTGCCCACCGGCACGGTCAGCTTCGCCGCCGGTGAAACCAGCCAGACCATCACGGTGAACGTGCTGGGTGAGACGGTCTTAGAGCCCGATGAGTTCTTCACCGTCACGCTTTTCAGCCCGGTCGGCGCCAGCCTCGGCACAGCCGGCGCGAGCGCCACCATCCGCAACGACGACACGCTCGCCACCAACGGTCCCGACACGATCACCGGCACGGCTGGCGCCGACGTGATCTCCGGCCTGGCCGGCAATGACCTGCTGGACGGCGCCGGCGGCGATGACGTGGTGAACGGCGACCAGGGCGACGACACGCTGCTTGCCAGTGCCGGCGAGGACACGCTGAACGGCGGTGTCGGCATTGATACGGTGCTCTATGGCGCGCTGTTCGACGGCACCGACATCCAGGCGAGCCTTGCCGTTGGCCTTGCCCACAAGGGCGCGCTCGGCAACGACACCTTCTCGGGCGTCGAGAACCTGACCGGTGCGGGCGGGAATGACGCGCTGACCGGCGATGACCTCGCCAATGCCCTCAATGGCGGCGCGGGCAATGACACGCTGACGGGCGGCCTGGGCAATGACGTCCTGACCGGCGGCCTTGGCCTTGATCGCTTCGTGGTCCTCGCGGGCGCCGACCGCATCACCGATTTGGGCCTGGGCGGCGCAGATATTCTGGTGGTGGGCGTGGGTGCGACCGCCAATGCCACACTTGCAGCGAGCTGGACGCCCATCGGGCTCACCACCAATGACGGCACGGTGGCCATCACCGCCGCCGGCTTTGGCCTCGATGTCGGGCTGGCTGTCGGGGCCAACGGCTTCTCCGCCACCAATTCCGGCAACGCGACCGCGGTGCGTTTTGCCGGCTCGGCCCGCAACGACACGCTCACGGGCGGCGAGGGCAATGACACGATCCTCGGCGGTGCCGGCAACGACACGTTGACCGGCAATGGCGGCA
>JBBRVI010000033.1:0-18998 GCA_038247025.1 Acetobacterales bacterium
CCGGCCAGTTCCCAGCCCATGGTGCCGTTGCGCAGGGCCACGATCTTGTTGGGCACGCCCGCGCGGCGCAGGCTTTCGGCGCCCATGATGCTGCGCGTGCGGCCGGCGCAATTCACCACGATGGTGGTCCCCGCATCCGGCACGAGATCGCCGATGCGATAGGCCAATTCGCCGCCGGGCACGTTAACCGCGCCGGGGATGGTCATGCGCGTGAATTCATCCGTGGGGCGGCTGTCCAGAATGACCATGTCCTGGCCGGAATCCTTCATGGCCTGCAATTCGGCGGGGTCCACGCTCTGTGTGCCGTAGTGATGCTCGGCCCATTCGCCAAAGGCCTTGGAGGGCACGTGTACGCCCGAGAAGACGACATAGCCGGCCTCCTTCCAGGCGGGCGTGCCGCCCTTGAGGACATGCACATCGCTGTAGCCGATGCTGGTCAGGTAGGCGGCCAACGTCTCGGCATGGCCCTGCCCGCCATCCACGCAGACCACGCGCGTGGCAAGCCGCGGCAGCAGGGCGGGGGCGCGCAGCTCCCTCTTCGAGAGCGGGCAAGGCACGGCCCAGAAGAGGTGGCCATGGCCGAACTCGCCTTCTTCGCGCGCATCCAGGATCGCCAGCTCGGAGCCCGCGGAAATCCAGGCCTTGAGCGCAGCCGGCGCGACGTAGGCCATCAGCGCGCCGAGGGCTTCATGAAATTCTTGTTGTAGTAGGAGACCTCGCCCGTCTTGTCGTCGAAGGCGCGGCGGCCATCCAGCTTTTCCAGCGCCAGGCCATACATGTGCAGATGCCGCGTGGGGCGCGTGCCAGTGGTGTGGATGGAGTGGATATCGTCCGGCATCAGGCAAATGCCGCGGCCGGGTTCCACCATGATTTCCTCACGCACGGCCATCTCGCAGCGCTCGGGGTCGGAGGCGTCATCCAGGCGGTCATAGACCTTGTTCAGCTCCTGCCCATCCACGGCGACGACCACGGCCCAGGTGGTGTGGTCATGCGGCTTGGTCTCGTTGCCGGGGTTGAGCGCGTTGAGATACAGGGCGAAGCGGTTGTTCTCCTCCTCGCGCAGGAGGTAGCGGTTGCTGCCCTTTTCGCCATTGGGCGGCGGGGGGAATTCTCCGCTGGGGAACAGGTGTTCCTGCCCGGCGAGCGCCATCAGCTCGGCGCGGATGGCGTCCAGGGCTTCGCGGGTGACGCCCATGCGGGTTTCGATTTCGCGCACGCGCCCGACTGCGGCGGCCACGGCGGCGGTGCGGGCGGCCTTCACATCCATGGTGTTCATCTGCGTTCTCCATTGGGACTGACGAACGGTAGTCCCGCTTGCGCCGCGGCGCCACCAGTCGCAGATGAAACCTGTGGAAACCGCGCCCGAGATCTTCGACCGCCGCCTGCTCGCCCTCCGGCGTGAGCGCGCGGCGCCACGCGTGGGGCAGGTGGCGCCCATCCTTTCCGCGTCGGCCGAAATCCTGCTGGACCGGCTGGACGACACCACGCGGCGCTTCACCCGCGCGCTGGATCTGGGCGGGCGGGGCGTGGTGGCGCCGGCGCTACGGGCGCGGGGCATCCCTTTCGTTGTCAGCATGGACCTCTCGCCGCGCATGGCGCGGGCCAGCGGCGGGCTGGCGGTGGCGGGGGATGAGGAATGGCTGCCCTTCGCACCGGCCAGCTTCGACCTGATCGTGGCCAATCTCAGCCTCCATGCCGTGAATGATTTGCCTGGCGCGCTCATCCAGTTGCGCCGTGCCCTGGCGCCGGATGGGCTTTTCCTGGCCGCGCTTCCCGGCTTCGGCACTCTGCAATCCTTACGTGAAGCGCTGGCCGCTGCCGAGTCCGAGCAGCGCGGGGGTGTCTCGCCCCGGGTTTCACCTTTCGCCGAGTTGCGTGACCTGGCGGGCCTTCTGCAGCGCGCCGGTTTTGCGCTTCCCGTGGCCGATCAGGACCGGCTGCCCCTGGAATACCGCACGCCGCTCGGGCTGATGAGTGATCTGCGCGCGGCGGGTGAGAGCAATGCATTGCGCGCGCAAGACCGGCGCACCCCGCCGCGCGGGCTGTTTGCCCAGGCATTTGCGGGCCTCGAACTTCGGATGGAATTGCGGGTTTTGGTGATGACGGGCTGGGCGCCGCATGAAAACCAGCAAAAACCGGCGCGTCCGGGCAGTGCCAACCTTCGCCTGGCTGATGCGTTGGGGACAGTGGAACACAAGGCGGGCGACAAACCGGGTTGAACCTTCGCCCGCCCGCGCGCATTCTAATGTCATCACCGCAAACAGACCGGCCATTACCGAATCATGGAACATCAGGGCGGCGAATCCCGCCGCATCACGCGCCATGCGCCAGAGGATTTCCAGGGGGCCCGCCGCGCGGGAGCCCTGGCGGCCGCCTGCCTCGACATGATCACACCGCATGTGGTTCCTGGTGTCTCGACCGGCGCGCTGGATCAGCTATGTCATGACTTCATGGTGGCTGGCGGTGCCGTACCTGCCACGCTGGGGTATCGCGGTTACACCAAATCCTCCTGCATCTCGGTCAACCATGTGGTCTGCCACGGCATTCCTGGCGAGCGTCTGCTGACCGAGGGCGATATCCTCAACATTGACGTGACGGCGCTGCTGGATGGCTGGCATGGCGATACCAGCCGCATGTATGCCGTGGGCGAGGTCAGCACCAAGTCCCGCCTGCTGATGGATGTGACCTATGAGGCCATGATGCGCGGCATTGCCGCAGCGAGGCCGGGCAATAGTTTCGGCGATATCGGGCACGCCATCCAGGCCTATGCCGAGAAGTACCGCTTTTCCATCGTTCGCGATTTCTGCGGCCACGGGATCGGCCGTAAGTTCCATGAGCCACCGAATGTGCTGCATTTCGGCCGGCCAGGCGAAGGCCCGAAGCTGGCGCCGGGCATGTTCTTCACCATCGAACCCATGGTGAATGCCGGCCGCCCCGAGGTGAAGATCCTGGATGATGGCTGGACCGCCGTGACCCGCGACCGCAGCCTCTCCGCGCAGTTCGAGCATATGGTGGGCATCACCGAGACGGGCTGCGAGATCTTCACGCTCAGCCCCGACGGGCTGCACAAGCCGCCCTACTGATGTTGGCAAAGGACCTTGTTGGGCAGATCGCTTGCCCCGGCTGACGCCGCGGCGTGGATTGTCGGAGGCGGGGGGCTTGTTCGATCCCTCGCCCGTGCCCGCCAGCACGCCATCCGGGGTGGACGGCCATCGCGCGCGCATGCGGCAGAAGCTGATCGAGGCCGGTCCCGCCGCGCTGCTGGATCATGAGTTGATAGAAATGGTCCTGTTTCTCGCCCTGCCGCGGAGGGACACCAAGCCCATTGCGCGCGCCCTGCTCGACCGCTTCGGCAGCTTCGCCGACGCGCTTTCCGCCCCCACGCAGGAACTGCGCCAGATCGAGGGCCTGGGCGAGGCCGGGGTCGCCGCACTTCGCACGGTCCAGGCTGCGGCGCTGCGCCTGGTTGAAGCGCCTCTCAAGGGCCAGGCGATCCTGAATAACTGGGACCGGCTGATGGACTACCTCAACGCCCGGCTGGCGCGCGAGCGGGTTGAGCAGTTCCGCGTCCTGTTCCTCGATACCAAGAACCGTCTGATCGCCGATGAAGCCCAGGCGCGCGGCACCGTGAACCACACGCCGGTTTACCCGCGCGAGGTGGTCAAGCGCGCGCTGGAACTCCACGCGACGGCGCTGATCCTGGTGCACAACCACCCCTCGGGCGATCCGACGCCCAGCCGCGCCGACATCGAGATGACGGCGGAGGTCAAGGCGGCGGCGGCGGCCCTGGGCATCGTGCTCCATGACCACCTGATCATCGGGCGGGACAGTCCGCTCTCATTTCGCCGTGAAGGCTTGCTGTAGGGTTCGGCTGCGTTTCTTTGGGGTAGGCGGGCCCGCGCAAGCCGGTCCATGATGGGAAAAATCCATCCTGGGGAACCGCCATGCAACGTCGTCACCTTCTTGCCCTTTCGGCGCTTGCCGCGCCCGGAGCGGCCGCGCAGGGCTTTGACCGGCCCTTCCGGTTGGTCGTGCCCTTCGCCCCCGGCGGCACCAGCGATATTCTGGGTCGTATTCTCGCACCCGAGCTCACGCGGCTGCTCGGGCAGAATGTCGTCGTGGAGAATCGCAGCGGCGCGGCCGGCAATCTTGGCGCGGAGCTGGTGGCGCGCAGCGCGCCCGACGGGCAAACGCTGCTGCTGATTGATACCGGCGTGCTGGCCACCGGCCCGGCACTTTTCACGCGCCTGCCCTTTGATGCCACACGGGACCTCGCGCCGGTGAACCTGCTGATTTACGCGCCCTATATCCTGGCCCTGTACCCCTCCGTGCCCGCCGCCAACGCCGCCGAACTGGTTGCGTTGGCCAAGCGCGCGCCCAACAGCCTGAATGTGGCCCATTCGGGCGTGGGCACGGCCAACCACCTCACGGCGCTGATGTTGACCCAGCACTGGGGCGCGGAATTGACGCAGGTGCCCTATCGCGGCGGTGCGGCGGCGCTGGCGGCCGTCACTGGGGGTGAGGCGCAGCTCATCGTCAATGGCGCAACGGCCACAGCGCCCTTCGTGCGCGATCGGCGGCTGCGCGGCATCGCTGTCTCCGGCCCAAGCCGCTTGCCCGATTTCCCCGATTTGCCGACCTTCGCCGAACTGGGTTGGCCGGCCACGGATTCCGGCACCTGGCAGGGCGTGCTGGTGCAGGGCGCCACCCCCGCGCCGATCATCGCCCGGCTGGACGAAGCCTTCCGCACCGCGCTGGCCAACCCCGATGTGGCGCGCCGCATGGCCGATCTGGGTGCCGAGATCCGCGCCATGGGCCCCGAGCCCTTCCGGCAATGGCTCGCTGCCGAGACGCAGAGCTGGGGCCGCGTGGTGCGCGCCAACAACATCCGGCTGGATTGATGGAGACATCTGACGGCCTGCTGGCGCGCCTCGCGGCGGCTGGGATCACGACGCGCACGGTGCAGCACGCGGCGGTGTTCACCGTGGCCGAATCCCGGGCTTTGCGCGGCGAATTGCCCGGTGGCCACTCGAAAAACCTGTTCCTGCGCGAAGTGAAGAGCGGCCAATTCTGCCTCGCCGTGCTGCAGGAGGCGCGGCAGGTCAGCGTCAACGCATTGGCCCGCGCCGCCGGATGGGGGAAGGTTTCCATGGCCGACCCGAAGGCGCTCATGGCAATGCTTGGCGTCACACCCGGCTCGGTCACGCCTTTTGCCCTCGTTCACGCCAAACCGGGCGAGGTGCGCGTGGCGATTGATGCTGCCCTGGTGGCAACCCAACGGCTGGTCTGGTTCCACCCGTTGGTCAACACGGCCTCCACCGGCATTCATCCCGCGGATTTGTTGCATTTTCTTCGCGGGCTTGGCCATGAGATCACTGTGTTGCACTTGCCGGATTGAGGCGCGAGACTTTTCCCTTGGCTTGTCTTATGCCCTGCCCGCAACATCTGTAGCCCTCGCCAGGACCGATCCCCATGGAAACCATCATCAGCCCGAACAATCCGCCAGCCGCCATTGACCCCGTGATGGACGGCGACCAGCGCAATTTCATGAAGGATGTGGTGGAGGCCTCGCGCCAAGTGCCCGTCCTCGTGGATTTCTGGGCGACCTGGTGCGGTCCCTGCAAGACGCTCACACCCACGCTGGAAAAGGTGGTGCGCGCCGCCGGCGGGCGGGTGAGGCTGGTCAAGATCGACATCGACAAGAATCAGCAACTGGTCCAGCAGCTCACGCAGATGGGGCTGCCGCTGCAATCCGTTCCCACCGTCGCCGCCTTCTGGCAGGGCCAGATTGCCGACGTGTTCCAGGGCGCGCTGCCCGAGAGCGAGGTCAAGAAGTTCATCGAGACCCTGCTCAAGATGGGTGGCGGCGAGATGCCCTCGGCCGAGCTCCTCGCCGAGGCCAAGGAATTGTTCGATGCGGGCGATCACACGGGCGCGCTGGAAATCTACGCTGGCCTGGGCCAGCAGGAGCCCGAGAATGCCGAGGCGCTGGCCGGCCTCGCGCGGTGCCTCGTTGCACTCGATGAGGAGGAGCAGGCCAAGCACATGCTCGACAGCCTGGACGACAAGCTAAAGGCGCACCCCGAGATCAGCTCCATCCGCGCGCAGATCGAACTGGCCGAGGCCGGCCGCGCGGCGCAGGCTCAGCTGGGTGCATTCGAACAGCGCCTCGTCGCCGACCCTGACGATCACGAGGCGCGTATCGAACTGGCCGTCGCGCTCAACAGCACGGACCACCGTATGGAGGCCGCGGAAGCGCTGCTGGAAGCCATCCGGCGTGACCGCGCATGGAATGATGAGGCGGCGCGCAAGCAATTGCTGAAGTTCTTCGATGCCTGGGGCTTCATGGACCCCGCCAGCCAAAAGGCGCGCCGCGCCCTCTCGGCTCTGCTGTTCCGTTGAGCATGGAGGACCCCTTTCAGCCCGGCCCGGAGCAACTCCCCGCCGAGATCGCCATCTTCCCGCTTTCAGGCGCGCTGCTGCTGCCCGGCGGCAAGCTGCCACTCAACATCTTCGAACCGCGTTACATGGCGATGGCACTCGACAGCCTGGCCCATGGCCGCATGTTCGGCATGATCCAGGGCGACCCGACCCAGCCGCGTGGAGAGCGTGGCAGCAGCGTCTTCAAGGTGGGTTGCCTCGGGCGAATCTCCTCCTTTTCGGAGACGGAGGATGGGCGGCTGCTCATCACCCTGACCGGCGTCACGCGGTTTCGGGTGGTGGAGGAACTGGCCCTCAAGCGCGGCTACCGCCGGGTTCAGGCCGACTACGCAGCCTACCTCGCCGATTTCGAACCGCTGGAGCCGGCGGAGCTGCCGCGCGCTGCCATTTTGGACTCGTTGCGTCCCTACTTCGCCGCCAAGGGCATTGATGCGAACTGGGACGCGATCGAGGAAATGGGCAGCACAGCGCTGGTCACCACTCTGGCCATGGTCTGCCCCTTCGGCGTGCCAGAGAAGCAGGCGCTTCTGGAGGCGGAAACCCTCGAAGACCGTGCGAATAGCCTGGTCACCTTGCTGCGCATGGAGGCCCATGGCGATGGGGACCTTCCACCCGGCGGGCGGCCGAGCTAGATCAACGCCATGACCGAAACACCCGCCGCCGTTGATCCCCAGCTTCTGGAGATCCTGGTCTGCCCCGTGACGAAGCAGGCCCTTCGCTACGACCGCGAAAAGGGCGAGTTGATCAGCGACGCCGCCGGCCTGGCCTATCCCGTGCGGGACGGCATTCCGATCATGCTGCCCGATCAGGCGCGCAAGCTGGACTGAAGCCGGGGGCGTGCGGCCGCCTCGCCGCTCAGCCAGGCGCCCGCGACGGTTCCCGCAAATCGGCCATGCGTCGCCTCGCCCGCGAAGCACAATTGGCCCCCGCCAAGCGGTGCGGCGAGAACCCCCCGTGAGGCGTGATGCCCTGGCCGCGCATGACTGTAGCTGCCAAGGAACAGCGGGTTTTTGCCCCAATCCGAGATGACGCACTCCCCCAGCAGGGCATTCACGCTGGGCGAGAACATGGCCGCAAGATCGGCCCGGGCGGCGGCTTCGGTAGCGACCGGCCCTTCCGCCGCCAGCGCCCAGGCCCTCGCGCCGCCGACAAAGCCGAAGATATGGGCATGGCCAAATGGCCAGAAGATCCAGCTCATCGGTTGGGGTGAGGCGGCCGTGACGGTGCGCCGTGCCGTATGGAAGGGGGCGATGCCCAGGCGTTCCATGCCTTCCACGCGAAAGCCGATCTTGGTGAGCAATCCCATGGGCAGCCCCGCGATGGCCTCGCGATGGCCCTGCGGCAATTCGGGCGTGAAGCGGATGGCCGCCGATGCCAGCACGCCATTGGAGACGGTGACAATGGCCCGGCCCGCGCGCAACACGCCCCAATCCCCCCGCGCTTCCACACCGGGGCCGGACCAGTCGAGAGCGGTGACGGCGTGGTTCAGCCGGATGGGCAACCCCTCGGCCAGGCGTGTCACCAACCCGCCCACGCCTTCGCGTGGCAGGAGGTTGGGGCCGTCCAGATCGGTCTTTACGTAGTCTTCGAGCGAGATATCCGACAGCTCCGCCGCGTTGATCTGGCTTCCCAGCCAATGCGCGATGGTGGGACCCCATGCGCTGTCATGCGGGGCCGCATCCATCACGCTGCGGTCGGGTGTCTGCGCGGCAGTGGCCACCGCCTCCTCGAAGGCGGCATGGGCGCGCCAGTAATCGGCGAATTCGGCGGCTGTGGCAAAGCGCCCGCCCAGATGCAGATGGCGCTCGCGCACTGTGTCATGGTCCAGATGCTCGCCGATGGATTTCGTCAGCGGGTTCTCATTCGCCTGATGCAGCCAGGTGGCACCCAGATCGAGTGGCGCGCCCAGTGCCAGCGTGGTGTGCGCACGGCCCCCGACGCGTCCGCCGGCCTCCAGCACCACGCAGCTTTGCCCGGCCGCATGCAGCGCCCGTGCCGCCGCGATTCCGGCGCAACCCGCACCGATGATGAGGACGTCTGGATCATTCCGGTTCATGGCCGCATCATGGCACGGAACAAGCCAGGGACGATCATGCTGCAAGCCCCCCCCGCCGAACCCGGCATGCGCGAGGACGAGGTGGACACGCCCGCCCTGCTCATTGACCTCGATGCCTTCGAGCACAACCTTGACACCATGGCGGGTTTCGTCGCGGGCACGGGGGTGAAGCTGCGCGCCCATGCCAAGACGCATAAATCGGCGGTGGTAGCTCGGCTGCAAATGGCGCGCGGGGCCATTGGCCAATGCGTGCAGAAGGTGGGCGAGGCCGAGGCGCTGGTCTGGGGCGGCATCCCCGATGTCATGGTGACAAACCAGGTGGTGGGCGCGCGCAAGCTGGCCCGCCTGGTTGCCCTCGCGCGGATCGCGCGGGTGTCCATCTGCGTGGATGATCCGGCGCAGATCGCCGCCATCGAAGCGGCGGCCGAGGCGGCGGGCGTGCGCATTCCGGTGCTGGTCGAGATTGATGTGGGGGCCGCGCGCTGCGGTGTGCAGGCCGGGCCGGCGGCGGTGGCTCTGGCCGAGATCATCGCGGCTTCCAGGCATCTCAGCTTCGGCGGCATCCAGGCCTATCAGGGCAGCGCGCAGCATATTCGCGCACCCGAAGCGCGGGCGGCGGCCATAGCGCACGCTGTGGAGGCCTCGCGCCGCACGGTGGAGCAGTTGCGCCAGCGCGGGCTGGATTGCCCAGTGGTGGGCGGGGGCGGCAGCGGCAGCTTCCAGCATGAATTGGCGAGCGGCATCTACACCGAGATCCAGGCCGGCTCCTACGCCTTCATGGATGCCGACTACGCCCGCAACACCGAGGCACCGCCCTTCCGGCAATCGCTGTTTGTGCTGGCCACCGTGATGAGTGCGGCGACGCCGGTCATCGCCGTGGTGGATGCGGGCCACAAGGCGATCCCGACCGATAGCGGCTATCCCCTGGTGGAGGGCCGCCCAGGTGTCAGCTATGTCGGCGCATCCGACGAGCATGGCAAACTGACTGTGGAGGACCCGACTTTGCGCCCACGCCTGGGGGAAAAGCTCCGCCTCATTCCCGGCCATTGCGACCCGACGGTGGATCGCTATGACTGGTATGTGGGCGTCCGACGGGGGCGGGTGGAATGCCTCTGGCCGGTGGCAGCGCGGGGGGCCATGGCTTGAGGAGCGATGGCGTGATTCCCAGCTTCGGTATTGGCCGGCAGGCACCGCAGGACCGGATTGACGACTGGATCGCAGGCGTTGCACCGGGGCGCTCCCTGCTGGATCTCGGCGGCATTCGTGAGCGCAGCGGAAATGAGCGTTGCAGCTGGGCGCAGCGCTGCGGGGCGGTGGATGTGGCCATGGCCGACAATCTCTCGCTCGACCACGAGCTTTGGGCCTATTTCCGCAACACCACGCGCGAGCGGGGCGTGAAGGGCATTGATTTCCGGCCGGAGATTGAAGTGGATTCCCCTGGCTTGGCGCAGAAGCTGGGGCAATTCGATATCGTCTGCGCGACCGCGCTGCTCTATCACGCGCCCAACCCGGTCCATACGCTGCTGAACTTGCGCCGTGTGGTGGGCGAATACCTGATCGCAAGCACGGTTGTGGTGCCTGATGTGGTGGAGAACAGCGAGGGGCGCGTGACCTTCCCCGCAGCCTCGGCGTTGTTCCTGCCATCGCTTCGGGGGCATGAGCGCGCGGTGCTGCGGCGCCACTATCTGGACCGCTTCCAGTTGGACCTGGACATTCATGCGCCCATGGGCAGCGGGAACATGATGCCCTATGTCACCAGCGGCGAGGCGAGCCCCTGGCCCTATTGGTGGTTCTTCACCAAATCTGCGTTCGAACGCGCGCTGGAATTGCTGGAAATGCGCATCCTGGACCGCCACACTTGGCAGGAGCATGCGCATTTCGTCTTTCTTCGGCGCAACCAGGATGTCGCGCTACAAAATGTAGCGTGACAAATCGGCACTGGCGGCCAGCTTCGCTACACGCTCGCGCACCATCTCCGCGGTGACCATCACCACGTCGCCACGGCGGTCGCTCGCGGTGAAGCTGATATCTTCCAGCAGCCGCTCCAGCACCGTGGAGAGGCGGCGTGCGCCGATATTCTCCACCGTCGCGTTGATTTCGGCGGCGAGGTCGGCCAGGGCATCCACCGAAGCCTCGTCGAATGCCAGTTCCACCCCTTCGGTCCTGAGCAGCGCGCTGGCCTGCTTCAGCAGGGAGTGCTCGGGCTCGGTCAGGATGCGGCGGAAATCCTCCCGCGTGAGGGCCTGCAATTCCACGCGGATCGGCAGGCGGCCCTGGAGTTCGGGCAGCAGATCGGACGGCTTGGAGAGGTGGAAGGCGCCGCTGGCCACGAACAGGATGAAATCCGTCCGCACCGGGCCGTGGCGCGTATTGACCGTGGTGCCCTCGATCAGCGGCAGAAGGTCACGCTGCACGCCCTCGCGCGAGACATCTCCACCACCTCGCACGCCGCCCTCGCTGCTGCGGGCAATCTTGTCTATCTCGTCGAGGAAGACGATGCCGTTATTCTCAGCGTTGAGAACGGCAGTTCGCGTCACGGCCTCCTGGTCCAGCAGCTTGTCGGCCTCCTCGCGCTTCAGCGCTTCGCGGGCGGCGGCGACGGTCATCTTCCGGGGTTTGGCGCGGCCACCGAACATCTTGCCCAGCATGTCCTGCATATTCGCCATCTGGCCGGGCGGCATGCCGGGCATGTCCATCATGCCGACGGGCTGGCTTTGCTGCTCGGTCACCTGCACTTCGATCTCGCGGGTTTCCAGATGGCCCTCGCGCAGCATCCGGCGGAACTTTTGCCGCGTTTCGCCCGCCGCACCTTCGCCCACCAGCGCCGTCACCAGCGCTTCCTCGGCGGCGAGCTCCGCCTTGGCCTGCACGCCCTTGCGCGCCGCATCCCGCGCCTGGACGATGGCCGCCTCCACCAGATCGCGCACGATGCTCTCCACATCGCGCCCGACATAGCCGACCTCAGTGAATTTCGTGGCCTCGACCTTAAGGAAGGGCGCGTTCGCCAGCTTGGCCAGGCGGCGGGCGATCTCGGTCTTGCCGCAGCCAGTGGGGCCGATCATCAGGATGTTCTTGGGCACCACCTCTTCCTGCCAGGATTCCGGCAGTTGCTGGCGGCGCCAGCGGTTGCGCAGCGCGATGGCCACGGCGCGCTTCGCGTCATTCTGGCCGATGATGAAACGGTCGAGCTCGCTGACGATCTCGCGCGGGGAGAGGTTCACCGTCTCCGGCACTGTCACGTCACTCATTCGCTGATTGTCTCCACGATGAAATTGCCATTGGTGTAAACGCAGATGCCCGCCGTGATGGTCATGGCGCGCCGGGCGATCTCCTCCGCCTCCAGCCCATCCACCGTCAGCAGCGCGCGCGCCGCGGCGAGTGCGTAATTGCCGCCCGAGCCGATGCCGATCACCGCATCCTCCGGCTCCAGCACATCGCCCTGGCCCGTCAGCAGAAGGGAGCGGTCCTTATCGGCCACGGCCAGCAGGGCTTCCAACTTGCGAAGATAGCGGTCCGTTCGCCAGTCCTTGGCGAGTTCCACGCAGGCGCGTTCGAGTTGATCGGGGAATCGTTCCAGCTTGGCTTCCAGCCGCTCCAGCAGCGTGAAGGCATCGGCGGTGGCGCCGGCAAAGCCGGCCAGGACGCGGCCCTGGGCGATGCGGCGGACCTTGCGCGCATTGCCCTTCACGACAGTCTGGCCGAGCGAGACCTGGCCATCACCGGCCATCGTGACGCGGCCGTTGCGGCGGACGCAGAGGATGGTGGTGCCGTGCCATCCAAGCGGATCATGTGTGGTTTGTGTCATCTGGGCGATGTGGCGTGCCGCGCGGGATTCGGCAATGCGGCTTGCCGTGATGCATGTCTGATCGCAACCTTGCGCATCGAAGGAGAACGCGATGCTGCCCTATTTGTTGAACCAGGCCTCCGGCGCGCTGCCGCTGCATGTGGTCACGCCCGAGAGCTGGGAATTATTGCCCGGCGCCGCTTTTGCCCGTGCTTCGGGCTTCAGGGGAAAGCCCGGCGAGATCGCGCTGTTGCCCGGCGCGGAAGGCCTGTCGGGGGCCCTGTTCGGCCAGCCGAAAATCGCCGAGGGCTATGGCGCGCTGCCCTACGGCCTGCCCGAGGGAAGCGTCTGGCGGCTGGTAGGCGGGAATGCGGCCGATGCCGTGCTGGGCTGGGGCCTGGGCGGCTATCGCTACACAAGGTTCAAGCCCGCCAAGCGCGCCCCGGCCGCGTTGCTGGCGCCAGCGGGAACCGAGGGTGCGCATGCCATCGCCGCGGCGATGTGCCGCGCGCGTGATTTGATCAATGCGCCCGCCAACCACCTGGGGCCGGCCGAATTGGCTGAGGCGGTGGGCGAAGTGGCCGCGCTGCACGGGGCGAAGTTTCGCGTGATCGAGGGCGAAGAACTCGCCCAGGGCTTCCCGGCAATTCACGCGGTGGGCCAGGGGGTTGGGAAAGGCAGCCCGTGCGCGCCACGCGTCGCGGTCCTGGAATGGGGTGCGGCGGATGCGCCGCTGGTCGCACTTTGCGGCAAGGGCGTGTGCTTCGACACGGGTGGGCTCGACCTCAAGCCTTCGGCCTTCATGCTGCGCATGAAGAAGGATATGGGCGGTGCGGCGGTGATGCTGGCCCTGGCCGAGGCGCTGATGGCGCACAAGGCGCCCATTCGCCTGCTGCTGCTGATCGGCGCGGTGGAGAACAGCGTGAGTGGCGAGGCCTTCCGCCCGCTCGACGTGATCCGCACGCGGCAGGGCCTGACGGTGGAAATCGGCAACACGGATGCGGAAGGACGGCTTGTCCTGGCTGACCTGCTGACCTTCGCGGGTGAGCAAGAGCCGCGCGTGATCCTGGATGGCGCGACCCTGACGGGGGCGGCGCGCGTCGCCCTCGGCCCCGATCTTCCAGCATTGTTCTGCAATGATGCTTCGCTGGCCGATGCGCTGCTCGCCGGTGGGGTGGCCGTGTGCGACCCGCTTTGGCGCCTGCCGCTGCATGAAGCCTATGCGGACTGGCTGGACAGTCCGGTGGCGGACTTGAACAACGTCTCCACCAAGCCCTCGGCCGGCGCCATTGTCGCCGCACTTTTCCTCCAACGTTTCGTGCCCGATGGCGTGCCGTGGGCTCATCTGGACCTTTACGCCTGGAATGACGGCAATCGCCCCGGACGGCCAGAGGGCGGGGAGGCGACGGGCCTGCGCGCGGCTCTCGCGGGGCTCGGCCGTTTCCTGCAAATTCCGGTCTGAACCCGAAAAGGAGACGTCTGGCAAATGAATTTCTTGCAATCCATAAGCAATTAAGGCCTAGTAATATCTGCCCGGGAAACTATCTCCGATCGTAACATCCTGCGCACCGGGCACAGGGCAGCTCGGGACGGTGCCACCGAATTTGGGCCGGCCGCAGAAGGAAAGTCGCCATGTCCACCCACATCAATCCTGACCAACTCGTTGGCATCCTGCGGGACACCACGGTGGCCCTGGTGCGGCGGGACGGGCCTGATCTCTCCGCCCGGCAGCTTGGCGTCTTCCTGACAGTCTATCTCGGCCCTGGCCCTCATACGGTGCGCGGCCTGGCGCAGGACCTCAACGTCTCCAAGCCGGCCATCACCCGCGCGCTGGATCGTCTGGGCGAACTGGACCTCGCGCGGCGCAAGGTGGACCCGATGGATCGCCGTTCGGTGCTGGTGCAGCGCACCCTGAAGGGCGCGTTCTTTCTGCGCGATCTGCGGCAGACCATGGCGGAGGCCGAGGGCATTGTGTTGGACATGCCGCTGCCCGAAACCCTTGCGGCCTAGGCTGCTACAGCCCTTTGTTTCTGGGCATGTTTATCGGCTCAAATGATTCCAGCTGAGCGGATGATACGCCAGAGCATCATCCGTTCAAACGGAATCGTTTGAACGGATAAAGATGATCGAAAAACAACAGGCTAGAGCGAGTGGAGTGAGCCCTTTCGAACGGAACATGCTCTAGTAACCGGTGGAGAAATCCACCAGGTTGATCAGCGGCTTTCCCTCACGGGCGCGGCGCAGGTTTTCCACAACCTGGGGTGCGGCGCTTGAGGGAATCGTGACGCTCGCGGCATGCGGCCAGACCAGCACTTTGGGGTGCGTCCAGAAGCGGTGATCCGCCGGCAAAGGCTCGGGCTCGAAGACATCGAGCGCGGCCGCGGCAATGTGGTCGGTATCGAGTGCCGCCAGGAGGTCCTGCGCCACCACATGTCCTCCTCGGGCAGCATTGATGACAAAAGCACCGCGGGGCAGCAGCGCGAGGCTCTCGGCATTGATGACGCCTCGCGTTTGTGGGGTCAGGGGCAGCAGGCAGACCAGGATGTCGGTCTGGCGCAACATGTCATCCAGTCCATCCGATCCGGAAAAACATGTCACGCCCGTTATCTCGCGGGGGCTGCGAGTCCAGCCCATCACGGGAAAGCCCAGTGCAAGGAGCGAGGTGGCGGCGGCTGAACCCAGCTCGCCCATTCCGAGCATGCCGATGCGCCTCTGGGCCGTATCGGGCGCGGGCAGCTCATCCCAGATGCGTGCGGCCTGCTGGGCGCGATATTCCATATCCTGACGATGGAAGCGCAGCACATTGAGCAGCACCCATTCCGTCATGCCGGTGGTCAGGCGATGATCCTTCAACCGCGCCACGGGCACGCCCGGCGGCGGGCCAGGTGCGCGCATCAGGTGATCCACCCCCGCCCCCATCGAGACGATCAGCTTGAGGTTCGCATAGCGCCGCAACTCCATCATGTCGTGCTGCGTCCAGACGACGGCGGCCTCGATTTCGGCAGGGTCCCCCGCATCGGGGAAGAGGCGGATGTCAAGGCTGGAATCCACGGCCAGCAGCGCATCGCGCCAGGCCAGCATGGTGTTCGCCTTGGTGGAGAGAAGGATGGACATCACGCCCCCGCTTCATGAAAGCTGCGCACATAGGCGCGCCAATCGTCACGGCGCGTCGCCACGCGTTCCGCGCCATCGGGCAGTTTGGCGTAAAGGCTGAGGATGCCGCGCGCCCACATCACGTCAAAATTCGTGTCGGTGAACAGCACATAGGCGGCGGTGCGCATGAAGACACCCTCCTTGATCTTGGGCTGCACCTTGGCCAGCCACCACCAGCAACCAATGCCTAGCACCACGGCCCCCACATAGAAATGGATCAGTGCCGTGGCGAGGAAGGAGCTGGTGAGGATCAATCCGGCTGGCAGGATGTTCTCGGCGTATTGATAGACCGGGCTGCCGGGCGAATTCATCTTGCGGATATGGATACCGAGCTTGATGCGCTCCTCATCCATCAGCGCCTGGAGCATCTGGCGCTCCTGGCCGGCCCAGGGGTGGGCTTTGACTTCCGTCGTTTCGCTCAAGGCTCTTTATTCCCATGGGCAGCGCGCAGCTCGAAGGCGGCGGCCATCAGGGCGCGCGTATAGGGCTCGCGCGGGTTTTGCGTAAGGGCCTCGGCCTCGCCCGCCTCCACGATGCGGCCATCCTTCATGACCACGATCCGATGCGCCATGGCGCGCACCACGCGCAAATCGTGGCTGATGAACAGGTAGGCCAGGCGGTATTTTTCCTGCAAGTCGCGCAGCAATTCCACCACCTGTGCCTGCACGCTGACATCCAGCGCCGATGTGGGTTCATCCAGCACCACCAGGCGCGGCTTGAGCACCAGCGCGCGCGCGATGGCGATGCGCTGGCGCTGCCCACCGGAGAATTCATGCGGGAAGCGCTCGGCCATGGCGGCTTCCAGCCCCACTTCTTCCAGGGCCTGCGCCACGCGCTTGGCGCGTTCCTCCGCGCGCAGGCCGGGCTCATGGACGGCGAGGCCCTCGCCCACGATCTCGCCCGCATTCATGCGCGGCGAGAGCGAGCCATAGGGGTCCTGGAACACGATCTGCATGCGCGCACGCAGTGGCCGCAATTCAGCGCGCGAGAGGGGCTGGATGTCGCGCCCCTCAAAGCGGATACCGCCGGTGCTGCCCTCCATGCGGATCAGCGCGAGGCCCAGCGTCGTCTTGCCGCTGCCGCTTTCGCCAACGATGCCGAGTGTCTCGCCCTCACGCAGCGCGATGTCCACGCCATCCACCGCCTTCACATTCGAGACCACGCGGCGGAGCAGGCCGCGGCGGATGGGGAAATAGACGCGCACGTTCTCGCCACGCATAATTTCAGGCGCATTCTCCGGCACGGGCGCAGGACGGCCGCGCGGCTCGGTGGCGAGCAGCATTTGCGTATAGGCGTGCTGTGGATTGGCGAAGACTTCGGCGACGTGGCCTTGCTCCACCACGGCGCCATCCTTCATCACCACCACGCGATCGGCATGGCGGCGCACGATTGCGAGGTCATGGGTGATCAGCAGCATGGCCATGCCGAGCCGGCGTTTCAGATCAGCCAGCAATTCCAGGATTTGCGCCTGGATGGTGACATCGAGTGCGGTGGTGGGTTCATCGGCGATGAGCAGCCGGGGTTCGTTGGCGAGTGCGGCGGCGATCATCACGCGCTGGCGCTGCCCGCCCGAGAGCTGATGCGGATAGGCGGCGATGCGCTCCTCCGCATTGGGCAAGCCTGCACGTTGCAGCGTGGCGATCACGGCCTCGCGCAGGGCGTTGCCGCGCAGGGGGCGATGGAGGGTGATGGCCTCGCTCACCTGGCGGCCGATGCTGTGCAGGGGGTTGAGCGAGGTCATCGGCTCCTGGAACACCATCCCTGCCACGCCTCCGCGCAGGCGGTGCAGGGCATCATCCTCGGCGGTCAGAACCTCGGTGCCGTCGAGCGTGATGCGCCCTTCGGGGTTGCTGCCGGTGTTGGAGAGAAGCCGCAGGATGGAGAGCGCAGTGACGGATTTGCCCGAGCCGCTTTCGCCCACCAGCGCCACCGTCTCACCGGCATCCACATGGAAGGAGACGCCTTGCACCACGCGCTTGCCGCGAAAGGCGACGGAGAGGTTTTCGACGGAGAGGAGTGGCGCTTCAGATGGCATGCTGTGCCCTCCTCGAATCCGGCCGCGACTGCGGCCGGCGCCGCCCGCCCGAGCGTGACGATGGCGCAGCTGCGGCGCGGCGAAGCCAAGGCGGCGGAGCCGCCGCCCGGAATCTGAGGGCGTAAAACATCAAGAAAGCTGCCCCCCGGGCAGCTTTCTTGGATCGAAGGCATCGCGCACCGCCTCGCCGATGAAGATCAGCAAGGTCAGCACGCCGCCCAGCACGACAAAGCCGGTGAAGGCAAGCCAGGGGGCCTGTAGGTTGTTCTTGCCCTGGCTCAGCAATTCGCCGAGCGAGGCGGAGCCAGGGGGCAAGCCAAAACCCAGGAAGTCGAGCGTGGACAGCACGGTCACGGAACCTGAGAGGATGAAGGGCAGGAAGGTCAGCGTCGCCACCATCGCATTGGGCAGGATGTGCTGGAACATCAGCCGCCCATCCGAGACACCCAGCGCCCGGGCCGCTCGCACATAATCCAGGTTGCGGCCGCGCAGGAACTCGGCGCGCACCACGCCCACCAGGCCCATCCAGGAGAACAGCAGCAGGAAGCCCAGCAGCGTCCAGAAACTCGGCTCGATGACGGAGCCCAGGATGATGAGCAGGAAAAGCTGCGGCATGCCGGACCAGATTTCGATGAAGCGCTGGAACAGCAAATCCGTCCAGCCGCCGTAATAGCCCTGCACCGCACCAGCCGCGACGCCGAGGACCGAGGCGAAGATGGTCAGCGTGAAGCCAAACAGCACCGAGATTCGGAAGCCATAAATGACGCGCGCCATCACATCGCGCGCCTGATCGTCGGTGCCGAGCCAGTTGCGCGTGCTGGGCGGCGAGGGGGCTGGCGTGGGGAGGCCTCGCACCACCGACGCGTGGCTGTAGCGGATCAAAGGCCAGACGACCCAGCCGCGCGCGAGCACGTCGCGCATGAATTCGGGATCGTGCCAATCGGCCTGGGTGGGCAGGCCATCGGGCACCACGTCGCTCTCGGCGTATTCGACGATGACGGGGAAGATCCATGCACCATCCACGCGCCCGGCAAGCGGGCGGTCATTGGCCAAAACTTCTGCGAAGAGCGTCAGGAAAAACAGCGCGCCGAAAATGTAGAGCGAGACCATTCCGCGGCGATTGCCCCGGAAATTTGCGATGCGCCGGCGGGTGAGGGGGGACAGATTCATGCCGCTTGGAGTTGGAAGACCAGCCGTTCGCGCGGGGCGGCGGCGAGGCCTTCGCGCATCGCATCCGCATCAGCGAAGCGGCCGGGCAGGTGCAGCGTTTCCGTCTCCAGCCTGATCGCGCGCTCGGCCAGCGGCCAGGGATCGAGCGTGGCGGCGCGCGGCCCGGTGCGGATCAGCGTGGTGCCATTGCAGTCAAATTGTTCCTGCCCCCAGCACAGGCCGAGTGCGATCGAATCCACCATGGCGATCTTGCGCGAATTGACCGCGGCTTCCGTCTCGCTCACGCCCAACTGCGCCATGATCTGCGCGCCCCAGACGGGTTCGCGCGCCATATAGGCATCCATGGCGGCGAGGCTTTC
>JBBRVI010000034.1:0-18555 GCA_038247025.1 Acetobacterales bacterium
CTACGAGGCCGCGCTGCTGGCCGTCTGCGCCACCGTCTCACTATTCCATGACGAGGTGACGGATCACTGGCGGATCGAGGCGGTGCGCGACACCCTGGCCGATCAGGATGCCTTGCAGGCTGCGTTGGCCCTGGCCGCCGGGTTGACCAGGCATGAAGCCGCGCTGGAACGCAGCCTGACGGAATCGGATGGCTGGCTGGCCCGCACGGTCGAGGCCTTTCCCGAGCAGGCGATCGGCCGGCGCTTCCTGATACGCCCCACGCATGTGCCGCCGCGCCCGACCTATGGGCGCATTCCGCTGGTGCTGGATGCGGGGCTGGCCTTCGGCTCGGGCGAGCATGCCTCGACCCAGGGCTGCCTGATGGCACTGGAGCGGCTGCCGCGCCGGAGTCTTTCCAGGGCGCTGCCGCGCCGGGCAAGGCGCGTGCTGGATGTGGGCTCGGGCAGCGGGATTCTGGCGATGGGGGCGGCCAAGCTGTTCCATGTGCCGGCGCTGGCGACGGATATCGACCCCTGGTCCGTCCGCGTGGCGGAGGAGAACGCGAAGATGAACGGGCTGAAACCCCGGATGCGCGCGATCCTCGCCACCGGATACCAGCACCGGGCCATCAAACGCGGGGCGCCGTATGATCTGATCTTTGCGAATATCCTGGCGCGTCCGCTTTGCGCCATGGCCTGTGACCTCGCGGCGCATCTGGCGCCGGGCGGGACGGCGATTCTGGCGGGGCTTTTGGGGAAGCAGGCGCGGATGGTGCTGGTGGCGCATCAGCGGGCGGGGCTGGTGCTGAAGCGGAAGATCGGGGTGGGAGCCTGGGCGACCTTGGTGCTGAGAAAGCCTGGGTGAAGGGGTGAGCATCCCCGGCGATCAGGATGGCTCCTCACAGCATGCGGCGAAACACGACGGTGAGGTTGTTGGCCGGCATCTCCATCACCCGGTCCAGCGCGAAGCCTTCCGCCGCCGCCGCCACATCTTCCAGCGCACGAATGCCCCAGGCGGGGTCGCGCTCACGCAGGCTGGCGTCGAATTCGAGGTTGCCCGGCGCCGTCTCCACCCCCGCCCGCAGGAACGGCCCGTAAAAGACCAGCGGCGCACCAAACGGCAGGATCGCCCGCGCCCCGCGCAGCAGTCCCAGGCAAACATCCCAGTGCGCGATATGGATCATGTTCACGCAAAGCAGCGCATCCGCTGCTGCGACGGGCCAGGGCCAGGCGATGGCATCCAGTTCCAGCGCCGGTCGGATGTTCGCCGCGCCTTCCGACCAGGCATCAATGCTGGCGCGCGCTTCCGCCGAAGGGTCGCTCGGCTGCCAGGTCAGGCCCGGCAGTGCGCTGGCAAGATGCATCACATGCTCCCCCGTGCCCGAGGCCACTTCCAGCATCAGGCCGGCTGCGGGCAGCACGCCGCGCAGGGCATCCAGCAGGGCATCGCGGTTGCGTGCCACCGAGGGCGAGACGCGCCGGGGGTCGCCCAGTTCCGCGTCCGGCGCGTTCACGCCGCCGGCACACCTTTGGAGGTCGAGTATTCGAAATGCAGCGCCTCGCCCGGAAAAACGCGCGGATGAATGGCATGGGCCGCCATCGCGGCCTCTGAAAAGCCCTGCAGGATCAGTTTCAGCTTGCCCGCATAGGTCGCCATGTCGCCGATCGCGTAGATCCCGGCGATATTTGTCTCGCAGGTGGCAGGGGTGACCGCGATGTGCTTGTGCTCCAGCCCCAGCCCCCAATCAGCGATGGGGCCCAGTTCCATGGACAAGCCGAAGAAGGCCAGGAGGTGGTCCGCCTCCACCCGCATTTCCTCGCCCTTGAGCGTGGCAAGTAACACGGCGTCCAGGCGCGAACCATCGCCCTCCAGGCCGTGCAGCTGGTAAGGGATCGCCATCTCCACCTCGCCCCGCGCTGCCGCGGCTTCGAGCTGGGCGGCCGTCTCGGGCGCGGCACGGAATTTGGGGCGCCGATGGACGACAATGACCTTGGCCGCCACATCCTTCAGCGAAAGCGCCCAATCCACTGCGCTATCGCCGCCACCGGCGATCACAACGCGCTTGCCGCGAAATTCTTCCCGGCGCGTCACGAGGTAGCGAACCGCGCCGCTGGCCTCATATCCGGGCAGGCCATCGAGCGGCGGGCGGTTGGGGCCGAAAGCACCGGCCCCGGCCGCGATGATCACCGCGCGCGCGACAATGATGTTGCCGGCGCTGGTGGTCAGCCGAAAGTCATGGCCTTCCTGCGCCAGCGCTTCCACACGCTGGTTGAGCAGATAGCGCGCATTGAAGGGCGCGGCCTGTTCGGCCAAGCGGGTGATGAGGTCGGCACCTGCGATCTGCGGATGGGCTGGAATGTCAAAGATGGGTTTTTCCGGATAAAGTGCCGCGCATTGCCCGCCGATTTCCTCCAGCGTATCCACGACAACGCAGCGCATTTTCAGCATGCCGCACTCGAACACGGCAAAGAGCCCGCAGGGCCCCGCGCCGATGATAGCCACATCCGTCTCGATCATCTCGCTCATATGGCGCTCCTGCCCCGGTTTGGAGGCCTCGTCCAGTGTTGGGGTTGGCGAGACTCGCGCCAGGGCGGCAAGATGGACCCAGATGCACTTAACCCTGGAAAACCTGGCCGCGACCGAGGCTCTGGCCGGCCGCCTCGCGGCTTTGGCCCGGCCGGGCGATGCGTTGTTGCTGGAAGGCCCCTTGGGGGCCGGAAAATCCGCGCTCGCCCGTGCCTTTCTGCGCGCCGCCACAGGCAACCCGGCGCTGGAGGTGGCCAGCCCCACCTTCACCCTCGTGCAATCCTATGACTTGCCAAGTGGCACCCTCGCGCATCATTTCGACCTCTACCGCCTCAGCGGCCCAGGCGGCTTGCAGGAACTGGCGTGGGATGAGGCGCAGGAGGGCATCATCCTGGTGGAATGGCCCGAACGCCTGGGAGACCTCGCGCCGGCAAATGCTCTGCATCTGACCCTCGCGCCCGGTGCCGACGAGGATGCGCGCATCGCCACCCTGAATGGTTGGGAGGATCGGCTTTGAGCCTGCTCGACAAGAATGGCTATGCCGAAGCAAGGGCTGAAATCCTCCAGGCCGATGCCAGCAAGCACTACACGCGGCTGATTGGCGGCCCGCGCCCGGCGCTGCTGATGCGCACGCCCAACGCAGAATATCTGGAAGCGTTTCTGCGTGTTGCGCGCCATCTGGCAAGGCTCGGCGTGCCCGCGCCGGGCGTGATCGCCGTGGACGTCGGGACGAACACCGCCCTCGTGGAGGATCTGGGCCGGGCCAGCATGGCCACCGCGCTGGAGGGGGGGGCTGATCCCGCGCCACTCTATTTCGACGCGGCGCGCAGCCTGGTCAGCCTGCACTCCGCGCCTCCGCTTCCGGGGCTGCCCTCGTGGAACGCAGCGGCGATGATCCGCGCCACCTCCGCAACCTTCTGCGACTGGTGGTGGCCGGCCAGCTTCGGTGCCCCGCCCAGCGAGCCAATCCGCCAGGGGCTCGCCGAAGCTTTGGAAGCCATGCTGCGGCCCTTCCCAGGCGCGGGCTTCGTGCATCGAGACTACTTCCCAGCCAACCTCATCCCCACCCCGCGCGGCATGGCCGTGATTGATTTCCAGGATGCAGGCACGGGCCATCCCGCCTATGATCTGGTCTCCCTGATCGAGGATGCGCGGCGCGATGTGGCGCCCACCCTGCGCGAGGCCGTGACCAGCGCCTACCTCGCCCAGCGCCCGGGCCTGAATGCCGAGATGTTCCGCGCCGCCATGGCCGTGCATGCCGCACAGCGCCATTTGCGGGTGGCGGCCCTTTGGGTCCGGCTGGAGCGGCGGGATGGCAAGCCTCACTACCTCCAGCACGGTCCGCGCTGTTGGGCATTGTTGGCCCGCGCGCTGGAACACCCGGCAACCACGCCGCTGCGTCGCTTTCTGGATTCCCACGTGCCACCAGCGTTGCGGGCCAACCCCGCATGATGCATCGCGGCATGGTGCTGGCGGCAGGGCTGGGCACCCGCATGCGCCCGCTCACCAACGACACCGCCAAGCCGCTTCTGACGCTGTTGGGCCGCTCGCTGCTCGACCACGCACTGGACCGCCTGGCCATAGCCGGGGTGGAGGAGGTGGTGGTCAACGCCCATTGGAAGCCCGAGAAGATTGCCGAGGCACTCGCCGCACGGGAGGGCACGCCACCCCGCCTGCGCCTGCAACTGGAGCCCGAATTGCTGGAGACCGGCGGTGGCATCCGCCGCGCCCTGCCGCGCCTGGGGGATGCACCCTTTGCGGTGGTAAACGGCGATGCCTACTGGCTGGAAGGCCCCACCGCTGCACTTACCTTGCTCGCCCGCCATTTCGACGCCGAGCGCATGGACGCGCTGCTTCTGTTGATCCGCACCACGCGCATCGAGGGCGAGGTGGGGCGCGGCGATTTCTTCCTGGATGCCGAAGGGCGCCTGCGTCGGCCCCACCAAGGCGAAATCGCGCCGTATTTGTTTGGTGGCGTGCAAATCATGTCCCCTGCCCTGGTGGCACCCCAGGCCGAGGGCCGTTTCAGCCTCAACCGCTGCTTCGATGGCGCCCTGGAACAAGGCCGTCTGTTCGGCCTCGTGCATGATGGCGCCTGGTTTCACCTCTCGACCCCCGGTGACCTGACGCGGACTGAACGCAGGCTGCTTGAAGGGATGCGGACTCATTGGCTGTGAAGCTTTTCTCCATCGGGCCCGACCAGGCTTTCCTGCCCGCACTCGCGCGCGGCACGTTGGCCCGGCTTGGCACAGGCGAGGCGCTGGCCGGTGCAACCCTGCTACTGCCCACCCGCCGCGCCGCCCGCGCGCTCCAGGCCGCCTTCCTGCACGAGGCGAAGGTGCCCGCCCTTCTGCTGCCGCGCATGCGCGCTTTGGCAGGGCTTTCGACCGAGGATGCCGACGAACTCGCGCTGCCGGCCCTGCTGCGCCTGCCGCCGGCCGTGGATGCGCTGCGCCGCCAGGCAGTACTGGCCGGGTCCGCCAGCCGCTGGCCGCGCGAGCGTGGCGGCCCGGGCAGCGCCGAACATGCCTGGGCGCTGGGCCATGAGCTGGGCAAGCTCCTGGACGAGATCGCGCTGGAGGAGGCCGAGACCCTGCCCGATGACCCCGCTCTGCTGGGCCATCACTGGCTGGAAAAGCTGGAATTCCTGGCCCCCGAGGCGCTGGCCGTCCACTGGCAGATCACCACGCTCTTTCTCCGCGCCATGGTGCAGGATTGGCAATCCTGGCTGGACGCGCAGGGGCTGCTGGATATCGGCGTGCGGCGCGTCCTGGCGCTGCGCGCGCAACGCCTCGCCTGGGAGGATGCGCCGCCCGAGGGCGCAGTGATCGCCGCGGGCATCGGCATGGGCGGTACCGTGCCCGCGGCCGCCGATCTTTTGCGCGTCATCGCCACCCGCCTGCCGCAAGGCTTTGTGGTCCTCCCCGCCGAGGATAGCGCCACCGCCGCCCTGCCCTGGGAGGCACTGCGCGACGCCCCGACCCACCCCTATGCCGGGCAGCGTGCCATGCTGGACCGCATGGGTGCCACCATGGCCGATGCACACAACTGGATTGCGCCTGAAGCCGAGGGCCGCTCGGCGCTGCTCGGCACAGCGCTTCTTCCGGCGGGTCACCTCGCGCCCTGGCAGGAGCGCGCGGCTTGGCATCTCGGCGGGCTGACCCGCATCGAGGCGAGCGACAGCCAGCACGAAGCCGCCGCCATCGCATTGGCACTGCGTGGGGCACTGGAAACACCAGGCGCGCGCGCCGCGCTGGTGACCCCTGATCGAGACCTCGCCCGGCGCGTGGCCGCCGAATTGCCGCGCCATGGCATCCTGGCCGATGACAGTGCGGGCCAGCCGCTTTCCGACACGCCGCCTGGCGCTTTCCTGCGGCTGATCGCGCAGCTCGCGGCAGGGGGATGTGGGCCGGTTGCGCTGCTTTCCGTGCTGAAGCACCCGCTTTGCGCCGGCGGGATGGAGCGCGGCGACTGGCTGGCCGCCACGCAGGCGCTGGAACTTGGCATTTTGCGGGGATCCCCGCCGGGGCCGGGCCTTGCAGGGCTGCGCGCCGCTTTGGCCAGCAAGCGCGGGGATCCTGATCCGCGCCTTGCCGCGCTGCTAGATGCGCTGGAAGCCTGCCTTGGCCCCTTCACCGCCCTGCCGCGCAGCCCGCTGCGCCCGCCAACTGATCTGCTGGATGAACACCTCAGGGCCGCCGAGGCGCTGGCCACCACCCCCGCCTTGCCAGGTGGCTTGCGGCTTTACGCCCAGGCCGAAGGCGAAGCGCTGGCCCAACACCTCGCCGCCCTCGCACCTGCCATGGCGGAATTACCGCCGCTTTCGCCGGCCGACTGGCCAGGGTTGTTCGACGCCGCCTTGGCTCAGGGCAGCACCCGCGCGCCGCGTATCTCCCGCGGGCGGCCCGATTCGGCGCATCCACAGGTGGAAATCCTGGGCCTGCTGGAAGCCCGGCTGCTCGATTTTGACCTGGTGGTGCTCGGCGCGCTGGACGAGACCGTGTGGCCCCAGGCCAGCGATCCAGGCCCCTGGATGAGCCGCCCCATGCGCCGCGAATTCGGCCTGCCCTCGCCGGAGTTGCGAATCGGGCGCGTGGCGGCGGATTTCCTGCTCACCGCCTCGGCGTCAGGGCGGGCGGTGCTCTCGCGCGCGGCACGGCGCGGCGGCAGCCCGGCCGTGCCGGCGCGCTGGCTCACGCGGCTGGATATTTTCCTCAAGGGGCAGGAGGGCCTCTCGCTGCCCGCCGAGCCCTGCACGCAATGGGCGCGCGCGCTGGATCAACCCACGCGCATCACGCCCTGCAAACGCCCCGCCCCCGCCCCCCCGCGGGAGGCCCGGCCAGAGCGCGTGACGGTCAGCGATGTTGCCATGCTGATCGGTGATCCCTACGGATTCTACGCCCGCCGCATCCTCAAACTATCCGCGCTGGACCCGTTGGAGCAGGAGCCGGGTGCCGCGGATTACGGCAACCTGATCCATGCCACGATCCACCGCTTCCTGGCTGGCTTGCCACAGGCCTGGCCGGGTGAGGCTTTGGCGCGGCCGTTGTGGGATGCGGCGGCAGAATACGCGCTGGCCGGGGCGGGTTTGCGCCCGGCAGTCGCTGCGCTCTGGACACCGCGCCTGCATCGTATCGGTGAATTCCTGCGCGGGCTGGAAGGCCAGCAGCGCGGGGGGCTTCTGGCCAGTTGGGCCGAGGTGAAGGCGAGCATCGCCGTACAGCGGCCGGGCGGGATCATCACGCTGGAAGCCCGCGCCGACCGCGTGGATCGCCGTGCCGACCACACGCTGCGCATCCTGGACTACAAGACCGGCACAGTCCCCTCCAGGCGTGATGTAGAGGCCGGCACCGCACCGCAATTGCCTCTGGAAGCTTGGATGGCGGAGCAAGGCGGCTTTGGCGGCATCCCCGGCGCGACCGTCAGCGTGCTGGAATATTGGCGCCTGACGGGGGCCAGCGAGCCGGGTGAGGTGAAGGGTTTGAAGATGGATATTCCTGCCGCCATCACGCAGGCGCAGGCCGCGCTGCATCGGCTTGCGGATCGCTTCCTGCTGGGGGAGGCCAGCTTCCCCGCCCACCCACATCCGCGACGCAAGGCTGCCATGGATTATCGGCATCTGGCACGCACTGCCGAATGGTCGTCCGAGGCGGAGGGCGAAGGGTGAGTGCGTCCGATGATCCGAAGGGTCTGAACCGGCCGCGCGAGCAAACCGCGCGTGAAATTGCCGAGTTGCGCCAATCCGAAGCCTCGGACCCTGCAGTCTCGGCCTTCGTGACCGCCTCGGCCGGCTCGGGCAAGACCAAGCTGCTGACCGACCGGCTGCTGCGCCTCATGCTGGGCGGGGCGCGGCCGGAGCGCCTGCTGTGCCTCACCTTCACCAAGGCCGCCTCGGCCGAAATGGCCACGCGCCTCAATGCGCGGCTGGGCGGATGGGCCGTCGCGGCTTTGCCAACATTGGTCAAGGAGCTGCGCCAGCTGCTCGGTCATGCGCCGAGCGATGAGGAGGTGGCGCGCGCGCGCGCCGGCTTCGCCGCCGTGCTGGAACTGCCCGGCGGCATGCGCATCGCCACGCTGCACGCCTTCGCCCAGTCGCTGCTGCGCGGTTTTCCGCTGGAGGCCGGGCTGCCCCCCGGTTTCGCCGTGCTGGAGGAGATGGACGCGGCGGCCGAACTCGCCAGCGCGCGGGAAGCGGAATTGGTGGTGAGCCCCGCGCTGGAGCGCCTCGCCGCACTCAGCACCGCCAAGGGCCTGAGTGGTTTGATGGGCGAGTTGCGCCGGGCGGAACCCATGCTGCAGACGGGGATTTCCCATCTGGGTGGCTTGCGCCTTCTGGTGGCGGAAATCGCCGCCCGCCTCGACCTCGACCCGGAGACGGACGAAGCCAGCCTGCGCCGCGAAGCCGCGACCCCCGCCGATGAGCGCGATCTCGCGCGTGCCGCCGCCATGCTCGCTTTGGGCAGCGAGAAAACCGATGCACCTTGCGGGGCGGCGATGAAGGCTTGGCTTGCCCACGATGACCCCGCCCGCCAGGCCATGCTGGCAGATTGGGAAGGGCTTTTCCTGACCGACAAGGGCAAGGTGCGGGTCAGGTTCGCAACCCAGAAGACCGGCGCCAATCAAAGCTTCATCCAGGCCATCTGCGAGAGCGAGGGCGAGCGGATTCTGCGCCTGCGCGGACAACTCGAAGCCGTGGCCCTGCTGCGCGCCACCGAGGCCGCGCTGGTGCTGGGCATCCCCGTGCTGGGCCGCTTCGCCGCGGCCAAGCAGCGCCTGGGGCGGCTGGATTATGACGACCTGATCGCGGCAGCGAAGAAGCTGCTGGAAAATCCAGGCGCGGCCTGGGTGCTCTTCAAGCTGGATGGCGGCCTGGACCACGTGCTGCTGGACGAGGCGCAGGACAGCAACCCCGAGCAATGGGGCATCGCCCGCGCGCTGACGGGCGACTTCTTCGCCGGCCAGGGGACGCGCCAGAACGCACCGCCGCGCACCATCTTCGCGGTGGGTGACATCAAGCAATCCATCTATGGCTTCCAGGGTGCGGATGCCGGCGGCCTGCCGAGCAGCGAAAAGGAATTCGCCCGCGACATCACTGCCGCGGGCCTGCAATTCCGGTCAGTCCCGCTGGAGGTCTCCTTCCGCTCCGCCCCGCCCATCCTCACCCTGGTGGATGCGGTGTTCGAGCAAGGTGCGGCACGCGCCGGCGTGGTCGGCGAAGGCCAGGTTCTGCGCCATCTGCCCGACCGCGAGGGGGCCGCTGGCCTGGTCGAGCTCTGGCCCCTGCAATCCCAGGACAAGCCGGAGGACCCGCCTGCCTGGGCCGTGCCAGATGCCCCCATGGCGGAATCCGGCGCGGACGCGCGGCTTGCCGCCGCACTGGGCGCGCGCATCCAGCACATGATCGGCCATGAGCGGCTGGATGCGCGCCATGAGGGGGACGCCGCGGAAGGCCGCCGGATCCGTGCTGGCGACATCCTGGTGCTTGTGCGGCGACGCAACGCCTTTCTCGGGCAATTGGTGCGCGCCCTGAAGGAGCGCGGCGTGCCGGTCGGCGGTGTGGACCGCATGGTTCTGATCGAGCAATTGGCGGTGCAGGATGTGCTCGCCACGCTCGATGCAATCCTGTTGCCCGGCGATGACCTGCAACTGGCTGCGGCGCTGAAGTCACCCATTTTTGGGCTGGATGAGGAAGCGCTCTTTGCCCTCGCCCACGGGCGCGCCGGCTCGCTTTACGCCGCCCTGATGGCGCAGCGCGGCGGCGAGACGCCCACAGGCCGCGCCGCCGATCTCCTGGCCGCGCTCACTGCCCGCGCCGACCATGTGCCCGCCCATGCGCTGATCGCCGAAATCCTGGGCGAGCGCGGTGGGCGGGCGCTGCTGCTGGCGCGCCTCGGTCCAGATGCGGCGGACCCGCTGGACGAGTTGCTCACCGCCGCCATGGCGCATGAACGCGCGCACCCCGCCTCGCTTCAGGGCTTCCTCCAATGGCTGCGCCGCGCCAGCTCCATCGTGAAGCGAGAGCCCGAGACCAGCGCGAACCTGGTGCGCGTGATGACGGTCCACGGCGCGAAGGGGTTGCAGGCGCCCATCGTCATCCTGCCCGACACCACCGGAGCGCCGCCGCAATCGGCCGGGCTGCGTTGGACGAAGGAGGAGCTTCCCCTCTGGGCGCCTCGCAAAACCGGCTTCAATGCGCCGGCTTATGCCGAGGCCGACGCCGAGCGCGCCGTATGCGAGGCGGAGGAGAGCAATCGCCTGCTTTATGTGGCGCTGACCCGCGCCGAGGACCGGCTGCTGGTCTGCGGCTGGCATGGCAGCAACGGGCCCGCCGAGGGCTGCTGGTATGCGAAGGTCGCGGCCGGCTTCGCCCTGGTGGGTGAGGATACGCCCTTCACCCCGGCCGATTGGGGCGCGGATGGCACCGGCTTCGCCGCTGGCCCGCTGCGGCGCCTTGCTTCATCCCAGCGTGACGTCCGCCGGGAGGAAGCCCGGCACACCGGCGAAACCGCTGCAGCGCTGCCTGTATGGGCTCGGCAGCCGGCTGCCGCCGCCCCCGCGCCGGGTGTCGCGTCGCCCTCCCATATGCAGAAAGAGGAGGCAGATCTTCCGGCCGCGGCCCCTCATGCTCCGGGCGATCCGCTGGGCAGGCGCTTCCAGAGGGGCAACCTGATCCACGCCTTGCTGCAATCCCTGCCCGACCTGCCCGACGATCAACGTGAAGCGGCTGGCCGCGCTTTCCTCGCCCGCCCTGGCCACGGCCTTGGTGCCGCGCAGCAGGCGGAGACCCTGACAGAGGTGCTGGGGGTGATGGCCCACCCTGCCATCGCAGCTGCCTTTGGCCCTGGCAGCCTGGCCGAGGCACCCTTGGCCGGGCGCGTGGGTGACAGGTTGATCCTGGGTCAGGTGGACCGGCTTCTCATTACATCGGACACCATCACCATCCTGGATTACAAGACGAACCGTCCGCCTCCTGCCGCGCCCACGGCGTCACCGCGGGCATATCTAAGGCAGATGGCTGCCTATCGAGCCGTGCTGCGCCTGGCTTTCCCGGGGCGGCGTGTGGAGAGCGCCCTGGTCTGGACCTATGGTGCGCAGGTAATGCCTCTGCCGGCAGAATTGCTGGACGAGCATGCGCCCGCTTGACCTGGAACGCGTGAGATACAAACTTAGCGCGACCAGAACAGAGGGTCCCCCCATGAGCGAATTGACCAAGGCCGTGAGCGACGAGAGCTTCCAGCAGGACGTTCTGGAGGCGAAGGGAGCAGTTCTGGTGGATTTCTGGGCCGAATGGTGCGGCCCCTGCCGCATGGTGGCCCCGATCCTCGACGAGATCGCCAAGGAGTATGAAGGCAAGCTCACGATTGCGAAGGTGAATATAGACGACAACCCAATGACGCCGAACACCTATTCGGTGCGCGGCATCCCCACGATGATCCTCTTCCAGGACGGCAAGCCGGTGGACACCAAGGTTGGTGCAATGCCGAAGGGCCAAATGAAGGACTGGATCGCTTCCAAGATCACCTGACGGCCTTATTGCGGCCTCTACTCCAGCCGGATATTGGCAACCCTCACGACCTCGCGCCATTTCTCGTTCTCCGCCGCGATGAAGCGATCGAAGGCGGGGCCGTCCAGCGGCGAAGCCGTGGCCCCCAGATCGCGAAAGCGAGCGATCGTCGCGGGCTCGGCGCAAATTTCCAGGCAGGCGGCGGTCAGCCGGTCCAACGCTGGGCGGGGCGTGCGGACGGGGGCCTGGATGCCGAACCAGGCCACGGCCCCGAAGTCCGAGATACCAGCTTCGATCACAGTCGGAACGTCCGGTACGGCGAACCATCGCTCGCGGCTCGTGACCGCCAGAATGCGCAGCCGCCCTTCGCGGATGTGGGGCAGATAGGCCGGCAGATTATCCACAGCGATCTCGACGCGCCCGCCCAGAAGATCGGGCATCAACGCCCCGGTGCCGCGATAAGGGACGTGGCCGATATCCACCTGGGTGCGGAATTTCAGATATTCGCCTGACATGTGGCCTGAGGTGCCATTGCCAGGGGTAGCATAGTTCAGCCGGCCCGGCTGGCGGCGCGCCAGGGCCAGCAATTCCTGCAGGGTATTCGCCTGGACAGCCGGATGGACCACAATGGCATTGGTCACTTGGTTCACCAGCGCGACGGAGGCGAAATCCCGCGCGGGGTCGAAGGGCAGGCGCGGGTAAAGAAATTGGTTGATGCTAACCGTGCCGATCGTGCCCATCAGCAGGGTATGCCCATCGGGCTCGGCCTTGGCGGCCATTTCAACGCCCAGATTGCCGCCTGCGCCGGGCCGGTTGTCCACCACGTAGCTCTGGCCCAGCAGGATAGAGAGGCGCTCTGCCATGATGCGCGCGGTGACATCTGTCGCACCACCTGCGGTAAACGGCACAATGATCCGGCCTGAACGCGTGGGGGACCAAGCTTGTGCCGAAGCGGCCGCCGGCAGAAGGGCAGGCGATGCAAGCAGGGCGCGACGGGTCAGCATGGCAGTCTCCTCGGTGGGTCTGCTGCGAACGATAGCGAGAATGGGACGTCCGATCCAGCCAACCCGAATGCCAAGCCTCCACAAGTGCTAAGCTGCGTTTCAAACATGGGATGACACCCAACCGGAGATGCAGCATTCTTCTTGGCAAGGTGGCGGGGGTGCGCAGGGGTGGCATGATACGCCTGTTTGGAATCCGTGGTATGTTGCCATGACAGGCTCGCAGCACGCCGATTTTACGACGAACGGGAAAACATCCATGCGGCCCGTCCAACCCCACTCGCTCAGCCCCCATCTTCGGCGGCTGGAGGCCGAGGGGATCACCATCTTGCGCGAAACTGCCGCCAGTTTTCGCAACCCAGTCCTGCTCTATTCCATCGGGAAGGACAGCTCCGTCCTGCTGCACCTGGCCATGAAAGCCTTTGCGCCCGGCCGCATTCCTTTTCCACTTCTTCATATCGCAACGGGTTGGGATTTCCGCGCCATGCTGGAATTCCGGGATCGCCGGGCGGCTGAACTGAATGCGCGTTTGATCGTCCACACCAATGCCGACGGCCTGGCCCGCGGGATCGGTCCGCTGACCCATGGCAGCCAAGTCCACATGAATGTCATGGGCACCGAGGCGCTGAAGCAGGCGTT
Source organism: Acetobacterales bacterium (assembly GCA_038247025.1). Taxonomy (GTDB): domain Bacteria; phylum Pseudomonadota; class Alphaproteobacteria; order Acetobacterales; family Acetobacteraceae; genus Roseococcus. The sequence continues at coordinate 13,151 of JBBRVI010000034.1, forward strand.
GGACATGGGCGGTTATGACGCGGCCCTCGGCGGCGCCCGCCGTGACGAGGAAAAGGCCCGCGCGAAGGAACGAGTCTTCTCCCATCGAGCATCCGGCCATGTGTGGGAGCCGCGTGGGCAGAGGCCGGAATTGTGGGGGCTTTACAACACACGGATCGCGCCCGGCGAGACCATGCGCGTCTTTCCGATCTCGAACTGGACCGAGTTGGACGTGTGGGACTACATCGCGGCCGAGCGCATCCCGGTCGTCCCGCTCTATTTTGCGGCCGAGCGCCCGGTTCTGCGCCGTTCCGGTGCGCTGATCATGCGCGATGATGAGCGCATGCCGCTCGAACCCGGCGAGCAGGTTGAACTGATGTGGGTCCGCTTCCGCACCATGGGCGACTGGCCGCTGACCGGCGCCCATGAAAGCCGTGCGGAAACGCTGCAGCAGGTGCTGGAGGAGCTTCGGCTCTCCCGCGTCTCCGAACGCCACGGCCGCCTCATTGACAACGACCAGGAAGCCTCCATGGAACGCAAGAAGCGTGAGGGGTATTTCTGATGGACTCCACCATGCTCTCGCGGGGGCTGCTTCGGGTCCTCACCTGTGGCTCCGTGGATGACGGCAAGTCCACGCTGATCGGCCGGCTGCTTTATGACAGCCAGATGATCATGGAGGACACGCTGGCTGCCATCACACGTGACAGCCGCAAGCATGGCACGGTGGGCGAGGAGGTGGACCTGGCCCTGCTGGTTGATGGCCTGGAGGCGGAGCGACAGCAGGGCATCACCATAGACGTCGCCTACCGGTTTTTTACCACGCCGCGGCGCAGCTTCATCGTGGCCGATTGCCCAGGCCACGAGCAATACACGCGCAACATGGCGACGGGCGCCTCCAACTCCGAGCTTGCCATCATCCTGGTGGATGCGCGCAAGGGCTTGCTGCCCCAGACGCGGCGGCATTCCTACATCTGCTCGCTGCTCGGCATTCGGCATGTGGTGCTTGCGGTGAACAAGGTGGATCTGGTCAATTTTGACCAACAGGTCTTTGACCGGATCGTCGGCGAGTATGCGTCCTTTGCGGCAAGCCTCGGATTCCGCACCATGATGCCGATCCCCGTATCAGGCCGCTTCGGCGACAATGTCACTTCGCGCTCGGGCAACACTCCCTGGTATCGCGGCCAGACGCTCCTGGACCACCTCGAAAGCGTGAGCGTCGAGGAAGATCTCTCCCAGATTCCCTTTCGCTTCCCGGTGCAGTGGGTGAACCGCCCCAACCAGGACTTCCGTGGATTTTCTGGCACGGTCGCCAGCGGCTCCGTCGCTGTGGGGGAGAATGTCGTGGTCGCGGCGTCAGGCGTGACCAGCCATGTGAGCCGCATTCTTGGCCCGGCGGGCGAGCAGGAGCGCGCTACAGCCGGCGAAGCCGTCACGATCTGCCTGGCTGATGAAGTGGACGTGGCGCGCGGCGACATGCTGGCCCCCATCGCGGAGCGGCCAGCTGTGGCGGACCAATTCGCCGCCCATGTGCTCTGGATGGATGAGGAGCCGATGCTTCCCGGCCGCCAGTACATGTTGCGGATCGGCAATGTCTGGACCACCGCCTCCATCACGACCATCAAGCATCGCGTGGATGTGGCGACGCTGGATCACCAATCGGCCACGCGGCTTTCGCTGAACGAAATCGGCCTTTGCAATCTCAGCACCGCACAGCGCGTCCCGATGGACCCCTATGCGCAGAACCGCCTGACCGGCGCCTTCATCCTGGTGGACCGCTTCACGAACCGCACCGCGGGTTGCGGGATGATCAACTTCGCGCTGCGGCGCGCGAGCAACGTCCACCACGAGCAGTTCCTGATTGACAAGGCGGCGCGTGGCGCAGCCCTCGGCCAGAGGCCATTGGTGCTCTGGTTCACCGGCCTTTCGGGCTCTGGCAAGTCCACGGTGGCCAAGCTGGTTGAGCAGGCGTTGCACCAAGCAGGCCGCCACACCTACTCGCTGGACGGCGACAATTTGCGCCACGGCCTCAACCGTGACCTGGGATTCACCGACCAGGACCGTGTGGAAAACATTCGTCGCGTGGGCGAGGTTGCCAAGCTCATGGTGGATGCGGGCCTTATTGTCCTAGCGTCCTTCATCTCACCCTTTCGGGCCGAGCGGCAAATGGTGCGTGAGATGCTGGGCGAGTTCGAGTTCCTCGAAATCTTCGTGGATACCCCCATAGAAATCTGCATGGAACGCGACGTGAAGGGACTCTACGCCAAAGCCAGGCGCGGCGAGATCGAGAACTTCACCGGCGTGACCAGCCCGTATGAGCCACCCGTTACGGCTGACCTCGTGCTTGATGGCACCGGGGTCCCGCTGGAGGCTTTGAAGCAACAAGTCCTGGACCTGATTGAGCGACACTTGGTCTGACCCTGAGCCCAACAGCGTCATTGCTGTGGAGCTGAGGACAGCAAACCTCCTTCGAGACGTGCTAGCGCTGGAACATCATCCGCTCAAATAGTTGCAATTGATCGGATCAAGATGTTCGAACAACGTTGAGCTATAGTGGCATGTGTAATGCCTGCGCGCCAAGCTGGCCGCCGGCGCCTCAGCTCCAATTGTACCGATCCGCAAGTGCTGCCGGCCTAGACCGCGCGGCGCGACGCCTTGCAGGAAAGTCCACGCCGCCAGTCCGCACGGCGCTTCAAGACCTGCAAAGCGTCGCGTTTGCCGTCGGCCTACAGCGCCATAGCGCCTGTACGGGGCCGAGCCCGCATGTCCGGCTCACGTCTCAACAGGGGCAACCGCCGGCACTCGCTCCTCGGTGGCGATCATCCGCGCCATGGTGAGCAGGGCATGGCGCCGCCGTGGATCCATAATGCTCGCGAAGACCTCCACCAATTCAAGCAAGTCGTCGGTGCCGTTTGGAATGGCCGTGGGGAGAGGTGCCCTGACGGGCGCCGGCGCAGCCACGCCCATCAGCGCCTCAGGGCGGATGTTCAAGGTCGCGGCGATGGACATGAGCCGGCTTGCCGCGACACGGGTCAACCCCGTCTCGTAACGATGAAACTGCGCACCCGTGACGCCGACAATCTGCGCAATCTCCTTTTGCGTAAGACCGGCCGCGCGCCGCTCCTCCTTGATCCTGCGGCCGACCCAAGCGTCGTCCTGCGTCGGGGTCCGATTGTTCGTGTCGGAAGCCGGACGCTGCGCTGGAGGGGAAGCGCCGTCTGGCCTGACGCGGAAGGCCAAAGCCCCACCTGGCGGCGCGTGGCCGTTAATGCGATGATTCTGCTCAGGGTGGCCGCTGAGCCCGTCAAGCGAAAAGTTTTTCGACAACGCGTTCATGGACATACGCTCCAGGCATAATTGTTGACGTTTTTACGTCATCAATACGCCTGGAGGAGCTGATTGGTTGCAGAGAAATCGTCGCATCGTGTCGAAAGTTTTAAAATTGAGGCTCCAGCGGTTGCGCGTCCATGGCCAAGTTGAGGTCTTTTGCGGTGGTGAATGACCTATGTCGCCAAACTCACCAGAACCTGCCTGACGTGTTGCGCCCCTAGCCATGGCCTTCCGCACGGCGCGTGGGGACGAAAGGGGCAATACCCAGGCTTGATCTGCGCCAGTGTTGGGATCAGCTCCTTTTGTAACGCCGGCCTTGCGCCGGCCAGCCCGCTTCGCCGCTTTCTCAGAAGCCGAAAACCGCATCGCCTGCGCCAAAGAGCGACGCTTGCGCGTGGAGGTCCGAACCGTTGAGCGCCAGGTGCTCGACGTAGAGGTTTCGATCCTGTGACGCATCGCCGCCCCAACCATCATTGAGAAATCGCACTGCGAGCTGGTTCGGCTGCGAGCCGATGAAGTTGCCGCGCAGCTCCCAGATCTCGGCCTCGCCCACCGCGCGGGACGCCTGGGCCGCGTGCTCGCCACCCATCTGCACACCATCAACCAGCAAAAGGAACCGTGCATCCCCCTGCCAGGCATCCTGCGAGATCATCACGCGCAGGCTGTCGGGCCCCGCGCCTTGGCTCTGCACCACAGGCGGACCTGGCGCGATCTGGAAGACCGCATCGCCGTTTTGCAGCAGGCTCGCGGTCTTGCCCTGGTTGACGCCGTCCAGCCAGATCCCCTCGACATAGAGGTTGCGATCGGCTCCCGCGTGGCCCCCCCATGCGTCATTGACAAAGCGGATGGTGACAGCCGCGGTGTGGCTGGCGAAATCGCCCGCCAGGGTCAGCACCTCGTTCGCGCCCGCGGCGTGCGAGGCATGAGCCGTCCCTTCCCCACCCTGCTGCACGCCATTGATCAGGATCAGGTAGCGCGGCGCTTCCTGCCAGCTGTCGCCTGACAAGGCGATCTTCAGCAAATTCGGCACTGCGACCGGCGTCATCGGTGGAGGGACCGGCTGGGGCACTGGCTGGGGCCCCGGCTGGGGCACTGGCTGGGGTATTGCCTGGGGTATTGGCTGGGGTATTGGCTGGGGTATTGGCTGGGGTATTGGCTGGGGTATTGGCTGGGGTATTGGCTGCGCCGAAACCGCAGCCAGATGTACGTTGAAATCGCCGTTCATCAGCAACTCGCCGGTCGAGCCGAATGGCACACCATCGGCAAAGAGGGCGTCAATATAAAGGTTGCGGTCGGCGGCCGCGTGGCCGCCCCAGGCATCATTGGAGAAGCGGACCGTGATGTCATGCGCTTTGGTGCGGCTCACGTCGCCCAGCGCATGCCACTCCGTGGATTTGCCGTGCTGTGCCGCAATTTCGCCCCGGAACCTCTCCTGCCCATCAACCAGCACTATTGCGATCGGTTGGCCAGCCCAACTCTGCCCCGAGAGCGAGATGGCAAGTGCGCGGGTATCGGCTGGTGCAGGCACCGGCGCCGGCGCGATCTGGAAGACCGCATCGCCATTCTGCAGCAGGCTAGCAGTCTTGCCCTGGTTGACGCCGTCCAACCACATTCCCTCGACATAGAGGTTGCGATCGGCTCCCTCGTTGCCGCCCCATGCGTCATTGAGGAAGCGGATGGTGACGGCCGCGCTGTGGCTGGCAAAATCGCCCGAAAGAGTGATCATCTCCTGCTCGCCCGCCTCGCGTGAGGCTTGGACCGCGCGTTCCCCGCCCTGTTGCACGCCGTCGAGCAGGACCACGTAGCGCGGCGCCTCCTGCCAGCTGTCGCCTGAAAGGGCGATCCGCAGCAGGTTCGGCGCAGCGGGTGGGGTGCCCGGCTGCGGGAGCGGCTGGGGCTCTGGCACCGGCACTGGCACTGGCACTGGCTCTGGCTCTGGCTCTGGCTCTGGCACCGGCACTGGCACTGGCACCGGCACCGGCACCGGCACCGGCACCGGCACCGGCACTGGCACCGGCACCGGCACTGGCACCGGCACCACCGCAGGGAGGTGCACGTTAAAATCGCCGTTGCTCAGCAATTCGCCGCTGGAACCGAAG
>JBBRVI010000035.1:0-18455 GCA_038247025.1 Acetobacterales bacterium
GATGTCATGGCGGCGGGCATCTACATCGCGCGGCGCGGCATGGTGGCGCTCAGCCTGCCCGTGGGCCAGGCCGAGTGCGACCGTTATGTGGCGGCGGTGGACGCATTCTGCGCCACGCACCGCCCTTTGCTGGCCGCAGCCTGACGGCCTATTCGGGCTCGACGCGTGCGAGGCGCAGCAGCCCCTGCGCTTTCTGGAAATCCTGCGCGATGAAGGCATCCAGCGCCGCGCCGGCCTGGAACAGTGGCACGATGCCCAGGCTCGTCAGCCGCGCACGCACCGCTTCCTCCCCGATGATGGCCTCGACCTCGGCTGCGATGAGCGCGGCGATGGCATCGGGCGTGCGCGGCGGCGCCCAGACGGCCCACCAGGAATGTGCGTCCACGCTGGGGAAACCGGCCTCGGCCGTGGTGGGGATGGTGGGCGCGGCGGGATTGCGCTGCGGCGCGGTCAGCGCGATGCCGCGCAGATTGCCAGTGCGCACCGGCGGCAGCATCGCCAGCATCGGGTCGATCTGGACGCCGATGCTCCCGCCCATCAGGTCCACCAGGGCGGGGCTGGTGCCCCGATAGGGCACAAAGGTGATGTCCGCGCCGATCTGCCGCACGAATTCGATCGAGGCCAGGTGCCCGGCAGCCCCCATGCCCGAAACGCCGAAGGACCATTCGCGCGGGGTGGCGCGCGCGGCTGTTGCCAACTCGGCCATGGTGGTGGGCGCGCGGCTGGGGTTGATGGCGATGATGCAAGGCCCCTCGCCCGTACGCGCGATGGGCTTGAGGTCGGTCAGCGGATCATAGCCCGGTGCGCGCATCACCAGGCGCGCGAGGGTCTGCAAACTGGCGGAAACCAGCAGTGTGTGACCATCGGGTGCCGCTTGGGAGACGGCGATGCCACCCACCGTGCCGTTGCCGCCGGCGCGGTTTTCGACCGTGACGGTCTGGCCCGTGCGCTCCTGCATGCGCGTCGCGATGGTGCGCGCCATGGTATCCACCGATCCGCCGGGGGCGAAGGGCACGACAAAGCGCACCGGGCGCTGCGGCCAGGCGGCCTGGCCCAAGGCATTGGCGGGTATCAGCGCGGCGGTGGCCAGAACTGTGCGGCGGGCGAGTTTCATCGGGTCGGCTCCAGGTGATCCAGACATGGGTAATGCGCTGTGCGTCAGATTTCATCAAGAATCCGCAGGTTGCAGGTTCGGAAAGATCGGACCGACGGTCGTGGACGCATTATTTCGTCTTGCAATGCCTCTGTCCATGCCGCACAGAAATGCGACACTGGTCCAGATACACAAGCCTGGGTCCCAAAGCCCGGCCACCCCGACGGAGAGTTTGCATGACGCGTTCCCTCACCCGCCGTACCGCTCTCACCGCAGGGGCCGCCACCCTTGCCCTGCCGGCGTTGCACGCCCGCGCCCAGGCGGCGCGTGAATTTCGCCTGGGCCTGATCACGCCGCCCGCGCACACCTGGAACCAGCAACTCGCCACCTTCGGGACTTCGCTGAACCGCGCCTCGGGCGGGCGCTTCACGGTTACGCTGTTTCCCTCGGGCCAGCTCGGCAACGAGGCCGCCATGCTCCAGCAGCTGCAAACCGGCGCGCTGGACATGAGCCTGATGACCACATCCGAGATCAGCAACCGCGTGGATGCCTTCGGCGCGCTGCACGCCCCCTTCATCGTCCCCAACATCGAGGCCGCGGTGGCCATGCTGCGCAACCCGATCGCGCTGGGTCTGCTCAACGGGTTGCCCCAGGCCATTGGCTGTGTGGGCATCCGCTACGCCATGGTGGGCATGCGTCAGATCATCACGCGCGACCAGACGACCACGCTGGCCGATCTGCGCGGCAAGAAGGTGCGTATCACCCCCGCCGCGCCCACACGCGACTTCTTCACCATGATCGGCATGGCGCCCACTCCGCTGCCCCTGCCGCAGATTTTCGAGGCACTGACCAACGGCCAGATTGACGGCGTGGACCTGGATTTCGAGAGCATCATCAACAATCGCTTCCAGGAAATCTGCCGCACCATGCTGCTGACCAACCACTTCGCCTTCCCGGCGGCGGGCCTGGTTTCGGCGCGGGTCTGGGCGACACTCACGCCCGCCGACCGCGAGTTGATCCGCGCGGCGATGACCGAATCACTCGACGCGATCTGCGACGGCATGCCCGAGCGCGAGGCCCGCCAGGGTGCCACGCTGCGCGCGAGCAACATGCAGGTCCGCCCGGTGGGCCCGGAATTCTTCGGCGATGCGGTGGCGCAGTTCGACCGCCAATGGGGACCGCGCGCCCCGGCCCTGGCCCAGCTGCGCGCCGCCTATCCGCGCGGCTGAAGCGTGCGCCGTCTCAGCGTGCGCCGTCTCAGCCTGGGCGTCGCCGCGCTGGAGCGTCTTGGCCTTATCTTCTGCATGGCCCTCGTCCTGGGGCTGGTGCTGCTGAACGTGGTGACCCGCAGCCTCAATTATTCGCTCTTTTGGGTGGATGAGGCGGCGGTGTTTGCCATGGTCTGGGCCTGCTTCATCGGCGCCTCGCTTCTCGTGCACCAGCGAATGGATTTCGCGGTGACGCTGCTGACCGACCCGCTGCCCGGCACCCTGCGGCATGTGGCGCGCGTCATCGTGGACCTGCTGGTGCTGGCCTTTGGTGTGCTGATGCTGGTGCTGTGCTGGTGGTGGTTCGACCTGCCGACGCTGATCGCCAGCGGGGGCAACCTTCAGACCTTCTTCGAGGTGAATTTCAACGGGGTCTATCAGGAACGCCCGACCACGGTGAACCTGCCCAAATGGGTCTTTTTCCTGGTCATGCCCTGGTTTGCCATGACCACGACGCTGCATGCCACCGCCAATCTGGTGGAGGATGCCACCGCCATGCTTCGACGCCAGCCCTTCGCCGAGCGGCAGGAGGCGGAGATTTGATCACTGGGATTGCCTTCGCCGGGCTGCTTTTCATCGGCGCGCCCATTGGCATCGTGCTGGCCCTTTCGGCCGCCGCCTATATCTTTGCCACGAACAACCAGGTGCTGCTCGGCTCCTACCCGATCCAGATGTTCGGGGGGGTGGAGAATTACGGGCTGCTGGCCATCCCGTTATTCCTGATCCTGGGCGAAATCATGAACGGGGCGGGCATCACGACCCGTCTGATCGGCCTTGCGCGGGCCTTTATCGGCACGGTGCGCGGCGGGCTCGCCTACATCAACATCCTGGCCAATGCGATGATGGCCTCCATCCTCGGTTCGGCCGCCGCGCAGATCGCCATCATGAGCCGCGTCATCGTCCCCGAGATGGACCGCGAGGGCTATGACCGGCGCTTCTCCGTGGCCACCACCGCTTCGGCGGGGCTGCTGGCCCCCATCATCCCGCCTTCGATGATGTTCGTGGTCTATGCGGTGCTGGCACGCGTGGCGACGGGCGACATGTTCCTCGCCGGCATCATCCCCGGGCTGATGATGGCGGCGGGCTTCTTTCTGGTCATCTTCTGCGTCGGGTTGTTGCAGCCCTTCCCGGTACCAGCGCCGATGAGCTGGGGCCAGCGGTTCAAATTGCTGCGCGATGGCAGCATGACCCTGGCCATCCCCATCGTCATCATCGGCAGCATCACCACGGGCTTGGCCACCGCAACGGAAAGTGCTGCCGTGGCTTGTCTCGCGGCCTATGTCATTGGCCGCTTCGTCACCCGCGAATTCCATGACCGAGACCTGCCGCGCATGCTCTTTGCCGCCGGGCGCAACGCGGCTGTGGTGCTGTTCATGGTGGCGACGGCAGCGGTGTTTGGCTGGGTGCTGACCTTCGGCAAGGTGCCGCAGGACATCGCGGTCTGGATGCAGACCATCGCGACCGGCCCCATCTCCTTCATGCTGCTGGTGAATTTGATCCTGCTGGTAATCGGCACGGTGATTGACGGCATTCCCGGCCTCATCATGGTGGTGCCCATCCTGCTGCCCATCGCGACTGATGTTTACGGCATTGATCCCGTGCATTTCGGCGTGGTGGTCTCGATCAACCTGGTGCTGGGGCTGGTCTCGCCGCCGGTCGGGATTGCGCTTTTCATCGCGGCCGCAGTGACGAAGATGAAGCCGGGGGACATTTTCCTCTGGACCATCCCCTATTGCCTGACGACGGCGGTGGTCCTGGTTTTGCTCAGCATCTTCCCACAGTTGACGCTTTATTTCGTGCGCTGACTCAGCCGGCGCGGCGCTGCTCCAGCGTGACGCGCAACGCCCTCACTTCGCTTTCCAGCGCGGCGAGGCGCTCGCCCACCGGGTCAATTTCCTGGGCGGGCAAGCCGTAGCCCACCGTCGCCGTCTCAGGGCAATCCGGGCCTGAACAGCGAGCCGGGATGCCCACCACCGTCGTGTTGTCAGGCACGGAAGCCACGGCAACGGCATTGGCCCCAACGCGCGCATTGCGCCCCACCGTGATCGGCCCCAGCACCTGCGCGCCCGCACCGATGATCGCGCCATCGAGCACATCCGGGTGACGCTTGCCCGCCTTGAGCGAGAGCCCGCCCAGGGTCACGCCGTGATAGATGGTCACGTCATCGCCGATGGTGGCCGTTTCGCCGATCACCACGCCCATGCCGTGGTCAATGAACAAACGCCGGCCGATCCTGGCGCCGGGGTGGATCTCGATGCCTGTGAGCATGCGCCCCAGATGTGAGATAAAGCGCGCCAGCCCCCGCAATCCGGCCGCGTAAAGCCGATGCGCAAGCCTGTGCCACAGCACGGCATGCAGCCCGGGATAGGAGAAGATCACCTCCGGCCAGGAGGGCCGGGCGGGATCGCGCTCACGGATGGCGCGGCCCAGTTCGATGATCTCAAGTGTCATGCAAGCCAGCTTGGCACGGGAAGCCCCTTGGAGCGCAGGAATTCCGGGTTGAACAGCTTGGACTGATAGCGCGAACCGCCATCGCAGAGAATGGTGACGATGCGGTGCCCCGGCCCCATGGCGCGCGCGAGCTTTACCGCGGCCGCGACATTGATGCCGGCCGAGCCGCCGATGCACAGCCCCTCATGAAGGGTCAGGTCAAATACCTGTACCAGCGCTTCCTCGTCCGTCACCTGGATCGCGTCATCAATCGGCGCGCCCTCCAGATTGCCTGGCACGCGCGACTGCCCGATGCCCTCGGTGATGGAGGAGCCCTCGCTCATCACCGGCGTGCCGGTTTTGCGCCAGGAATACAGCGCGGAGCCAAGCGGGTCGGCCAGCACGATCTGCGTCGACGCGTCATGCGCCTTGAGCGCCATGGCGATACCCGCCAGCGTGCCGCCCGTGCCGCAGGCGCAGGTGAAGGCATCAATACGCCCGCCCGCCTGGGCGATGATCTCGGCCCCCGTGGTGAGGCGATGGCCCTCGCGATTGTCGAGATTGTCGAATTGATTGGCCCAAATGGCGGAGCCAGGGTCCTCGGCATTCAGCTCCTCAGCCAGGCGGCGCGAGACATGGACGTAATTGCCGGGGTCCTTGTAGGGTTTGGCCGGAATGAGGCGCAGATCGGCGCCGATCATGCGCAGAAAATCGATCTTCTCCTGGCTCTGCGTCTCGGGCATCACGATGACGCTGCGATAGCCGCGCGCGTTGCCGACCAGCGTCAGGCCGATGCCGGTGTTGCCCGCCGTGCCTTCCACAATGCGTCCCCCCGGCCGCAACTCGCCGCGCGCCTCGGCCCCTTCGATGATGGCGAGTGCGGCGCGATCCTTCACCGAGCCGCCCGGATTCATGAATTCGGCCTTGCCCAGGATATCGCAGCCCGTGGCGGCGCTGGCGCGGGCCAGGCGAATGAGGGGCGTGTTGCCGATCGCGCCGATCAGGCCAGCGGCGGGGCTTGGGGTGATGGCGTTCATGGGGAGACGATATCAGCCGGCCCGGGCGTGAAACAAGCGTTTGGGGCGGAGCAATGCGTTTTCTGCGGGGATATGCTGCAAGATCCCTGAAAATTACCGAGCCATTTCACGTTGATTATAACAGAGACTCGATCTATATCACCTATTGAAATAGTTCTTTACTCACGGCCCGGTAACCGGACCGTGGAATGGAGTTCCCGCCATGCTACGTCGCAGCCTTTTTTCCCTGCCTGCCCTGGCGCTCGCCAGCCCGGTGCTGGCCCAATCCGATCGGGGCATTCGCCTCATCGTTCCCGTGGCGCCGGGAGGCAGCCAGGACATCGTGGCCCGGCTGATCGCGCGCCATCTGGGGTCGGTCCTGGGCCAGAATATTGTGGTCGAGAACCATCCGGGTGCCGGCAGCAATATTGGCTATGAATTGGGCGTGCGCGCCCGGCCCGATGGCCTGACTCTGGTGGCGGGATCCGACAGCCTCTCGATCAACAAGGCCCTGTTCCGCCGACTTGCCTTTGATCCTGTGGAGGATTTCGCGCCCGTCGCGCAAGCCACGTCCGTGCCGCAGATCCTGGTGGTGCGGTCGGATTTCCCCGGCGCAACTCTGGCCGATTTCGTCTCACTCAGCCGCCGCGGCCCCATCGCGGTGGGCACCCCAGGCAATGGCAGCCTGTCCCATCTCCTGATCGAACTGCTTCAGCAAGCGACCGAAACTCGCTGGACCCATGCGCCCTATCGCGGCGGCGCGCTGGCGGTGAATGACCTGTTGGGCGGCTCGTTGCAGGGGGTGATGATCAATATCGGCGCCGTCACACAGCACGTGCAGGCAGGGCGGCTGCGGGGTTTGGCAGTCTCGACCGCGACACGCACCGCGGCGCTGCCCGAGGTGCCGACACTGCAGGAGGCAGGGCTGACGGGGATCGCCATCTCCGGCTGGCATGGCCTGGTCGCCCCCCGCGGCACGGACGCCGCCATTGTCAGGCGCATCAACCAGGCCGTGGGCGAGGTCCTTCGCCTGCCAGAACTGCGCGACCGCCTGGGCGCGCTGGGTATCGAACCCGTGGACCAGCCGCCCGAAGTGCTTGGGGTGAAGCTGCGCGAGGATGCCGCGCGCTGGGGCAGCGTGATTCAGCGCACGGGTATGCTCCCCGACTGAGGGCGGCGTGACATCGGGGCCATGTCACTTGGCACCCGGGCTCCGCCGCCCAATTTCCGAAGGATGATCGAGACCTTGACGGCCATCCTCCTCACAGCGGCGCACCTCCAGGTGCTGCTCGCGGTACATCCATGGGCTCCCGCATGAAGCCCCTTGTCGCCCTGCTGCTGGCGCCGTTGCTGGCGGCGTGCTCAGTGTTCGGCATGCGCTCCGGCACCGAAGAACCCAGCTTCACCGTTATTCAACGCATTGGTGACGTGGAAATCCGCTCCTACGCCCCGCGTCTCATCGCCGAGATGGAGGTGACGGGAAGCGAAGTCGCGGCTCGCAACCAGGCCTTCCGCCCCCTTGCCGCCTATATCTTCGGCGAAAACAGCGCCAGCGAGCGCATTGGCATGACCGCGCCTGTGGCGCAGGCGGCTGGCGAGCGAATTGGAATGACGGCACCCGTGGCGCAATCCGGCGGTGACGGGGTCTGGCGCGTAGGGTTCTTCATGCCCGCCCGCTACACCCAGACCAATCTCCCCCGCCCGCGCGATCCGAGGATCACGATCCGCGAATTGCCGGCCAATGAAGTGGCGGTGCTGCGCTTTTCCGGCCTCACCACCTCCGATGCTGTGGCGGAGGCCACCGCTGGCCTGCGCGCGGCTCTGATCGGGACCGCATGGGCCGCCGATGGGCAGGCCGGCGCGTGGTTTTATGACCCGCCCTGGACCATTCCCGCCCTGCGCCGCAGCGAGGCCTGGATTCCCGTCAAACGCAACTGACCCGCGTGGCATTCGCCAGCGCTTCTCCCCGAAGCGCTGCATTGCCCGAGAGAATTTGATAGCCCAGCTGCACCGTGACCCGCTGGCCGGCATTGAGCGTGCGCGGGGAACCAGTTGGGCGGTCCAATATGCTCGCGGTGACATTCACCTGCACCCGCCGCGGTACGGATTGCGTGTTGCGCAGCACAACTGAATAGGTCGCGCGCCTGACTTGACCCGCCGTCACGCGGGTGTCGAAAAGATCAGCCACCACGCTGCCCGCGCAATAGCTGACCGTCTGGGCCTGCCCGGCGAGTGGCGCGAGGAGCGGGAGCATGAGCGCGGCAAGGCGGAGCATCAGAAATTCCTGCGTTGAGACAGCTGAGCGCGCGGGCAGCTTGCCATACAAATCAACCATGGCGAAGCTTCCTGCTCCTCCGGCCCATGGACATCTCTCGCCAATCCCGGTGAAACAGGGGCATGAAGCGGATCATGATCTACATTCTCGTGGCCTTGCCGGTCCTGCTCATCGTCGCTCTCTGGTGGCTCTACACGCCAGACAGGCCACGCGCGGCGTTGGAGGCGCGCTATGCCGCTGCCCCATCGCAATTCGTGGAGGCCGCCGGCGCCCGGCTGCATCTCCGCGATACCGGGCCGCGCGAAGCGCCTGCCATCCTTCTGCTGCATGGCTTTGGTTCCTCGCTGCACACCTGGGATGACTGGGCGGCGGAGCTGCAGACGACCCACCGCGTCATTCGGTTCGACATTCCCGGATTCGGCCTGACCGGCCCCGACCCCTCGGGCGACTACACTGAGGAGCGTGGCCAGGCCGTCATTCTCGCGCTGATGCAGCGCCTGGGAGTGGAGCGCGCGGCCGTCATCGGTACCTCCATGGGTGGGCGCATCGCCTGGCGCTTCGCTGCCGCCCATCCCGAGCGAGTGACGAAGCTGGTGCTCATGGCGCCCGATGGCTTCGCAAGCCCTGGCCTGGACTACAATCGCCCGCCAAAGGTGCCGATGCTGATGCGCGTGCTGCCCTATACGCTGCCCGAGGGGATGCTGCGCGGCTCACTCACGCCCGCCTATGGCGACCCCAAAGTGGTGACCCAGGCCCTCTTTGAGCGCTACCGCGACATGATGCTGGCACCGGGCGTGCGCCAGGCCATTGTTGACCGCATGGGCCAGCATGTCCTGCTCCCGCCCGAGCCGATCCTGGCCACGATCCGCATGCCGGTGCTGCTGCTCTGGGGCGGGCAGGACCGGATGGTGCCGGTCACCAACGCGCAAGACTACCTGCGTGCGCTGCCGAACGCCCGGCTGGTGACCTTCCCCGCGCTTGGGCATATCCCGATGGAGGAAGCCCCGGCCGAAACGGCCGCGGCGGTGCGCGCTTTCCTGGCGGAGTAACCCCCCTCAGGGACACTCTGCGATTGGGCGGCCGATGGACGCCTGGCGCTCACCTTCCCGGAAGCACCCGGCGAGCCAGGCACCACGGAACCAACCCCCCTCGACGCTGTAGTACTCGCCCAGGCCTTCGGGCCGGTCATCACGAAACTCGCCACGAAAGAGATTTCCGTTGATCCAGAACATGATGCCGCGGCCATGGCGCTTGCCCTCGCGCCATTCGCCATCATAACGGCCGAGCGCCCAGACGCGCAGACCACGCCCCTGCTCGCGGCCTTCCTGCCACTCGCCCTGGTAAACATCGCCCTGGGCATCGAGGTAGGTGCCAATGCCGTGCATGCGCCCGCGCGCCATGGTGCCCACATACCGTTCGGCGCGCTGCGCGCTATCCTCGACAAAGCGCCAGATGAGCAGGCCTTCGCCCTCCGCGGGGCCTTCGGGGCAGGGGCCGGTCCAGACCACAACCTCCTCCTGCTGAGGGTTGGGGTTCCAGACCCAGCAGCCGGTTTGTTCGAAGACGGTCCAACCGGGCTTGCCCGGCTCGGCAATGGAGCCCTCAGGCGGCGGTGCCGGGCGAGGGTGCGGCAACTCACCCTGCGGTGCCTGGGCGGCAGCCGTCGCAGTGAGGGCCAGCAGCAAAAACATCCAACGCATCAGTACATCCCTTATCCGCCGCGCCGCAGCGCAGCCACACTCAAGCCCAGCCCGCCGGCAAGCGCCACCACGGCCAGTGCCACGGGGAGGCCCCAGCCGGGGATGGTTTCCAGCAACAACCCGCCAAGCGGCGCGCCAATGGCACCACCCAGCAAATATGCGGTGTTCAGCCCCGCCATGCCCAGTGCGCGCGCGGGCCCTGCGAAGCGCTGGACTGCGCGAACCATGCCCAGCGTGTAGATCGCCCCTGCCGCGCCACCCCAGACCGCCAGCACCGGCCAGATGCCCCAGCCAGGCGCCAAAAGCGGCCACAGCAGGGAACCAAGCGCGACCACCACCGCGCAGCCCAGCAGCGCCCGGTGCGTGCCGAACCGATCGGACGCCAGCCCCACAGGATACTGCGCCAACATGTTTCCAAATCCCGTCGCCACCACGATCGAAGCCGCCGCTGCCGCGCCCAGCCCAATGGCAAGCCCCTGAACCGGAAACACTGATCCGGCGGAGCCTTCCAGCGCCCCGCAGAGCAGCGCAGCCCCGGCCGGCGCGAGCATCATCCGCGCCACCGGCATCAACCGCGGCAGGGAGGCGCGCAAGCGGCGCGGCACGGCACCCTGGGGTTCGCGCATCAGCAGGGAGAGGAGAAGCCCCAACAGCATGAAGCCCGCCGAGGCGAAGAAGGCCTCCGCCCGCACGCCTGTGAGCCACAGCACAGCCGGCCCGCCGCCAATCGCGGCCGAAACGAAGGTCTGGTACAGGCCCAGGTAGCGCCCTTCCTTCCCTGGAGGAGCCAGCGCTCCCGCAATCGCGTCGGCCGTGGACCAGGTCAGGCAGGACGCCATGCCCAGCAGCGGCCCGATCATGAACCAGGCCCAGATGGGCGGGTTGAAGGCCAATGCCACCAGCGCGAGCGCGCAGACGGCGCCCGCCCACTGATGCAGCCGCAGCGCCCCACCCACCCATCCGGCAAACCAGGGCGAGCCCGGCGCCGATAGCAAAGCCGCCCCCCAGACGGCGGCAGCGTAAAGCCCGACGAGCGCTGGCGAGGCACCGGCCTGTGTCAGCAGCACCGCCGACAGGGGCACCGACATCCAGACACCAGCAAAGGCGCAGGTGGCTGCTGCCACAAGGATCGGGAATTGGGCGCCGCGCCTTGAAAGCCCGGCATCCTGGGTGGTCACAGACATTTCAAACTGGGCGCTCTCTCGCGCCCCCTCGGCAGATGGGGTTGTCAGGGAAGCGGCGTCAGCCGCGGTTCCATCCTCGCGCCAAGCGGCCGTCAGGGCCTTGGCCGAGCAGAGGTGTCCCCTGCGTAACGCTCAAGAAACCCGTAGTCAGCTCATGCATCGTAAACTGGTGATCGGGGGCACCAAAGTCAAACGAAACAAGCAGATGCCTTGCAAGCATCGCACGCTGCCGCCACGTTTCTGTGATGATACGCTCCATCCTGCTCGCCCTAGATGACACGCCCGGCGCCACCGCCGCGCGCGATGTCGCCTTTGCCCTGGCGCATCGCACCGGGGCGGCACTGACTGCTGTGATCGTGCTGGACCGGCCCCACACCCTCGGCGCCCGTGAGCCGATGCCCGTGGGTGCGGCCGCCTTCGCCACCCGGCGCAACGAGAAGCTGGCGGCCGGGGTCGAGGCGGAGGCAGCTTCCGTGCTCACCGCCTGCATGGGGGCCGCCAAAGGCCTTCCCTTTACCGTGGTCCGCCGCGAGGAAGCGCCCGAGGCGGCGCTGCTGGCCGAAGGGGCCGTGCATGATCTCATCATCATCGGCCGCGACAGCACGCTGGGGCACCAGGCCTGCGATGATGGGCTCTCCCCCACCATCGAGGCCCTGCTGCGCGATGGCGCGCGGCCGTTGCTGGTCGTTCCGCCCGGGTTGCCCAACCTGGCCCAGGGCGATGAACTCAAGCGCCCCATCCTGATAGCGCATGATGGCACCATGGCTTCGATGCGCACGCTGCACGTCTTCGCGCTGCTGGGCCTCGCGCAGGATCGGGCGGTCAAGCTGCTGGATTTTACGCCCGACACGAAGCCCGAGCCACTTGCACGTTATCTCGTCCAGCACGGAATGCAGGCGGAGGCCTTCGCCGTGGAAGGCGATATGCATGACATCCTGCTGGCCGAGGCGCAAAGCCTCCCGGCCGCACTTCTGGTGCTGGGCGCAGATCAGGAAAGCGGCATCGCACGCCTGATTTTCGGCAGCGCCACCGCACGGCTTCTGCGCGCCGCGCCATGCCCCGTTTTCATCCATGGCTAGATGTTTGGTCCCGGTATTTACCCGGTGGCCGGCGCGGTCATGTTGATCCAGGGTGTCTCAAAGCCGGCCAACAGCCCATCGGGAGCTTCGGGCAACAGCGCCGCATAGATGCCGCGCGTCGTGCCGAGGGTTGGATGGGTGCGGTAGAGCACGCGATTGAAGCCGAGATCGAGCAGCAATTGCAGCATCAGCGCTGGATTGGGCGCCCAGCCCGAGATCCAGCTGCCATCCGCTCCGCCAAAGGGCATGATTTGGTTTTGCGCCGTCATCATCGGCCGCGGGTCGGCCAATTCAGCCTGCAATGTCTCCAGCACCAGCACGCGGTTGGTCACGCTGCGCAGACCGCGCAGCGCCTGAATCGGGTTGAAGAGTTGCTCGCAGAAGGCCGTGCCCAGCACCACGTGGAAACTGCCGAAATCCGCCGAGAGGCTGCGCGGGTCGAGGGGGATGGTCTCCACCTCCAGGTTGAGTGCATGCGCGGCCCATTGCGTCGCGGATTGGGCATCCGCGCCGGGTAGCGTCCAGGCCAGATGATCGGTTGCCACCACGCGCGCCGCACCCCGCCGCCGCGCGGCGAAGCTGAAAAAGCCATTGGCCGCGCCGACTTCCAGCACATCCGCCCCTGTGAGGTTCAATGGGTCAAGCAGGGCGCGTTCTTCCGCCACCAGCCGCGCTTCGGGTGCCATGCCGGGTGTGAGCAGGTTTGGGCGCAGGCGCAGGCTTTGCAGCCAGCGATGCGCCGCGACGGCCTGAAACAGTTCGGTCTCGCTCATCGCCTCAAGCCCGCGCGAGCAGGTCTTCGACGGCGCCGGGCACATCGAGATCGAGCCAGGGCGGGCCAAGTTGCTGGATCAAACCTGCCTCCACCTCGGGCGTGAAGGCCGCGTAGGTTCCGCGCGCCCGGCCCAGCACCGGGTGGTCCCGATAGAAAATACGGGTGAAGCCAAGCTGCAGGAGCAGATGGAGCATCAGCGCCGGATTGGGGCCCCACCAGTTCGTCGCGTCATGGTTCAGGATGGCCCCGGGATAAAACACCATGCCCGGGCTCGGCTTCTCCATCAGGTCCTGGTGGGTCTCGACCAGCAGAAGCTGGCGCGTGATGCCCCGCAGGCGCTGCAGCGCGTCAATCGGATCGTAAAGGTGGTAGAAAACGCCGATGAACAGTACGACATCGAACAGCCCGACCTTCTCGTCAATTTCGGTCGGGTCCAGGTGCAGGGCCTCGACGTCGAGACCCAGTTCATCCCGCGCGAGTTCAAACGCCTCACGCCCGCGAAAACTCGGGTGGGTCCAGGTGTAGCTGTCCGTCGCCAATACGCGACGCGCACCGCGCCGCTTGGCGGCGAAGCTGAAAAACCCGTTCCAGGCACCGACATCAATTACGGTTCGGCCGGTCAGGTTGAAGGGGGCCAGGAATGCTTCTTCCTCCTGCGCCAGAAGCTCCTCGGCCTTGCCGCCGAAGGTGGTCACCCCCGGGCGCAAAACCATCGAATGCCACCAGTGAAATTGCTGCATGCGGGCCCGCAGGTCTTCGTCGGAAAGGCGAGAGGCGGGCAGGGTCATGCCCTCGTTCTATCAGATCGCCGCGCAGCAAGCCATGGATGTCCGCACGCCGCATTGACCCGGCCACGCACCCACCGCACCAATGGTGCATGCGAACCCTGATCCTTGGTGCCGGCGTGACTGGCCTGGCCACCGCCCATGCCCTTTCCGCGGAGGGCCATGCGGTCACGGTGGTGGATGCGCAGCCAAAGGTGGGCCGCGGCGCAAGCTTCGCCAATGGGGGGCAGCTTTCCTACAGCTACGTCGCACCCTTTGCCGGGCCTGGCGTCATCGGCAAGGTGCCAGGCTGGCTGCTCGACCCCGACGGCCCGCTGCGCTTTCGCCTGCGAGCCGATCCGGGCCAGTGGAAATGGCTGATCGGCTTTCTTCGCGCCTGCAACGCGACCACGGCCGAGCAAACCACACGGCGCCTGCTGCTTCTGGGCTATCTCTCACGCGATCTTTTGCGTGACCTGGCTGACCGCGAAGGGTTGGACTTCGCCTTCGCGCCAGCCGGCAAGCTGGTGCTGCAACCCAGTGCGGCGGCGATGGAGGGTGCAAGCCGCCAAATGGCGTTGCAGGAGCCCTGGGGGACGGTGCAGCGCGCCCTCTCACGCGAGGAATGCGTGGGCCTGGAACCTGCGCTGGCAGGCATCGCGCATCGCATCGCCGGCGGCGTCCTCACCGAGAGCGAGGATGCGGGGGATTGTCGCCTTTTTTGCGAAGGACTGGCCGCTTCGCTCATGCGTTCCAATGCGGGCGTCACCTTCCAACTGGGCACGCGCGTCACGCAGCTCATTCGTGCGGAGGGGCGCATCCGTGGCGCGATGACCAGCGCGGGTGTGATCGAGGCGGATGCTGTGGTGCTGGCGCTGGGCACCGGTGCGCGGGCACTGGCGCGGCCGTTGGGCCTTGATCTGCCGATATACCCCCTCAAGGGCTATTCCCTGACGCTTCCCATCACGCGTGAGGATGCGGCCCCGCGCATCAGCGTGACCGACAGCGCGCAGAAGGTGGTTTATGCTCGAATCGGGCGCCACCTGCGTGTCGCTGGCATGGCGGATGTGGTTGGCTATTCGCCGCTGATCGAGGAGAAGCGCCTCTCCACGCTGGTACGCCAGGCGCGCGCCGCCTTCCCAGACGCAACCGACTGGCGCGAACTCAACCCCTGGGCGGGGTTGCGCCCGGCCACACCGACGGGCCTGCCCATCCTTGGCCGCGCGCCCGGCACGCCGGGGCTGTTTCTCAATCTGGGGCAGGGCTCGCTTGGCTTTACGCTGGCCATGGGGAGTGCCGCCATCCTGGCCGCCGAGATCTCCGGTCGCGCGCCGCCAATCCCGCTAGATGGGTTCGAACTGGACGCTCGACTGGGTTCGTAGGATTGACCCTTTCTTTCCCCCCTGCCAAACACCCGGCGCCCGCGTGCGGCGGGCCAGCCTGACCGGGGTGTCCGGTCGCCCACCGGGCTGATTCCTCCACGGATCACTCCACCAGCGACAAGAGGCCGAACCAAGCCATGCGCGATAAGGGCGAATACCTTTTCACTTCGGAAAGCGTTTCCGAAGGCCACCCCGACAAGGTTGCGGATCGCATCAGCGACACCGTGCTGGACACTTTCCTCTCCGAGGACCCGTATGCGCGCGTCGCCTGCGAGACCCTGGTCACCACCAATCGCGTCGTCATCGCCGGTGAAGTTCGCGGCCCCGCCTCGATCACGCCTGAGCTGCTGATGCACCGGGCGCGGCTCGCGATCCAGGACATCGGCTATGAGCAGGAAGGCTTCCATTGGCAGCACGCCAAGATCGAATGCCACCTGCATGCCCAGTCCGCGCATATCGCGCAGGGTGTGGATGCGGCCGGCAACAAGGACGAGGGTGCGGGCGATCAGGGCATCATGTTCGGTTACGCCTGCACCGAAACTCCCGACCTCATGCCTGCGCCGCTGTATTACGCGCACCTGATCCTGCGCCGCATCAGCGAGTTGCGCCGCAGCAACGACCTCTCCGTGAAGGGCCTGCTGCCCGACGCCAAGAGCCAGGTGACGCTGCGCTACATTGACGGCAAGCCCGTCGGCGTCACCTCAGTCGTGGTTTCCACGCAGCACGAGGAAGGCCTGGACCAGGCGCAGATCAAGGCGATGGTGAAGCCGCTCATCGAAAGCTCGCTCCCCGCCGGCTGGATGTGCGCCGATAACGAGCTTTACATCAACCCGACCGGCACCTTCGTGATCGGCGGTCCGGACGGTGATTGCGGCCTGACGGGGCGCAAGATCATCGTGGACACTTACGGCGGCGCTGCCCCGCATGGTGGCGGCGCGTTCTCGGGCAAGGACCCGACAAAGGTGGATCGCTCGGCCGCCTATGCCGCGCGCTATGTGGCAAAGAACGTTGTCGCCGCTGGCCTCGCCGACAAGTGCACCATCCAGGTCAGCTACGCCATCGGTGTGGCCAAGCCCTTGAGCGTGTATTTCGACCTGCACGGCACTGGCCATGATGTGGATGAAGTCATGTTGGCGAAGGTGGTGCAGGAGATGATGAATCTCTCGCCCCGCGGCATTCGCGAGCATCTCCACCTCAACCGCGCGATCTACGTACCGACCTCCAGCTACGGCCATTTTGGCCGCACGCCGGATGAAGAGAAGGGCACCTTCACTTGGGAAAAGACCGATCTGGTCCCCGCGCTGAAGGCTGCCTTCGGCCGCTGATCCAAGGCTGCGAATGACAGGGCGGCATCCGCGAGGGTGCCGCCACAATGTCTAAACCGAACCGATTACTCTTCCTCTTCCTCGGGCTTGCGGATGACGGGCAGCAGCGCCGTCTCCTTCACCGAGCCCATGGAAATCTCCACCGCAATGCGCTCCATGCCGGCCAGCGGGCGGATTTCCTCGGCGAGCAGCGTGTCGAGTGCGGCGATATCCGGCAGCCGCAGCTTCACCAGATAGGACCATTCGCCCGTAAGCTGGTGGCATTCCAGCACCGTCTCCAGCTTTCGGATCAGTCGGCGAAAAGCCATGTCCTCCTTGCCGGGCCGAATTGCGACGCGCAGGAAGGCCAGCATCGGGCAGCCCACCTCGGCGGGGTCCAGTTCAGCATGCCAGCCGCGGATTACCCCCCGTTCCTCCAGGCGCTTCAGGCGCTCGGCGGTGGCGGAGACGGAGAGCCCCGAAACCTTGGCGAGTTCAGACAGGCCGGCAGCGCCATCCTGCTGCACCGCGATGACAATCTTCCGGTCAATTTCATCCATGACCGGAGTGTATCCGGAGATTCTCGTTTGGCAAACGAAAATCCGCCGTACAGGCAGGCAACTCTAGGCATTGCGCGCGGATACGCGCTGTCCACGCCATGCGAAAGACTTGAGCCGGACATCTTGTCCGCAGCGCTCCTGCTCAATACATGAGCATGGAGGACGCGCATGGTGCGCGGAGAGACAATGGGGCTTTGCCCGGTGCCTGACAGGGGCCGGACGACAGCCGCCGCAAGGAGCAGGCTCGCATGAGCAAAGTCATCGGAATCGACCTCGGCACCACCAATTCCTGCGTCGCCATCATGGAAGGCGGCGAGGCCAAGGTGCTGGAGAATGCGGAGGGCGCGCGCACCACCCCCTCCATGGTCGCCTTCGCCAAGAATGGCGAGCGGCTGGTGGGCCAGAGCGCCAAGCGCCAGGCAGTCACCAACCCGTTCAACACCCTCTACGCCGTCAAGCGCCTGATTGGCCGCAAGTTCGATGACGCGATGGTGCAGAAGGAAAAGGGCCTGGCTCCCTTCAACATCGTCAAGGCCGATAATGGCGACGCCTGGGTCGAGGTGGATGGCAAGAAATATGCGCCGCAGCAGATCAGCGCGAACATCCTCACCAAGATGAAGGACACGGCCGAGGCTTACCTCGGCGAAAAGGTGACGCAGGCCGTCATCACCGTCCCCGCCTATTTCAACGACGCCCAACGCCAGGCCACCAAGGAAGCCGGCGCCATCGCCGGCCTTGAAGTGCTGCGCATCATCAACGAGCCCACGGCGGCAGCACTCGCCTATGGCATGGACAAGAAGACCACCGGCACCATCGCGGTCTATGACCTTGGCGGCGGTACCTTCGACGTGTCCATCCTGGAAATCGGCGACGGCGTCTTCGAGGTGAAGTCCACCAATGGCGATACCTTCCTCGGTGGCGAGGATTTCGACCAGCGCGTGATTGATTACCTGGCGGACGAGTTCAAGAAGGAAAACGGCATTGACCTGCGCAGCGACAAGCTCGCGCTGCAGCGCCTGAAGGAAGCCGGCGAGAAGGCCAAGATCGAGCTTTCCAGCAGCAAGCAGACCGAGATCAACCTGCCCTTCATCACCGCCGATGCGTCCGGCCCGAAGCATCTCGTGATGCAACTGACGCGCGCCAAGCTCGAAGCCCTCGTGGATGACCTGGTGCAGCGCACGCTGGAGCCGGTGAAGAAGGCGCTGGTGGATGCCGGCATGACGGCGGGCGAGGTGGATGAAGTCATCCTCGTCGGCGGTATGACGCGCATGCCCAAGGTGATCGAGGCGGTGAAGGCGCTGTTCGGCAAGGAGCCTGCGCGCAACGTCAATCCCGATGAGGTCGTGGCCATTGGCGCGGCAATCCAGGGCGGCGTGCTCAAGGGCGAAGTGAAGGATGTGCTGCTGCTCGACGTCACGCCGCTTTCGTTGGGCATCGAGACGCTGGGTGGCGTGTTCACGCGCCTGATTGATCGCAACACCACGATCCCAACCAAGAAGTCGCAGACCTTCAGCACGGCCGATGACAACCAGACCGCCGTGACCATCAAGGTCTTTCAGGGCGAGCGCGAGATGGCGGCGGATAACAAGCTGCTGGGCAATTTCGACCTCCAGGGGATTCCGCCC
>JBBRVI010000036.1:0-18067 GCA_038247025.1 Acetobacterales bacterium
AGAAGCAGCACCGCAACCTGATGCTGCGCAGTTCGGTCATCGCCAGCATCCGCAACCGCATGGTTGCCCAGGGCTTTTTCGAGTTTCAGACGCCCATTTTGACGGCCAGCAGCCCTGAGGGCGCGCGCGACTTCCTGGTGCCGGCGCGCATGCATCCGGGCAAGTTCTACGCCCTGCCGCAGGCGCCGCAGCAGTTCAAGCAATTGGCAATGGTTGCGGGCTTTGACCGCTACTTCCAGATCGCGCCCTGCTTCCGCGACGAAGCCTCACGCGCGGACCGCAGCCCGGGCGAATTCTACCAGCTCGATTTCGAGATGAGCTTTGTGACGCAGGAGGATGTTTTCGCCGCGATCGAGCCCGTCCTGGCTGGCGTGTTCAACGAATTTGCAGGCTGGACGGGCAATGAGCGCAAGGTGACGCAGGCGCCCTTCCCGCGCATTCCCTTCGATCAGGCGATGCTGGAATTCGGCTCCGACAAGCCCGATCTGCGCAACCCGCTGCGCATCGCGGATGTGACCCACGTTTGGCTCCGTGAAGACGCCACGTTCGAGCCATTCAAGCAGGGAGCGCGGGACGCGCACCAGAAAGGCTACGTCATCAAGGCGATTTGCGTCCCTGGCGCAGCATCACGCCCACGGCGAGTTTTTGATAAGCTCCAGGAATGGGCTCAAGTCCAGGGCTGGCCCGGCCTCGGCTACGTCTCATTTGAAGGCCAACCAATAGTTCGACAAGAGCCGTCAGCTAGCACCTCAGCCGAGGAATGGCGCAGCCAAGCGGGCGTGGGTGATTGGCTTGGGATTGCCAAGGGGCCGCTGCGCACGCGCCTTTCAGAGGAAGGGATGTCAGAGCTTTGCCGGGCGGCGAAGGCTAATCCAGGCGATTCGATCTTCTTCTATGCAGGTATCGGCGATGCGGGCGGCAAAAACGCCGGGACGATCCGGAACCACTTGGGCCACGAGTTCGACCTCTATGAAAAGGAAGCCTATCGCTTCTGCTGGGTCACCGATTTCCCCATGTATGAGCTGAACGAAGAATCGGGCCAGATAGATTTCAGCCACAACCCCTTCAGCATGCCCCAGGGCGAGCTGGAAGCGCTCAACACGATGAATCCGCTCGACATCAAGGCCTTCCAATACGACATCATCTGCAACGGGATCGAGCTCTCCTCCGGCGCCATCCGCAACCACCGCCCCGACATCATGCTCAAGGCTTTCGAGATCGCGGGCTACGGCCCCGAGGTGGTCGAGGCACGCTTCGGTGGCATGCTCAACGCCTTCCGCTATGGCGCGCCGCCGCATGGTGGCTCGGCGCCGGGCATTGACCGCATCGTCATGCTGCTGGCCGATGAGCCCAATATCCGCGAGGTCATCCTTTTCCCGATGAACCAGCAGGCGGAAGACCTGATGATGGGCGCGCCCGCGCCGGTGGAGGAAATCCGCCTCAAGGAACTCTCCATCCGCGTACAGCTTCCACCGGCCAAGGCGCCCAAGGCGGGTTAGAACGCACCTAGATCATCGCCAGGGAGCGCTTGCGGCGTGGGGGCGGGAAGGCGGCATCCAGCGCGGCGTGCTCCTCGGCGCTGAGGTGAATATCAAGCGCCGCGGCGTTCTCGCGCAAATGGCCCAGCGACGTGGCCTTGGGAATGCTGATCACCCCCGGCAGCGAGAGCGTCCAGGCCAGCGCCATCTGCGCTGCTGAGCAGCCACGCGCATTTGCCAGTGCGGCCAGGGCCTTGTGTCCCAGCAGCGCGCCGCCCTGGCCCAGTGGCGAATAGGCCATCACCGGCATGCGGCGGGCACGGCAGAAGGGCAGCAGGTCGAACTCGACGCCGCGATGCTCCAGGTTCAGCAGCACCTGGTTGGCGGCGCAGTGGGGCAGCGCCGCGTCCAACTCCTCCAGATCCTCCACATCGAGGTTGGAGACGCCCCAGCGCGCGATTTTCCCCGCCTCCCGCATCCGCTCCATGGCCTCCACCGTATCGCCCAGAGGAACGGAGCCGCGCCAATGCAGCAGATAGAGATCGAGGCATTCCACACCGAGCCGCTTCAGGCTGCCCTCGCAGGCCTGCGGCAGCGCGCTGCGCGAGGCATTGTGTGGATAGACCTTGGATACGAGAAACACCTCATCCCGACGGCCGGCGATGGCCTCGCCCACCACCTCCTCTGCGCCGCCTTGCCCATACATTTCCGCCGTGTCCACCAGGGTCATCCCCAGATCGAGGCCGGCGCGCAGGGCCATCACCTCGGCCTTTCGGTTGCCGCTCTGTTCGCCCATGTGCCAGGTGCCCTGGCCCAACGCCGTCACAGATGTGCCATCGGCGAATTCCACGTTGCGCATGCCCGTCGCTCCATTCGATGCTAAGGTAGCAATCATGAACAAGCTTGCCATCGTCTTTTTCCTGCTGCCCTTTGCCGTCTCGGCCCAGGATGCGCGCCCATCTGCACCCGAGAATATCGGCTCCTGGCAGCTTGCCTGCGTGACGGACCGCATGACCGACCGCATCGCCTGCATTTTGCGCCTGCGCGACTGGGTGGAACGGCCCAGCGTGGGCGCAGGCCTGGCGCTGGAGGTCGTGGATCGCGGCGGGCGTCTGGTGCCGGCAGTGACCGCGCGCGACCTCTCGCTGGATTCTGCCGCGCGCGGGCTTATGGCGGTGGCAGGTGCGGCGCAGTTGCGCTTTGACCGCAACACGGTGATGGAGCTCCCCTGCAGCCTCGAAGGGCGCAGCCTGATTTGCACCCCGCGCAGTGCCGATGTCGCCCGGGCCGCGCAGGAACTCCTCACTGCCGAGCGCGCGCTGGTGCGAATGTCGGGTCTGGGCAGCAATACCACCGCTGCGACCCAACCCACGGAGCTGCGCCTCGCCGAGACTCCCGCCGCGCTGGAGCGCTTTCGCCGCGCCCAACCGCCCGGCACCGCCCCCGCCCCCGCTGAATCCGGCCTGGACCTTCGGGATTTGCTCGGCCGCATGCAGCAATTGATCCGGTGAGCGAGGCCGCTCGCCTTCTGGCGGGCGTTGCAGGCGCTCTACAAACTCCAATCCGTACGCTTGTTCGGCGTGGCCATAGCCATTCTGCGAGACGCGATGCGGCCTGCGGTCCGGTATAATAAGATGTAGACCGCATTGAATGTCCAGCCGCCCCCCAATGACGGCGTCCAGGCGCCGCGCGCGCTTATCTCGGCCTCACTGCCCACCGGCGTTGCATTGGACATCCTCACCGAGGGGACAACCAACACCGCCTTCCTGCTGACCGGCACCACGTTGCACACGCTCCGCCTGGCCGTTGGCGTGGTGACCACGCGTGGCGCCATCACCGGCCTGCCGACCGCGGAGGTGAATGATATCGCCGCCCTGCGCTGAGCCGCGCCATCGCGCACCCCCAAGGCCGCGCCTTCCCCCCGCCTTCAGGGTGCGGCCGGCGCGGGGGCAAGAGCCGCTGCTCCAGGAAAACAGGGGCGGCGGTTGTTGCGCAGCAGGCATAGCTGCGCGCGCGGTTCAGGTCTTCGTCACTCATGCCTCAGCGCGGTGATCGGGTCCAAGCTCGCTGCCCGACGCGCCGGATAATACCCAAAGAACAGCCCCGTGAATGCCGAGACGGTCACGGCGAGCGCCACGGCATCCCACTGGATGAGCACGGGCCATCCCGCGAGCCCGGCCAGGCCGTGCGCCAGGCCAATCCCCACCAGCACGCCCACCGCGCCGCCCAGAAGCGACAACAGCACCGCTTCAAGCAGGAACTGCCGCAGGATATCCCGCCGCCGTGCGCCGACGGCCAGGCGCAGCCCAATCTCGCGAGTGCGTTCGGTCACACTGACCAGCATGATGTTCATCACGCCAATTCCACCCACCAGCAGCGACACGGCCGCCACGGCCGCCAGCAGCAGCGAGAGCGTGCGTGCCGAAGCATCACGCGTGGCGGCGATCTCGCTGAGGTTGCGGATGGACACCGTATCGGGTTCATTGGCCGCAACGCGGTGGCGCTGTCGGAAGAATTGGCGCAGTTCCTCCTCCACATCGCTCATGCTCTCGCCCTCATGCACCTTCACGCTGATGGTGCCGACTGAACGCGCAAAGGCACGCGAGGCGCCCATCACCGAGCGTCGTGCCGTCCAGTAGGGCATGATGACCAAGTCATCCTGGTCCTGTCCCATCGGGTTCTGGCCCTTGCGTCCAAGCACGCCGATCACCTCGAACGGTGTGGAGCGTATGCGGATCTCACGCCCGACCGGGTCTTCATCTCCAAACAGGTTTTCCGCGACGGTGGCACCGAGCAGAACAAGCTTGCGTCCGCCCATCGCTTCCTCGGCTGTGAAGAACCGCCCCGCCTCCGTCAGCCAGTCATGGGCCACAAGATATTCGGGGTCGGTCGCGAAGATGCTGGTGGACCAGTTCTGATTGCCGGCGATGATCTGCTGCTGCTGGCGGATGGTGCCCGCGGCGACCTGTACGGCGGCGATCTGGCGCGCAATCTCCTGCGCGTCGTCCCACGACATGTTGGGCCGCTGCCCGGCACCCATGGAGACCCCACCGAGCCGAACATTCGACCCCCAGACCAACAGGAGATTGGCGCCAAGCGACTGGATCTGCGCCAGCACCTGCTGCCGCGCACCTGCACCCACCGCGACCGTCACGATCACCGCGGCGACACCGATGAAAATGCCCAGCGCCGTCAGCGCTGCGCGCAGCTTGTTGGCGGCAAGTGCCGACAGCGCGGCCAAAAGCGCTTCTATCATGGAAAGCCCGGCGGCGCGCCCGGGCGGCAGCGGGGGTAGGGGGCTTACCGCGCGAACGACGAGTTCATCTGTGTGCGGGGCGTTCATTGGAATTTCTGACGGAGCATCGCTTGCGCGTCCACCGGCTGGTAGCGGCTGTCCTCGATCATGCGTCCGTCGCGGAAGCGCAGCGTGCGTGCCGCGAAGGCCGCCACATCGGCGTCATGCGTCACGCAGAGAATGGCGACGCCCGCGCGGTTGAGCGCCTGGAACAAGGCCATGATCTCAAGCCCCGTGCGGCTGTCGAGCGCGCCGGTGGGCTCGTCCGCCAGCAGCAACCCCGGCCCGTTTACCAGCGCACGCGCGATCGCCACTCGCTGCTGCTGCCCGCCCGAGAGTTGTGACGGTGTGTGGTGCATGCGCGCCCCGAGCCCCACGCGCTCCAACGCGATAGCAGCGCGTTCGCGGCGCATACGGCGGTTCAACCCGCGATAGAGCATCGGCATCTCGACATTGGCGAGCGCATCCGAGCGTGGCAGCAGGTTGAAGGATTGAAAGATGAACCCGATCTGCTCGCCGCGCAGGGCGGCCACCCTGTCAGGTGGCAGCGCGGCGACATCTTCGCCGGCCAGCTTGTAGCGGCCGCGCGTGGGTTGATCCAGGCAGCCGATCAGATTGAGGAAGGTGGACTTTCCTGAGCCGGATGGCCCCATGGCGGCGACAAATTCCCCAGGCTCGATGTCCAGGTCGAGTCCTTCCAGCGCGGCGACCACGCCCTCGCCAGACGGGTAGTGCCGTGTAAGGTCCCGCGTCTCGATCAGCATCAGAAGAGCGGCCTGGCGGTCGCTGCGCGGGCGGGGGCGGCGCCGGCACGTTCGGTACCCACCACCACCTGCATCTCGGCCGTGAGATCACCGCCGATCACCTCGGTCACATTGCCATCCGTGAGGCCGGTGCGGATGGAGATCGCGCGGGGCGCTGCGTCACCTTCCAGCACATAAACCGTGCCGGCCGCGCCCCCCTGGCCCCGCGCGCCGCGCGCCGAGATCAGGCGCGCGCGCTGGTCCGGCGTGAGCACCGCGTTCAGCCGCGATTGCAGGCGTTGGCGAGCGGACTGCGCCTGTTGCCGGCGCGCTTCCGCATCGGCGGGAAGGCCGGCCATGCGTTCACGGAGTTCGCGCGTCGCAGCCTCAACCTCCTGGCGCTGTGCGGGGGTAAGGTCGGTCATTTCGCGCAGGGCCGCTTCCATCGGATTGGCGGGTGTGGCGGCAGGCTGGCCGGCGGCGCCGGCTGGCCGCCAACGCAGGCTCGCATTGGGGATGCGCAGCACATCGGCCCGCTCATCGGTGATGATGCGCAGCGTGGCCGTCATCCCCGGCATCATGCGGCCATCCGTGTTGGGGGCGGTGACCACAACCGTGTAGGTGACGACGTTGTTCACCGTAGTCGGGCTCAGGCGAATTTCCTTCACGACACCGCGGAGATTGACGGCAGGATGCGCGGCCACCGTGAACGCCACGTTCTGCTCCGCGCGGATGCGGCCGATATCGCTTTCATCCACCGTCGCCCAAAGCTCCATCTCGTCCAGATTGGCGGCAATGGTGAACAGTGTGGGCGATTGCAACGAGGCCGCAACGGTCTGCCCCAAATCCACGCTGCGCGCGATGATGATTCCGTCAATCGGGCTGCGGATCGCGGCAAAGCCCAGGTTGACTTCCACCTGGCGCAGTTGGGCGGCGCGCTGCTCGGCGGTGGCCTGGGTCGCCTGCACCTGCGCCAGCGCTGTGCGGGCTGTCGCTTCGGCCGAGACCAGATTGGCCTCCGCCTGCGCGATCTGCGCCTGCTGCACGGCGAGACTGGCGCGCGCGCCATCGGCGGTGAAGCCCGCACGCGCCGCATCGCGCGGAGTGCCGACGGCGGACCGGCGGAGTTCCTCGGTGCGTCGAGCCTCGAACTCGGCGTCGCGCAGCAATGATTCCGCCCGGCTGGCCTCACCGCGCGCGCCCGTCACGGCTGCGGAGGCCTGCACGGCATCGGATTGCGCGCGCTCGGCCTGGGCACGAGAGACCAGAACATTGGCCTGGGCCGAGAGCGCGTCCGCCGCCGCCGCCGCACGCGTGGCGTCAAGCTGCTGCGTGTCCAGCCGTGCGAGCACCTGGCCCGTTGTCACGCGTTGGTTGAAATCGCCCGGCAATTCGCGGATCAGCCCTGAGAGTTGGCTGCCGACGATGACGGTCACCAATGGATTCACCGTGCCCGTGGCCGACACGATGGCGCTGATCGGCCCTCGGTCCACGCCGGCCAGGCGCAGCCGGGGCCCGGAGGCTTCGCTCTGGCCGGGCAAACTGAAGCCAAACGCGGCCAGGGCCGGCCGGCCATAGACGTAGCCGCCGCCGAGCAACGCGATAACAACAGCAAGCAGGACGAGTTTCTGGCGCATGACTTTGCACTCCTAGGCCACAGGTGTAACGCGCATGTGTCGGGCGTGGAAAGGAATGTCTCATGCGGGTTCTGGTCCTGGGGGCGGGGGCACTGGGCGGCTATTTCGGCGGGCGTCTGGCCGAGGCCGGCGGCGATGTGACCTTCCTGGTCCGTCCCGCTCGCGCGGCTGCACTGGCGCGCGATGGGTTGTTGATCGAAAGCCCCTTCGGCGACGTGACGCTGACGGTGAGGACCATTTCCGCCGAATCCCTGAAGCCGGGCTGGGATATGATCCTGCTGACCTGCAAGGCCTATGACCTCGCGGACGCCATTGTGACGATTCGTTCAGGTGTGGATGGGCAAACCGTGATCCTTCCGGTGCTGAACGGGCTTTCGCACATCGAGACCTTGCAGCGGGCATTTGGCGCGGCGCAGGTGCTGGGTGGTTTGTGCAAAATCCAGGCGACGCTCACGGACAGCGGCGTCGTGCGGCAGTTGAACGATTGGCGCGGGCTGACCTTTGGCGAGATGAATGGAGTGATGTCGCCACGCGTTGCCGCGCTGGAGGAGGCCTTCGCCAAAGCGCGCGGCATGGAGGCCAAGGCCGTGCCCAACATCGCCCAGCGCATGTGGGAGAAGCTGGTGCATCTGGGTACCAGCGCCATCGGCACCGTGCTGATGCGCGCGAATATAGGCGAGATCGTGCGCGCTGGCGGCTCGCCCTGGCTGTGCGAGGTTCTGGCGCGAAACGCCGCCATCGCCGCCCATCATGGGCACGCCATGCCCGAGAGCTTCATGGCCGAATATCTCGCCCTGTTCAGCGATCCAGCCAGTGCCTATGCCACCTCCATGTTGCGCGACATCGAGGCGGGGAATCGTATCGAGGGTGAGCACATCCTGGGCTTCCTGCAGGCGGCGGCAGAGCGCGCGGGGATGCAGACGGCCATGCATGAAGCGGCCACGCTGCACGCACGCGCCTATGAGAAGAGGCGGCACGCCAATCGCTTGGCGGCGCAACCAAAAGCAGCGAAGCCCGTTTGATCAGATGATTGACATATGATGCAACTGCATTTTCGGGTCATCCGTAAAACCCCCTAATTGCATGCGCACGAACGATATGGTCATTATCGTCCAATATCTAGATCATTTAGAGGTTAATAATGCAATTCGGTGCTGCCAATTCTGACCGTTTCGTGGATGACTATCTTCCCTATTTACTTGCGCGCGCCTCGCATGCTGTGTCCGGGGAGTTTCATGCAAAGCTGCGAAAGGCCGGTATCTCCGTCCCCGTCTGGCGCGTGCTGGCAACGCTCTCCGGCAGCGCTGGCGAGACCGTGACCGGCCTCGCCGGTGCCTGCCTGCTGCAGCAGCCCACGATGACGAAGCTGCTGGACCGGATGGTGCGCGATGGCATCGTCAAGCGGATGCCCGATCAACGCGACCGCCGCGTGGTGCGAATTCAGATGTTGCCGCGTGGCGAGCACATGGTGGAGGACCTTATCGTCGCCGCAAAGCAGCATGAGGCCGATCTTCTGGCCCGCTTCCCGATGATTGATGAGCTCAAGCTCAAGGAATTGCTTCGTGCGATGATGGTGAAGCCGCCGCGCCTCCGCCGTTCATCCCTGGCGGCATAAGGTCCCTCCCTTGCCCAGCCCGGATCAACTCGGTCGCATTGTGTTGATCCTGGTTGCGGTCATGGCCGTCATTCAGGTGCTGGTTCTGGTCGTCGGCTGAGCCTCGCAACAGGCTTCAGTCTGGGCTAATCCAGGGGTGTGACCCAACCAACCCCCAATTTCCTCGACCATGACCGCCCTCCCGTGCCCGACCTCGTCGTGCCGCGGGGCGTCACGCCCTTTTTTCTGGCAGGCAAGCCCGTGCGCGGTCGTCTGGTACGCCTCGGTGCGCTGGCGGATGCTCTGCTCACGCGCCACAGCACCACCGACGCGGTGACCCGCCTGCTCGGCGAGGCCCTGGCACTGACCGCCGGCCTTGCTTCCGCGTTGAAATACCGGGGCAGCTTCTCGCTTCAGGCGAAAGGCGACGGGCCCATTTCCATGCTGGTGGTGGATTGCACCGACCAGGGTGAGTTGCGCGGCTATGTCCGTGCCGAGCCGGTGAAGCTGGCGCAATATGGGAAGAGCCCCTCGGCGCGCGCGCTGCTGGGTCGAGGCTACCTCGCTTTCACCTGCGATCAGGGCGAGGAGATGGAGCGCTACCAGGGCATCGTGCCGATCGAAGGCGCGGACCTCACCGAGATGACCGCCACCTATTTCGCCACCTCCGAACAGCTGCGCACGCATCTTCGCCTGGCCTGTGCGCAGACGGAGGGAGGGTGGCGGGCCACGGCCTTCATCATGGAGCGCGTCGCAGGCGAAGGCGGCATCGGCGAAGAACTGGACGAGGCCGAGCAGGAGGAGGCCTGGCGGACCGCCATCGCCCTCGCTTCCACCTTGACCGACGCCGAAATGCTGGATGATGCGCTGCCACCCGAACAGCTTCTCCACCGGCTCTTTGCGCTGGAGGGGCTCGAACTGGCCCAGTCGCGCGCGCTCGCCTATGGCTGCCGCTGCTCGCGCTCGCGCCTGGCTTTGGTGCTGGAGGGGTTTCCCATGCCCGATCTTGATCATATGGCCGAGGCCGGTGTCATCACCATGACTTGCGAATTCTGCAATTATGGCTTCCGCTTCGACCGTGAAACCATTCGCGGCGCCGAGGCTTCAGGGGAGACCTGATGGAGGGACATTCCGCCATGCTGCATCGCCGCTTCGTTCTTGTGCTGCCCGCGGCTCTGGCCGCCTGCGCCAGCACCCCGCCGCCGCCGCGCGAGGACGGGCCTCCCGTCGGCTATACACACCTCACGCAGATCCGGCTCGATGTGTCGCGGATAGACATCGAGGATCGCATGCCGACCCCAGGGCCAACCGATGTCGGGCGTGACATGCAGCCCAGCCCAGCCCAGGCGGTCCGCATCATGGGGCGGGACCGGCTGGCCGCCTTCGGCACCGAGCACCGCGCGCGTTTCGGCGTCACGCGCGCGCAGCTTCTGCGCACGCGGGGGGCTTCCTCGGGCGGGCTTTTCGCCTCCGATCCGGGCGAAGTTCTGAACTGCCAGCTTACCGCACGCTTGGATATCCTGGATGGCAACGACCGCCGCCTTGGTTTCGCCCAAGCCTCGGCTGAACGCACGCGGCAAGTGGAGAGCACCGCCGCCGCCCGCCGCGCCGGGGCGGAGTCGCTGCTGCGCCAGACCATGTTCGACCTCAACACGGAATTCGAATTCCAGATCCGCCGCGCGTTGCGCCCCTATCTCGTGGACAACAGCCAGGCCGCACCGCCCGCACCCGTCACCCGTGAGGAACTCAACCGGACATGATCACCTTCTCAAACCCGTCGGGCGCGCCGCAGCCGGCCACGGCCTATTCGCAAGCTGCACTAGTGGAGGGCGCGGGCCGGCGCCTGGTCATTTCCGGCCAGGTCGGACTCACGGCGGAAGGCGTGGTCGTGGAGGGTGGCGAGGCGCAGCTCAGGCAAGCCTTCGCCAATCTTCTCGCGATCCTGGCGGCGCATGGCATGGGGCCGGCGCATATCTTGAAGCTGAGCGTCTTTTTGACGGAGACCTCATTGATCGGCCCCTGGCGTGCGGCGCGTGAAGCGGTGATGGAGGGCCATGCGCCCACCAGCACCCTGCTGATCGTGGCGGGCCTCGCGGATTCGCGCTTCCTCATCGAGGTGGAGGCGGAAGCCTTCGCCGCCGCCTGAACCGGAGATTCCGCCCATGATCCTTTCACGTCGTTCCCTGCTGGCCGCGCCAGCGCTCGTTCCCCTGGCCGCGGCGGCGCAGCCCGCGTGGCAGCCCAATCGGCAGCTTCGCCTGATCGTCCCCTTCTCGCCGGGTGGCAGCACCGATGTGGGCGGGCGGATCATCGCCGAGCGAATGAGCGAGACGCTCGGCCAGCCGGTGGTGGTGGAGAACCGCACCGGCGCGGGAGGTGCCGTGGGCGTGGAGGCCGCGGCCCGCAGCCCTGCCGACGGCTATACGATGCTGGTCGCCACCAATGGGGTCATGACCCAGGCACCGCATCTGGGGTTGATGCGCGCGGTGGATACGCGGCGGGATCTGGTGACGCTGTCGCTGATCTTCACCACGGACGTGATCCTGGTGGTGCATCCTTCGGTGCCAGCACGCACGGTCCAGGAATTCGTGGCCTTCGCGAAGTCGCGCCCCGGGCAGCTCAGTTTCGCCACCTCGGGCGTGGGATCGGGGACGCATGTTTTCACGGAATTGTTCATGGCGGAGGCCGGCATACAAATGGTGCATGTGCCCTATCGCGGGTCCGGGCAGGCCATGTCGGATCTGGTGAATGGGACCGTGCAGGTGATGCTGGACCAGCCGGCGAGCTCCATCGGACAGGTGCGGTCTGGCAGCATCCGTGTCCTGGGCAATAGTGGCCCACGCCGACTTTCCCTTCTCCCTGAGACGCCGACCTTTACGGAAGCGGGCCTGCCGGGCGCCACGGTGCAAAGCTGGGGCGGCATTGCCGTGCCTACCGGCACGCCGCCGGCCGCGATGGAGCGCCTGGGTGTGGCGGCGCGGGAGGCAGTAGCGCACCCCCAGGTCATCACGCGAATGGCGTCGGCCGGGCTTGACGCGGTGGGCAGTTCCCAAGCCGAAGTGGCGGCCTTCATCGGCCAGGAATTCGAGCGGTGGGGTGAGGTGATTCGCGCACGGAACATCCGCGTGGAATGAGGTACGGCGCAGGATGTCTCCCGCGCCATCACCCTTCAGCGGTTGTTACCGGCTGCGAACGCTATCGTAGTCGAAGACGCTGCGGCTTTGCAGTGATTCCTTCGACGCACCCGGCATCACCATGTGCGAACGTTCGGTGTTCCAACGCAGATCGCCGAGAGGTACGGCAACCAGGCGGCCGCCCATGCCGAGAAATCCGCCGATCTGCAGGACGGCAATCGGACCTGCGGTGGTGCTGCCGGCCATCGCGGTCGGCTGCGTGAGCAATATATCGTCCACTTCGCCGATGCGCTCATTGCGGTCATTATAGATGTTGCCGCCGATGATCTGGCTGAGGCGAGGGCGCATCAGCACCGCTGAACCTGCCGTCGCGAGGGAGGTCGTAGCGCCAGCCGGCGGCGAGCCCAGCGTTGCTGCAAGGGGCGTGCCAGCGGTGGTACCAGCGGCCGTACCGGGCGTTGCCGGGGTCGTAGCGCGGCCCAGCGCCGTGCCGGGCGGATTGCCGGGAGTACCATCTGGCGTAGTGGGCGTTCCAGTGGCGCGGTCCAGCGCACGACCGACGGCTGTGCCGGCTGGATTGCCGGGAGTGCCATCTGGCGTGGTGGGCGTGCCTGTGGCGTTATCCAACGCGCGCCCAGCCGCAGTTCCGGGCGGGTTGCCCGGCGTGCCGTCACGCTGAGCAGTCGCAGCGAGGGGGAAAACCATCAGGCCGGCGGCGAGGGCGAGCGGCATCAGATGGGTTTGCGAGGGGGCAAATTTCTTCATGTTGGGCGTCCTTTGATCCGGCAAGGCACGGCGGGGTGCCGCGTTTCCCTGCTTTCGCATCAACCCGCGCAAGCCCTCCGGGTTGCCTCTGCTCAAAGTGCGGCGGTCAGCGCCAGCGTCACACAAAGCCCTCCGAGCAAGGGTGTGAGAAGCCCACCGCGCCATGCCAGGACGGCCAGGGCCGCGGCCAGCCCTGCCAGCCGCGCCGCGAAGGGAATGCCCGCCAGCGCCCCGGTTGGTGCGAAAACGGAAGCAAAGACAAAGGCTGCCAACGTGGCCAATGCGACCGACGCTGCCCAACGCACAGCCGGGTGATCCGGCCGCAGCCGCCCCGCCACCACCATCCCCCCACCGCGGAGTGCGACCCCGGCGAGGATCAGCAGCAGCAGCGCCAAGTCAGCGCCGGTCACTCGCCTGGCCCCACAAAAAGGCGAGCGTGCCGCCCACCACACCCGCCCCCAGCAACGCCCAGGCGGGTGGCAGCAGCAAGACCAGCGGCGCGGCGCACAACCCGCCGATCATCGCCCGGCGCGACGCGGCGGCGCGCGTCTCCCCGGCCAGAATCAGAGCGAAATACAATGGGTTCACGAAAAGCAGGGCCGCCAGTATCCAGGGTTCGAGATAGGGGGCGATGGCATGGCCGATGATGGTGGCGCCCCCCGCGACCAGCCATGAGGTCAGCCCGAAGCCCAGGAACCAGACGAGGCGGTTCTCCGATGCCAAGCCAGGCAGGCGCCGCATGGCCATCGCCCAGGGCGTGACAGCGATGAAGGGCAAGGCCAACCAGCGCGCGCGCGAAACCCCAAGCCAGGGGGTGAGCGCCACCGCCATCGGCAGGAAGCGGGCATTGGCCGCCGCGGCACTCAGCAGGGCAGGCATTGCGCCGCCCGGCGTCGCTACGGCGGCGACCAGCACCATCTGCCCTGGCATGCCATAGACCAACAACGCCGAGGCCAATGCCCAGCCCAGCCCAAGCCCGGCGGCCTGCACTGCCGCACCGAAAGCCAGGAAGGTGGCCGCCATGGCAATCGCCGGCGCACCCAGAGCTTCACGGCAGGCGATGAGAAAGATCATCCGCCATGCTCCCGCCTTTCGGGCGGCAAGGCTACCAGCGAAGGCTGCGCAGCGCGGCGATGGGGGATTCGCCTTCCTCGGCCATCACATGCGCCAGCAGGCCCGGCGAGGGGTCGGTGCCATAGGCATCCGCCGTCAGGCCCGTCAGCGCCCAAAGGCTCGGGATGCCTGCCGCCCTCGCGCCGGCGAGGTCGGTATGGGGCGTGTCCCCGATGGCGAGGATGCGGCTTTTGTCGGAGAGGCCCAGCAGCTCCATGACGGGGCCATAGACCGCCGCGTCAGGCTTGCCCGCCTCGAAAACATCGCCGCCCCATTCAAGGTAGATATCGGCCAGAGCGCCGGCGCAGATGATCTTCTCGCCCGCCACCATGACCGCGCGGTCTGGGTTCACGCAAAGCATCGGCAGGCCGGCCTGGAAACATGCCTCCAGCGCGGGGCGATAGGCATCGGGCGAATGCGCGCCGCGATCGGGGTCGGGGCCGGTGTTGAGGAGGAAATCCGCATCCTCCGGGCGGCTGACCACCTCGGCGACGCCATCCTCCACCACGGAGAGATCGCGCTCGGGGCCGATGTGGAAGGCGCGGCGGCCAAGCTTCGCGAACCACGGCAGCTTGCGCTCATGCAGCCAAAGCCAGGAGACCTCGCCGGAGGACATGATGCCGTCATGCATGGTGGCGGGGATGCCCATGCGGTCCAGCATGGTCTGGATGAACCAGGCGCGGCGGGGGGCATTGGTCAGGAAGACCACCCGCTTGCCGCGGGCGCGCAGCTCGGCCAGGCAATCCAGCACGCCGGGATAGGGGTTGTGGCCATCATGCACGACGCCCCAGAGATCGAGCACGAAACCGTCATACTGGTCGGCGATGGGGGAGAGGCTTTCTAGGATCTGCAAGGTCATGCGCCCGCACCTACCGCATCGCCGACATGGGCGAAACCGTCGCGCGCCAGCAAAGCGGAAACTTCGCACTTGATGCGGCCGATCAGCGCCGGGCCGCCATAAGCGAAGCCGGTATAAAGCTGCACGAGCGAGGCGCCGGCGCGGATTTTGGCATAGGCCTGTGCACCGGTGGCTATACCGCCCGCACCGATCAGCACCAGCCGGCCTTGAGCAATTCGGTGCGCCCGCGCGACCATCTGGGTGGAGCGCTCGAACAGCGGCGCGCCGGAAAGGCCGCCCGCTTCGGTCTTGTTGGCCGAACGTAGCGTCTCGGGCCGCGCGATGGTGGTGTTGCTGATGATGAGGCCGGCCACGCCATGTGCCAGACAGACTTCGATAATCGGCGCCAGCGCCACCTCGGCAAGATCGGGCGCCAGTTTCACCAGCACGGGTTTGCCCAGGCTCCTCGGTTCCACGGCGTCTAGGATGGCGGCGAGGCGTTCTTCGCCCTGGAGGTCACGCAGGCCGGGCGTGTTGGGAGAGGAGATGTTGATCGTCACGTAGTCGGAATGGGGCGCGACGGCGCGGCAGAGGGCGGGGTAGTCGCGCTCGGGGTCGGCGCCGTCCTTGTTCAAGCCGACATTGGCGCCGAGCACACCGGGCAGCGGTCGCGGCAGCGCCTTCAGACGCGCCAGATAGGCATCCAGCCCCGCATTGTTGAAGCCCATGCGGTTGATGACGGCGGCGTCCTGCGTCAAGCGAAACAGGCGCGGTCGGGGGTTGCCGGCCTGCGGGCGGGGCGTGACCGTCCCGGCCTCCACGAAGCCGAAACCCAGGCGGAGTAGGGGGAGGATGGCCACTGCATCCTTGTCGAAGCCGGCCGCGAGGCCGATGGGGTTGGCAAAATCGAGGCCCATCGCGCGGATGGCGAGGCTGGGCGCATCAAACGCCGAGTCGCTTCCCGCGAGACCCAGGGCCAAGCCCTTCAGCGCCAGGCCATGGGCCGTTTCGGCATCGAGGCCGCGCATCAGTGGCATGAAGGCGGAGGCTATCGCGGGGGTCATGGGGGGTGAATACGGCATAAGCGCCCGCGCCGAAATCCGCCCTGCGTTGACATGCCGTGGTCCTGCCCCGAAATGGCGCCCGCACGGTAAAGGACGAACATGTGAAGGGCCCGCTCCTGCTCATGGCAGGGATCGGATTGTTCGGCATCCTCGATGCGAACAGCAAGCTTCTGGCGGGTGAGTATTCGGCGGCGCAGGCGGTCTTCATGCGCCATGCGGTGCTCCTGGCGCTGCTCTTTGCGCTGCGCCGCAGCTTCGGCTGGCCCGGTGGGCCGCTGCTGACCCAGCATCCGGCGCTGCACGCCACACGCGCCATCTCCATGCTCACAGCCGGCCTCACCTTCTATGTGGCGGTGCGCTATCTGACGCTCGCCGATGCTTATCTGATCTTCTTCACTGCCCCCTTCATGACGCTGCTCCTGGCGAGCATATTCCTGAAGGAGCGCGTGCCCCGCGCGGCCTGGGTTTGGTCCGGCGTGGGGTTCGGCGGCGTGATGATCGCGCTGGCGCCACAATTGGGTGAGGGCGGCAGCCTGATCGGCTTTGGGTGCGCGCTGCTGGGCACCGTGGCCTATGCCATCAACATCACCATCAATCGCGGCCTGCGGGGCGAGCCTGGGATTGCGCGCCTGGTGCTCTGGCCCTCGCTGTTTGGCGTGCTGGCCACCGCGCCCTTTGCTGCCATCCATTGGGTGCCGCCGCAGGGCGTTGAATGGGCGCAGCTTTTGGTGAACGGCCTGCTGGCGGGTGGGGCCACCATCTGTCTTGCCCTCGCCTTCCGGCATGGCACTCCAGCGCGGTTGGCGCCGTTTGAATTCGTGGCGCTGCCATGGTCCGTGACGCTGGACTACCTGATCTTTGGCAATTCGCCGGGGGTTGAGGTGCTCCTGGGCGGCGTGGTGGTTGTGCTGGCCTGCGTGATGAGCGAGCGCGCGGTGAGGCGCTCGCGTCAGGGGATATCAGCCGGGAAGTCGTGACGTCCACCGGCATCGAGCGGGACGGGAAGGGCGCGCCGTACCGCTGCCAGCGGCAAGGGCATGTAAAGATGCGGAAACAGGCCGCCCCGGCTGCCGCCCGCTGCCGCCTCCCATTTCAGGTCCTCGCCGAGTGCCGCCGCATCGGCCTCGATCATCCAAAGATCAGCCACGCCGGCGCGGTGTTTGGCGGCACTCGCCCGCAACTGTGCCGCCGTTGAGAAGTGCAGAAAGCCGTCGCGCCGGTCATCCGCGCTGCCTCCATAGGCGCCGGCTGCTTCCGCCACGCGCCAATCGGCTTCGCGGATCAGGGTGTAGATCAGGGGTTCCATGCGGAAACCCTATCACGCCCGCTCCAGCCGGTAGAAGCACAGCCCGCCCGATTCCAGGGTGGGCACGCGGCCCAGCGCCCAGCTCGGCTGCCGCAACGCATCATGCCAGAGCAGGGCGCCGCCCGTGATGTCGCGCATCGCGCCCACCAGCGCGCGCCCGGCCACGCGGCGGCAGACGGCCAGCGCCGGATCGCCCTCGATGGGCGAGGCGAATAGCGCGTGACGTTCGTGGGCCGCGTGGCGCACCGGAAACTGAAAGGGAGCGCGCAGCACGGCGATCAGGGCACGCGGCAGGGTCTCGACCGCAGCGTCGGCGGCAAAGCGCGTCCGCGCCTCGGCGGAACCGAGCACCGCCTGCGCGCGGTTCATCGCCAGCATGGCCAGCGCCTCGATGGCGCGGACGGGCCGCTTGCCGGCCTCGGCATAGAGGATGCGCGCGAGAAGTTCCTCGGCGGCGGCGTTCGCTGCGATGCGGGTGGTTTTGGTTTGCGGGTTCATTTGTGGTTGTCCTGGTCTCGCCGGAGGTCTTCCAGCTTGGTTTCGATGCGAAGCAATTGCTCACTCAGGCGCCGATCCACATCGCGGATCAGCGAAAGGGGCACGTAGGTGCGCGCGACTTCGAGCTTGAAGGCGGCGAGTTCATCGCGCGTGCGCGACAGGCCATCGAGCTGGCGCAGGTCGCCACGGTCGATGCGTTTGTCCATATCGCGCTTGATGCCGTGCAGCAGCCAGTAAAGACCTGCTATGATGGGCGCCTGTGCTGCATTGATCCACAGCAGGCTGGTGGGGTTTATGGGGTCCATGGGGCCTCCTTGCGGCCGGGGATGCGCATCCCCAAAAGAGGTTGGCGCGGGAAAGAACGAGACATGTGGAACGAGCCCTATCTGGAGAGCTGCTGCCGATCGGCGCTGCATCGCCTCACACTGGTCAATGCGCAGGGCCGCCCGCCGGGCCTGGCGGACGAGCCTTGCCTCATGCGGTTGCAGAATATGGGCCTGGCCGAGCAACGGGCGGACGGGCATTTCGCCATCACCGCGCCGGGAAGGGCGCGGCATTCGAGCGAGATTTTGAAGAAGCCCGCCGCTTGATCCGTTACTGCC
>JBBRVI010000037.1:0-17666 GCA_038247025.1 Acetobacterales bacterium
GCACGCGAAGTTCAAGGCTGAGGCGTATATCCTCACGAAGGAAGAGGGCGGCCGTCACACGCCTTTCTTCACGAATTACCGTCCGCAATTCTACTTCCGCACGACGGATGTTACGGGGATTGTGCAGCTTCCCGAAGGCGTTGAGATGGTGATGCCTGGTGACAACGTGTCCATGGATGTTGAGCTGATCGCGCCTATTGCGATGGATGAGGGGCTGCGCTTCGCCATTCGCGAGGGTGGCCGCACCGTGGGTGCGGGCGTCGTTGCCAGCATCGCCAAGTAAGCGCGGAGAGCGTTGACGCGGGACCCGTCCTGCGGCAATTGATATCAACGTGATGACCTTCGGGTTGCCGTGCCTGCAGGGGCGTAGCTCAATTGGCTAGAGTGCCGGTCTCCAAAACCGGAGGTTGTGGGTTCGACCCCCCCCGCCCCTGCCATTTTTCTTCCGCCCGAAGCCGCTGAACCCGTGGCCCAGGCGGCTCCCAAACCCCTGATGTGCGGCCGGCACGTTGCAAGACGGCTGGCGACATGCTTTCAGGGGATAAGCATCAGGAAACCGGAACTTGGCCAAGATTGATCCCGTTCAATTCTCCCGGGAAGTTAGGCAGGAAGTCGCAAAGGTCACTTGGCCGTCGAGGCGCGAAACGCTGATCACGACCGGCTTGGTCCTGGCCTTGTCGGCGCTGGCAGCGGTGTTCTTCCTGGTGGTGGACCAGATCATTCAGCTCGCGATGAGCTTTATTTTCGGGTTCTGACTTCCACGATAAATGTTGTGGCGCCGTTCTGGCGCCGGATTGTGAAGCGAGGTTTTGGCCGATGGCCGATAAGCGTTGGTACGTCGTGCATGTCTATTCGGGCTTCGAAAAGAAGATCGCCGAGCAGATTCGCGCGCAGGCCGCCCAATCGGGTCTCGCCGACCGGATCGAGGATATCCTCGTGCCGACCGAGCAGGTGGTCGAAGTGCGGCGCGGCCAGAAGGTGGATGCGGAGCGGAAGTTTTTCCCCGGCTACGTGCTGGTGAAAATGGAAATGACCGATGACACGTGGCATCTTGTGCGTGATACGCCCAAGGTCACGGGCTTCCTCGGCGCGCGCAACAAGCCCCAGCCCATCACCGAGGCTGAGGCGATGCGCATCGTCAACGCCATGGTCGAGGGCGCCGAGAAACCCCGTCGCCCCGCGGTGCTCTTTGAAGTGGGCGAACAGGTCCGCGTCTCCGATGGTCCCTTCACCAGCTTCAACGGCACGGTCGAGGAAGTTGACGAGGAGAAGGGCCGCCTGAAGGTCAGCGTTTCGATCTTTGGCCGCTCGACCCCGGTAGAGCTGGAATATGGGCAGGTCGAGAAGCTCTGACCGCGTAAGCTTCCAGGCGAGGGCGGCGTTCTGGCCGCCCTGTGGGTTACTTTCCTCTCCCTGCTGTCTGGCTCCAGCCAATATACAGCCCCGCACCCACGATGATTGCAGCCCCTGCCCAGGTCAGCGCGTCGGGCATTTCACTGAACAACAGCCAGCCCACCGCGCCGGACCCCAGCAGCTGGAAATACTGGAATGGTGAGAGCACAATCGCCGGCGCGTAGCCAAAGGCAAGCGCCACGCAGTAATGGCCAAGCGCGCCCAGGATCGCCACGCCGCAGAACAGCCCCACATCGAGGAGCGAAAGCGGCGCTATCCAGACAAAGGGCAGCACCACGAACATCCCAAATCCACCGACAAAGGCCGAATACAGGGCCGATGTCTCGGGGGGATCAATGCCCGCGATTCGTCGGGTGAGGATCTGATAAACGCCATAGGCCGTGGCGCTGATCAGCACGAAGACCGAGGCCGATTGGAAGAGCGCCGTCCCGGGGCGGATCACCACCAGCACGCCCAAAAAGCCGATCAGCAACGCCACCACCCGCGCACGTGTCGTGCGTTCGCCGAGCATGGGCCAGGCAAGAAGGGCGACGATCAGGGGTGCCGCCAAGCTGATGGCCGCCGCCTTGGCCAGCGGGATGAAGCTGATCGCGTAGAAAAAGTTCAGGTTCGACGTGAACAGCATCGCCGAGCGGAAAAGCTGCAACCCTGGCCGGCGCGTGCGGAACAGCGAGAGCCCCATGCGCGGCATGAAAAGCGCCGCGAGAAACAGAATATGCCCGAAGGCGCGGGCCCAGCTGATCTGCAAGGAGGAATAATTTTCTCCCAGAAGCTTTGCGAAGCCGCCCATCACGGCAAACAGCAGCCCCGCCGTGAGCATGAACACGATGCCGGTAACGAGGCGCTGCGGCGCGGCGGGGGACACGCGGAACATCATGCGGCGCAACGAAAGGTCCGTCCAGCCGCGTCAATACGGCGTTAACTGCTCCTGGTGTTTCTTCTGGCGAGAATGCCCCGCTGGAGTTGCCCATGCGCCGCCGCGCGTTGCTTGCCTCGCCGATGGTTCTGGCGGCCGCGCCCTGCCGGGCCGCGGCACGCGGTACCATCGAACTCGTCACGGCGGAT
The DNA here is from genome assembly GCA_038247025.1 of Acetobacterales bacterium. GTDB lineage: Bacteria > Pseudomonadota > Alphaproteobacteria > Acetobacterales > Acetobacteraceae > Roseococcus. The sequence goes on from JBBRVI010000037.1 coordinate 2,479, forward strand.
CACCGTCCCTATGCCATCGCGCAAGGGCCGGAGCCTGGTCTGGTGCTGACCCTGGCGGCAGAACTGTTCCGCATGCTGGGCCTGAGGGTGGTGTTTCGCTTCATGCCCTGGCCCGAGGCTGAATTGCGCGCGGAGAGCGTGCCTGGGTTGGCCATTGCGCCCATCGCCCGGACGCCCGCGCGTGAGGCGCGCTTCCTCTGGGCCGTGGTGCTGTTTGACGATCCCAATGGCTTCGCGACCCTCGATTTACCGCCGCCAAACACCTTGGATGAGGCGCGCCGTCTGCCCCGAATTGCTGTGATCGAGGGCAGCCTGCATGAGGCCTATCTGCGCGAACACGGCTTTGCCAATCTGGTCGCCTTGCCGGGATACGCGGCGGCGTTGGGTGCCATGCGCGCACGGCTGGTTTCCACCTGGTTCTGCGAAACGCCCAGTTTGCGTGCCTATCTGGGCCACTTCGCGCAACTTGGCAGGCCGATTTTCTCGAATCCGATCTGGCTGGCACTGAACCGTGAGACGCCCGACATCCCTCTAGCCGACCTGCGTGAGGCCTTCGTCGCGCTGGAGGCGGATGGCAGCCTGGATCACATGCTGCGCCCCTTTCTGGGGCCAGTGGCATGACACCCATCCGCCGCACCGCGCTGGATGCGCGCTTCGCCATCATTGCGGCCATCTGCCTGGTTCTGGCGGAGATCGGCGGGTCCTATATCGTCACGCAGCGCTTCCTCGCGCGGGATTTGCTGCGCAGTCAGGATGCGGCCATCGCCCAGACCGAGCTGTTGACCGCAGTCTCCGCCCCTGGGCTACGTTTTAACCGCGGGCCAAGCCTGGACGCCGCGCTCATGCCCATCGCCGCGCGCAACCCGGCCCTGATCGCTGGCCATTTCGAGCGGCCTGATGGGCTCGTCGTCCATGGATGGGCGCGCACCGATTCGCCGCTGAAACCCGGCTGGTGGCAGGATCAGCGGGAAGGCGACCGAAAGGGGCATGCGGCGGAAATCGCAGTGATTTCGCGCACCGCCATGGGGGCGGATGGCGCGATCGTCGGCCGTGTCAGCATCGCCTGGGACAAGCGGCCGATCTTCGCCGAGGCGGCCGCGCAGTTTCGGCTCATGAGCGCGGCGACCGTGCTGGTGAGCCTGGCGCTCGGCGGGCTCGGCCTGCTGGTGCTGCGCCGGCGCATCCGTCGCTTCCGCGCGGCCGAGGAGGCTACGCGAGACATGGCCATGCGAGACCCCCTCACCGGCATCCTCAACCGCCGTGGCCTGACCGAGGCGATGGAGAGTGGGGAATTCGCCGAAGCCTGGGCGTCAGGCGCGCCGATGATGCTGGCGCTGGCCGATCTCGATGGATTCAAGCCGGTGAACGACACCCATGGCCACCCTGCCGGCGATGAATTGCTCAAGCAGATCGCGCATCGGCTGGACCGTGAGGTGGAGCGCCAGGGGGTCGTTGCCCGGCTGGGCGGCGATGAATTCGCCATGCTCCTCCTGCTGGACCCGGCCGACCCCTATGCCGCCGCCGAGGATACCGCAAAGCGCCTCATGGGCGTGGTACGCGTGCCCTTCACCGTGCACCCTGATGGCGTGGGTGGGGGGGGCACCAGCGTCCAGGTGCGCGTGGGATTGAGCCTGGGCATCGCCCTGGCCCCGGAGGATGCCGACGAACCCTCGGAACTCATGCGCCGCGCGGATTCGGCGCTTTATCGAGCGAAGGCCGAGGGCCGAGGCAGGTTCCGCCGCTTCACTGCCGAGATGGACCCCCGGCTGGGCAAGCGAAGGGGCGCCATACGCCTGGAGGCGGAACTGCGCGAGGCTCTGGGGATGGACGCGGTCACCTGCCACTATCAGCCGATCCGGCAGCTGGATTCCGGCAAGCTCCTGGGTTTTGAGGCGCTGGCGCGCTGGCTGCACCCCACGCGCGGCTTCGTCTCGCCCGCCGAATTCATCCCCGTGGCCGAGGCCAATGGCCTGATCGTCCCGCTCACCAAGGCTCTGCTCCGGGAGGCTTGTCGCGAAGCTGCCGGCTGGGCTGAACCCGTGATGCTCTCCTTCAACCTCTCGCCGCTTCATCTGGCCGAGGCGGATCTGCCGCGCCAAGTGGCGCAAATCCTCGCTGAAACGGGCCTGAAGGCTGAACGTCTGCAATTGGAGCTCACCGAGGGCGCATTGGTGGGCGATTTGCGCAGCGGGCATGCCATGCTTTCCGAATTGAAGGCGATGGGTGTCAGGCTTGCGCTGGATGATTTCGGCACCGGACATTCCGGCCTGCGGGAGTTGCAGGCGTTGCCGTTCGACGTGATCAAGGTGGATGCTGGATTCGTGCGCGCCATGGCTTCCGACAGCGGGGCTCGCAAGATCGTGGCTGCCATCATCGGACTGGGCGAAAGCCTCGGGCTGCCTGTCATCGCCGAAGGGATCGAAGAGCAGATCGACGTGGACTTCCTCGCGCGGCTGGGTTGTGAGATGGGGCAAGGCTGGTTGCTGGGGCGGCCCATGCCAGCGGAACAGGCCGCGTCTCTGGCCAAACCGGTTGAATGGTCCATCCCGGCCGAGAGCGATGCTGCCTGATTTTTTGCCACAGCGGGGGTGGACACGCTGGGCGCTGGCGGCTAGAGACCCGCACTGCCGGTGGAGGGCTGATGCTCTCCGGCCGTAGGGAAACGCGGGAGGTGCGGTGGCAGGATTTACCACCAAGCCGACAGGACCGCGGGTCTCTCCACTCTGAGAGGACTTGAAGGTACATGGCAAAGAAAATCGCCGGCTACATCAAACTGCAGATTCCTGCTGGCAAAGCGAATCCGTCGCCGCCGGTCGGCCCGGCCCTTGGCCAGCGTGGCCTGAACATCATGCAGTTCGTCAAGGAGTTCAACGCAGCGACGCAGCAGATGGAGCCAGGCACCCCCACGCCTGTCGTCATCACAGCCTACTCGGACCGCAGCTTCTCGTTCATCACCAAGACCCCGCCGAATACCTATTTCCTGATGAAGGCCGCCAAGATCGAGAAGGGCAGTCTCACCCCAGGCAAGGGCGCAATGGTTGGCCGCGTCACCAGGACGCAGCTGGCCGAAATCGCTGCGGTGAAGATGAAGGATATGAACTGCACCGATGTCGAAAGCGCGGTTCGCATGCTGGCCGGCTCGGCCCGTTCAATGGGCATGACCGTGGTGGAGGGTTGAACATGAGCAAGCGCAGCAAGGCCCTGGCCGCCAGCGTCGTCGCCGACAAGGCTTACCCCTTGAATGAAGCCATTTCACTGGTAAAGACCAATGCGAAGGCCAAGTTCGACGAGACCATCGAGATCTCACTGAACCTCGGCATTGACCCCCGCCATGCCGACCAGATGGTTCGCGGCGTGGTGGGCCTGCCCAACGGAACAGGCAAGACGGTTCGCGTGGGTGTCTTCGCCCGCGGGCCGAAGGCCGACGAAGCGCGTGCCGCTGGTGCCGATGTGGTGGGTGCCGATGATCTCGCCGCCCTGGTTCAGGAAGGCAAGATCGAGTTCGACCGCTGCATCGCGACGCCGGACATGATGGCGCTCGTAGGCCGCCTGGGTAAGGTACTCGGCCCGCGCGGGTTGATGCCCAACCCCAAGCTGGGGACCGTCACGATGGACGTGAAGGGCGCCGTTACCGCTGCGAAGGCCGGGCAGGTGGAGTTCCGCGCCGAGAAGGCTGGGATCATCCACGCCGGCATCGGCAAGGCAAGCTTCGGTGCGGAGGAGTTGCTCGCCAATGCCCGCGCTTTTGTGGACGCCATCCAGAAATCCCGTCCGACCGGGGCAAAGGGCACCTTCGTGAAAAAGGTCGCCGTGTCCTCGACTATGGGTGTCGGCGTGAGCGTGGATGTGACCAGCCTTCAGGGCTGACGATATTCGCCCGGGCCTCGGTCCGGGCGCGCAGGTGGCAATCCTTTTGGGAATGCTGCTGCAACCTGTCGGAGATTGCGGGTGCCCCTCGGGGCGTAAGGGCCAAGGTCCGCCAGCATGAGACGGGGAACCGAGATTCGCCTGCCCTGGCCTAAGCCGGGGTGGGAAAGGCTTGGCTTTCCGGCAACGACAGGCGAACGGGGCAGGGGGATGGTCCCCTTGCCCCCGTGTGAACCGGTCGAAGCCCTTCCACAAGGTTTCGGCCACCGACGGAGACGTGACGTTGGACCGTACGGAAAAGCGCGCCTTCGTTGACACGATGGCCTCTGTCTTCGCCCAGACTTCCTTTGTGCTCGTGGCCCAGAATAATGGGCTTACGGTCGCGGCGGTGGATAATCTGCGGCGCAAGATGAAGGCTGCCGGGGCAACGTACAAGGTTGCGAAGAACCGCTTGGCCAGTCGCGCCCTCGAAGGCACCCGTTTTCAGGGCCTCGCGCCTCTGCTGAAGGGCCCCACCGCGTTTGCGTGGTCGGTTGATCCGGTGGCAGTGGCAAAGACGGCCGTGGAGTTCGCCAAGGGGAACGACAAGTTCGTGATCCTGGGCGGGGCGCTTGGCACTCAGTACCTGAACGTTGATGGCGTGAAGGCACTGGCCGAGCTTCCCTCGCTCGATGCGCTTCGCGCTTCGCTGGTCGGTCTGATCCAGACCCCCGCGACGCGCATTGCTGGGGTGGTGCAAGCCCCCGCGGCGCAGCTGGCACGTGTGCTGAAGGCATATGCGGAGAAAGACGCTGCATGATCGCGATTGCTGAAGGGCGTTTGCCCGGAGGCGTCAATCGCGATGACGGCATCTCCGTATAAGGGCCGATAGGCTTCCCAAACATCTGGCCCTATCTCGATGTCGGGGTGGGGTTGTCAAGCCACAGTCAAGCCATTAGATTGAAGGAATACAAACATGGCCGATCTTGCAAAGCTCGTTGACGAGCTCTCCGCTCTGACCGTTCTGGAAGCTGCAGAGCTCTCCAAGATGCTCGAGGAAAAATGGGGCGTTTCCGCCGCCGCTCCGGCGGCTGCCGCCGCTGCCGGTCCGGCCGTTGCCGCTGCTCCTGCCGAAGTGCAGACGGAGTTCACTGTGACTCTCGCCGCTTGCGGTGACAAGAAGATCAACGTGATCAAGGAGATCCGCACCATCACCGGTCTAGGCCTCAAGGAAGCCAAGGATCTGGTTGAGGGCGCGCCAAAAGTCGTCAAGGAGAATATCTCCAAGGACGAAGCAGACAAGATCAAGAAGGTCTTGGAAGAAAACGGCGCGACCGTCGAAGTCAAGTAACGGTCGTCCCAACACACCGGGGCTCCGCGCCGGTGTGTTGGGGTTGGTTTCAAGTCGGGATGGACGGCAATCGGGCTCGATTGCCGTCCCTCTTGCCGTTTCAGGGGGCGCGGTGCCGCCTGGATCGCTGCGGGGATCGAGGATTTTGCCGGTGCGGGGATTTGCCCATGCGCCAGGATAAGGAAGCGGGACAGGCATGAACGCTATCAGCAAGTCGTTCACGGCGCGCAAGCGGATTCGCAAGAGCTTTGGGCGTCTGCCCGAGGTGGCCCCCATGCCCAACCTGATTGACGTGCAGCGTGCTTCCTATGCGTTCTTCCTGCAAATGGAGACGCACCCTGACAGCCGCACCAATACGGGCCTCCAGGAGGTCTTCAAATCCGTCTTCCCAATCAATGACTTCGCTGGTCGTGGGCGGCTGGAGTTCGTCCAGTACGAACTCGAGGAGCCCAAGTATGACGTCGAAGAATGCATCGCCCGTGGCTTGAACTATGCCGCGCCGTTGAAGGTACAGCTGCGCCTGATCGTCTGGGACCTGGACGAAGATACGGGCGCGCGTTCCGTTCGCGACATCAAGCAGCAGGATGTCTACATGGGCGACATGCCGCTCATGACTGATAACGGTACCTTCATCATCAATGGCACCGAGCGCGTCATCGTCAGCCAGATGCACCGCTCGCCCGGCGTCTTCTTCGACCACGACAAGGGCAAGACTCACAGCAGCGGCAAATATTTGTTTGCAGCACGCGTCATTCCCTATCGCGGTTCGTGGCTCGATTTTGAATTCGATGCCAAGGATATTTGCTACGTCCGCATTGACCGGAAGCGCAAGCTGCCGGCCAGCACTTTGCTGCTCGCCCTCGACAGTGAGGCGACGGTGCAAAAGCGCATTGATCGCGCAGCGCAGGGCCTGGAAATGGAGCCTCCCGAGGTTCGCGGCATGGATTCCGAGGAAATCCTGGGCGCCTTTTACGGCCAAGTGGCGTTCAAGCGTGGCCCCAAGGGCTGGTCGCGCGCATTTGATCCTGACAGCTTCCGCGGCATCAAGCTCTTCGAGCCGCTGATTGACGCCAAGACTGGCGCCGTCGTCGCTGAAAAGGACGTGAAGATGACGCCGCGCGCGGCGCGCAAGATCGCCGAAGCCGGTACGACCGAAGTGCTCGTGGGGCGGACGGATTTGCTGGGCCGGTTTGTTGCCCTGGATCTCGTCAATATGGAGACGGGCGAGATCTGGGCGGAAGCGGGTGAGGAACTGACCGAAGCCAAGTTGGCGGCGATCGAAGATGCCGGCATTGACGATCTCCCCACGCTGGCCGTTGACCAGTCGGTAGGCCCCTGGATGCGCAACACGCTCGCGGTGGACAAGAACACCAATCGCGACGAAGCGCTGATGGACATCTATCGGGTGATGCGCCCGGGTGAGCCGCCGACGCCGGAAACCGCCGAGACGCTGTTCAGGGGGCTGTTCTTCGACGGCGACCGCTACGACCTGTCCGCCGTGGGCCGCGTGAAGATGAACATGCGCCTCGGCTTCTCGCTGGAAGAAGCGCCGGACCACCTTCGTACGCTGCGCAAGAGCGACGTGGTGGCGACCATGCGTGTCCTGATGGACCTCAAGGATGGCCGTGGCTCGATCGACGACATTGATAATCTCGGCAATCGCCGCGTGCGTTCGGTGGGCGAGTTGATGGAGAACCAGTACCGCGTGGGTCTGCTGCGCATGGATCGCGCCATCAAGGAGCGCATGGGCGCGGTAGATATAGACACCGTCATGCCGCATGACCTGATCAACGCAAAGCCTGCCGCTGCCGCCGTGCGCGAGTTCTTCGGTTCTTCGCAGCTGAGCCAGTTCATGGACCAGACCAATCCGCTGTCGGAAGTGACGCATAAGCGTCGCCTTTCGGCGCTTGGCCCGGGCGGTCTCACGCGTGAGCGTGCCGGCTTCGAAGTGCGCGACGTACACCCGACGCATTATGGCCGCATCTGCCCCATTGAGACGCCGGAGGGGCCGAATATCGGCCTCATCAACTCGCTCGCTACCTTCGCGCGGGTGAACAAGTACGGCTTCATCGAGACGCCATATCGCCTGGTTAAGGATGGCAAGATCACGGGCGACCCGCGGTATCTTTCCGCCATGGAGGAGGAGAAACTCGTTGTCGCCCAGGCGGATGCGCATGTGGACGCCGAGACGGGTGAGTTCCTGAGCGATTTGGTTTCGGTGCGTCAGGGTGGCGACTTCCGTCTGGTAAAGCCAGGCGAAGTAACGGCCATTGACGTCTCGCCCAAGCAGCTCGTTTCGGTCGCGGCCGCACTCATTCCCTTTTTGGAGAATGATGACGCCAACCGCGCGCTGATGGGCTCGAACATGCAGCGCCAGGCGGTGCCGCTGATCCAGGCCGATGCGCCACTGGTCGGCACCGGCATGGAAGCTGCCGTGGCGCGCGATTCGGGTGCGGCGATTTCGGCCCGGCGCGATGGCATGGTGGACCAGATTGATGGCGCTCGCATTGTGGTGCGCGCGACGAGCGAGGATGGCCAGACCTCGGGCGTGGACATCTATCGTCTGCGCAAGTTTCAACGCTCCAACCAGAGCACCTGCATCAATCAGCGCCCGCTGGTGAAGGTGGGCGACCGTGTGACCTCCGGCGAGATCATCGCCGATGGTCCGAGTACGGAGCTGGGCGAATTGGCGCTGGGCCGCAATGTGCTTTGCGCGTTCATGCCCTGGAACGGCTACAACTTCGAAGACTCCATCCTGATCAGCGAGCGCATTGCGCGCGATGACGTGTTCACCTCCATCCACATCGAAGAATTCGAAGTGATGGCGCGTGACACGAAGCTCGGCCAGGAGGAAATCAGCCGCGACATCCCCAATGTTGGTGAGGAAGCGCTGCGGAACCTCGATGAGGCGGGCATCGTCTATGTAGGCGCTGAGGTCCATCCGGGCGACATTCTGATCGGGAAAGTGACGCCGAAGGGCGAAAGCCCGATGACGCCTGAGGAGAAGCTGCTGCGTGCCATTTTTGGCGAGAAGGCATCTGATGTTCGCGATACCTCGCTCAAGCTGCCTCCGGGCGTCTCGGGCACCATCGTGGATGTGCGCGTGTTCAGCCGCCGCGGCGTGGACAAGGATGAGCGCGCGATGGCGATCGAGCGTTCGGAGATCGAGCGCCTCGCAAAGGACCGCGACGATGAGCGCGCGATCCAGGAGCGCAGCTTCTACGGCCGGATGCGCGAGCGCCTGCTGAACCACAAGGCATCTGGCGGCTTCAAGGGTGTGAAGGCAGGCACGCCGATCACCGATGAAGTGCTGGAGCAATTCGCGAAATCCACTTGGCGTCAGATCGCCGTCACGGATGACGCGGCGATGGTCGAGATCGAGGCGCTGAAGCGCGAGTTCGACGGGGCGGTGGAGCGTTTGCAGAAGCGCTTCGAAAGCAAGGTCGAGAAGCTGCAGCGTGGCGATGAGTTGCCGCCGGGTGTGATGAAGATGGTCAAGGTCTTTGTCGCCGTGAAGCGCAAGCTTCAGCCGGGCGACAAGATGGCGGGCCGCCATGGCAACAAGGGCGTGGTTTCGCGCGTCGTGCCGATTGAGGACATGCCCTTCCTGGAAGACGGCACGCCGGTTGATCTTGTGCTGAACCCGCTGGGCGTGCCCTCGCGCATGAATATTGGCCAGATTCTGGAAACCCACCTGGGCTGGGCTTGCGCCAATCTGGGCCGTGAGGTCGGGCAGTTGGTGGATGATTTCCGCCGCTCCTCCGCCGTGCGGGATGAGTTGCTGGAGAAGTTGAAGGACATCTACGGCGACGAGATCTATGATCGTGAGATCGCGCCGATGAGCGAAGAGCAACTGATCGAGCTTTCTGACAACCTCCGGAAAGGCATTCCTGTGGCCACGCCGGTGTTCGACGGCGCGCGCATCCCTGACATCGAGGCTATGCTGACCAAGGCCGGCCTCGACACTTCGGGCCAGGTACAGCTGGTGGATGGCCGTACTGGTGAGCTGTTCGAGCGCAAGGTGACGGTCGGCTATATCTACATGCTCAAGCTGCACCACCTGGTGGATGACAAGATTCACGCGCGTTCCATTGGCCCCTATTCGCTCGTCACGCAGCAGCCGCTGGGCGGCAAGGCCCAGTTTGGCGGGCAGCGCTTCGGCGAAATGGAAGTTTGGGCGCTGGAGGCTTACGGCGCCGCCTATACGTTGCAGGAAATGCTGACGGTAAAGTCGGACGACGTGTCCGGCCGCACCAAGGTCTATGAGGCGATCGTCCGCGACCAGGACAGCTTCGAGGCCGGCATCCCCGAGAGCTTCAACGTGCTGGTCAAGGAACTGAAAAGCCTCGGCCTGAACGTGGACCTCGAGAACCGCGGCAACTGAGTTTTCGGTCGGGCGCAGCCAGCGCCCGGCGAACCCCGATGCAAGGCCCCCGCTGCGGCGGGTGGAAGAAAGCGAGGCGGCATGAACGAGCTGATGAAGATCCTGGGCCAAACCGGCCAGGCAATGACCTTCGACCAGATCAAGATCTCCATGGCATCGCCGGAGCAGATCCGCTCCTGGTCCTATGGTGAGATCAAGAAGCCCGAAACCATCAATTACCGCACGTTCAAGCCGGAGCGTGATGGCCTGTTCTGCGCCCGCATCTTTGGGCCGATCAAGGATTACGAGTGCCTCTGCGGCAAGTACAAGCGGATGAAGTTCCGCGGCATTGTCTGCGAGAAGTGCGGCGTGGAAGTCACGCTGGCCAAGGTGCGCCGCGAGCGCATGGGCCATATCGAGTTGGCCGCGCCGGTGGCGCATATCTGGTTCCTGAAGTCGCTGCCCAGCCGCGTCGGCCTCATGGTGGATATGAGCCTGAAGGAGCTGGAGAAGGTCCTGTATTTCGAGTCCTATGTGGTGCTCGAACCCGGCCTGACCGACCTCAAGCTGCATTCGCTGCTGAATGAGGATCAGTTCGTCGCCAAGCAGGATGAGTTTGGTGAGGACGCCTTCCGTGTTGGCATCGGCGCCGAGGCCGTAAAGGAAATCCTCCACGGCATGGACATGGCGAAGGACGCCGTGCGCCTGCGCGCCGAACTGAAGGAGACGACGTCGGAGGCCAAGCGCAAGAAGCTGGTCAAGCGGCTGAAGCTCATCGAGGCGTTTTCCGAGTCGGGCGCGCGCCCGGAGTGGATGATTCTCGACGTAGTGCCGGTGATCCCGCCCGAGTTGCGTCCGCTGGTGCCGCTTGATGGTGGTCGTTTCGCGACGTCTGATCTGAACGACCTGTATCGTCGCGTCATCAACCGCAACAATCGCCTGAAGCGCCTGATCGAACTGCGCGCGCCGGATATCATCGTGCGCAACGAGAAGCGCATGCTGCAGGAATCGGTGGATGCGCTGTTCGATAATGGACGCCGTGGCCGCGCCATCACGGGTGCGAATAAGCGCCCGTTGAAGTCGCTATCCGACATGCTCAAGGGCAAGCAGGGCCGCTTCCGGCAGAACCTGCTCGGCAAGCGTGTGGATTATTCCGGCCGTTCGGTCATCGTGGTGGGGCCGGAGCTGCGGCTGCACCAGTGTGGGCTGCCGAAGAAGATGGCGCTCGAGCTGTTCAAGCCCTTCATCTACTCGAAGCTTGAGAAGTACGGCCATGCCAGCACCATCAAGCAGGCCAAGCGTATGGTTGAGAAGGAGCGTCCCGAAGTCTGGGACATCCTGGAAGAGGTGATTCGCGAGCACCCGGTTCTGCTGAACCGTGCGCCCACGCTGCATCGCCTCGGCATCCAGGCCTTCGAGCCCGTGCTGGTCGAGGGCAAGGCGATCCAGCTTCACCCGCTGGTCTGCACCGCCTTCAACGCGGATTTCGACGGCGACCAGATGGCGGTGCACGTGCCGCTTTCGTTGGAAGCGCAGCTCGAAGCCCGCGTGCTGATGATGTCCACCAACAACATCCTCAGCCCCGCGAACGGCAAGCCGATCATCGTGCCGAGCCAGGACATCGTGCTGGGGCTGTATTACCTCAGCCTCGACACGCCCGAATTCCGCGCGGCGGATGACCAGAAGGTGCCGCGCATTGGCGATATCGGCGAGATCGAGCACGCGCTGGCGGTGAAGGCGCTGACCATCCACAGCAAGATCCTGACGCGGCGCGCCACGGTGGATGCCGAAGGCAAGCCCATCGTGGAGCGTGTCATCACGACGCCCGGGCGCATGCTCATGGGCGCGCTACTGCCCAAGCATCCCGCTCTGCCGTTCTCGCTCATCAACCGGCTGCTGACGAAGAAGTCCATCTCGGACGTGATTGACGCCGTCTATCGTCATTGCGGCCAGAAGGAATCGGTGATCTTCGCCGACCGTCTGATGGGGCTGGGTTTCCGCCATGCCGCCATGGCCGGCATCTCATTCGGCAAGAACGACATCATGATCCCTGCCGAGAAGGAAGGGCTCATTGCCGCTACCAAGGCCGAGGTGAAGGAGTTCGAGCAGCAATATCTCGACGGCCTCATCACCTCGGGCGAGCGTTACAACAAGGTGGTGGACGCCTGGACGCGCTGCACGGATGAAGTGGCAAAGGCCATGATGGCGGAAATCCAGAAGCAGGAGATCGGCAAGCCGACCAACTCCGTGTGGATGATGTCGCATTCCGGTGCGCGCGGTTCGCCCGCGCAGATGCGCCAGCTGGCCGGCATGCGCGGATTGATGGCCAAGCCCTCGGGCGAGATCATCGAGCAGCCGATCATCTCGAACTTCAAGGAAGGCCTCACCGTGCTGGAGTATTTCAACTCCACCCACGGCGCCCGCAAGGGCCTGGCCGATACGGCGCTCAAGACGGCGAACTCCGGCTACCTCACGCGTCGTCTGGTGGACGTGGCGCAGGACTGCATCATCATGGAAGAGGATTGCGGCACCGAGCGCGGCCTCAATGTGCGCGCCATCATGGACGGGGGCGATGTGGTTTCCTCGCTCTCCGAGCGGATTCTCGGCCGTACCACACAGGAAGACGTGACCGACCCGGCGACGGGTGAGGTTATCATCGCCAAGAACATGCTGGTCGAGGAAGCGGACGCCGAGCGCATTGAGAAGGCCGGCGTGGAGGGGGTGAAGATCCGCTCCGTGCTAACCTGCGAATCGCTCCAGGGCGTGTGTGGCCATTGCTACGGCCGCGACCTCGCACGCGGCACGCCGGTGAACATGGGCGAGGCGGTGGGCGTCATTGCCGCGCAGTCCATTGGTGAGCCAGGCACGCAGTTGACCATGCGCACCTTCCACATCGGTGGCGCAGCCCAGCGTGGTGCCGAGCAATCGGCGGTGGAAGCCACTGTCGACTCGACGGTGAAGCTGCACAACCTCTCGCTGGTGACGAACAGCTCTGGATCTCCGATCGTGCTCAGCCGCAATTGTGAAGTGGGGCTGCTGGATGCCAATGGCCGCGAGCGTGCGCGCTTCCGGGTACCCTATGGCGCCAAGATGATCATCACGGACGGAGCGACAGTCGTGCGCGGCCAGAAGTTGGCCGAGTGGGACCCGTTCACCCTTCCCATCATCACGGAGCGCGAGGGCAAGGTTGAATATCAGGACCTCATTGAAGGCGTGACGCTGATCGAGCGGACGGATGACGTGACGGGCCTCACCTCCAAGGTGGTGGTGGACTACAAGGCCACGGTGAAGTCGGCCGATCTGCGTCCGCGTATCGTCATGAAGGACGCCCGCGGCGAGGTGATGAAGCTGCCGAATGGCAACGAGGCGCGCTACCTGCTCAATCCCGATACGGTGTTGAGCGTGGACAATGGCGCAACCGTCGAGGCCGGTGATGTGGTGGCCCGCATGCCGCGCGAATCGTCGAAGACGCGTGACATCACCGGAGGCCTGCCGCGTGTGGCCGAGTTGTTCGAAGCCCGCCGGCCGAAGGATGCCGCTATCATCAGCGACATCGACGGGCGCGTGGAATTCGGTAAGGACTACAAGGCGAAGCGCCGCGTCATCGTCAAGAGCGAGCCGCTGGGTGACGAAGCTCCGTTGGAGCGCGAGTACCTGGTGCCCAAGGGCAAGCACGTCTCGGTGCAGGAAGGCGATTATGTGAAGGCTGGCGACCCGCTGGTGGATGGTCCTCGCGTGCCGCACGACATTCTTCGCGTGCTTGGCGTCGAGTCGCTGGCGAACTACCTCGTCAACGAGATCCAGGATGTCTATCGCCTGCAGGGCGTGAAGATCAACGACAAGCACATCGAGGTGATCGTTCGCCAGATGCTGCAAAAGGTCGAGATTCTCGATGCGGGCGACACGACTTATCTGATCGGCGAGCAGGTGGACCGCTTCGAGTTCGATGCCGAGAACGAAAAGCGTTTGCGGGTGGGTGAGCGCCCATCCAGGGCCGAGCCGGTTCTCCAGGGCATCACCAAGGCTTCGCTGCAGACGCAGAGCTTCATCTCTGCGGCCTCGTTCCAGGAGACGACACGGGTCCTCACTGAGGCGGCCACGGCCGGCAAGGTGGATACGTTGGGCGGCTTGAAGGAGAATGTCATCGTGGGCCGTTTGATCCCCGCTGGCACTGGTTCTGTCATGAACCGTCTCAAGGTGCTGGCGGCGCGTCGGGACAGTGGGCGCTTGCCCGTAACCCCGGCTTTGGCCGAGCCCGAGAAGAGCCCCGCAGCAGCCGAATAGCAGCATGCGGAAAAGGCGGGGCCTGCGTGTGCTCCGCCTGGCAAAATCCCCCTTGGTCGCTTGACTCAGGGCAGGGGGGTGGGTAATACGCGCAACTCGCCGAGACGTTCGCAAGATGCGTCTTGGTATGTTGGTTCAAACGCCTTGCTTCGGTCACCTCTGCCCCACTCGGCAGCCTAGGTCCGGAGTTGACGCGGTGGCCCGTTCGGAGCGCGAAAGCGCCCGTCGGGCTCTGCGTCGTTTTGGTGGACGGATCGCTGAAACGAATTCGAAGGGGCGTCATGCCGACGATTAATCAGCTCATCGCGCAAGGGCGCGAACCGCGCCGCAGCCAGAACAAGGTTCCGGCTCTCGAAGGCTGCCCGCAGAAGCGCGGCGTCTGCACGCGCGTCTATACGACGACGCCAAAGAAGCCGAACTCGGCGCTTCGTAAGGTTGCGAAGGTGCGCCTGACCAATGGCTTCGAGGTGGTGAGCTACATCCCTGGCGAAGGTCACAATCTGCAGGAGCACTCCGTGGTGCTCATCCGCGGCGGCCGCGTGAAGGATCTTCCGGGCGTACGCTATCACATTCTGCGCGGCGTTCTTGACACCCAGGGCCTGCCGAAGCGCCGCAAGCGCCGCTCGCTCTACGGCGCCAAGCGGCCGAAGTGAGGAACTGAAACATGTCACGTCGTCACCGCGCCGAAAAGCGCGAAGTCCTGCCAGACCCCAAGTTTGGCGACCTCGTCCTGAGCCGTTTCATGAACGTGCTCATGTACGACGGTAAGAAGAGCGCTGCTGAAGGCATTGTTTACGCCGCGATGGATACGCTGAAGCGCAAGGGGGGCGTGAATAGCGACCCGCTGCGCCTTTTCCACGAAGCGCTGGACAATGTGAAGCCGGCGGTTGAGGTTCGCTCGCGTCGCGTTGGTGGCGCCACCTATCAGGTGCCGGTCGAGGTTCGCCCGGAGCGTCGTCAGGCTCTGGCCATTCGTTGGCTGATTGACGCAGCGCGCAAGCGTGGCGAGAGCACTATGGAAGAGCGCCTTTCAGCGGAACTGATGGATGCGGTGAACAACCGCGGCACGGCCGTGAAGAAGCGCGAAGACACACATCGCATGGCGGAGGCCAACAAGGCCTTCAGCCATTATCGCTGGTAATTTTCCCGCGCCTGCGAGCAGGCGCTGACGAAACCTTTTCGGATTGGATGCACGACGATGGGCAAGGCGAAGTTTGAGCGGAACAAGCCGCACTGCAATATTGGGACGATTGGTCACGTGGACCATGGCAAGACGTCCCTGACGGCGGCGATCACGAAGGTTCTGGCGAAGTCTGGTGGTGCGACGTTCACGGCGTATGACCA
>JBBRVI010000038.1:0-17522 GCA_038247025.1 Acetobacterales bacterium
CGTGCGGCCTCGATTTCTGCCTCGCGCGAGCGGCCGGGGGCTTCGGCTTCGCGCAGCACTCGCTCATAGGTGTTGGCCAGGATTGGGTTGGCATAGAGCTGGCAGGGCTGTGGGCCGCCATTGCGCAGCCATAGCGCGGCGGAACTGGTCCATTCCGCCTCGAACAGCGGGCGGACCGTGGCCACGGTCTGGCAGATGCGCGGCACCATATGCGCGCCATTGCGAGCGTAGCCGATGGCGTAGGCCAGCACATCACGCAGCCGCCAGGTGCCGTGGTTTTGAAACATCGTGGCCCAGGCGTCGAAGGCGCCGGGGATGGGTGCAGGGAGCAAGCCCGTGCCCGGCATCATGTCCAGCCCGAGCTTGGTCTGGATCAGGTCCACATTGAGGCCTGAGGGCGCAGGCCCCTGGCCACAGATCACCAATTCGCTCCCCAGCTTCGCGTCATGCAGGATGATGGGGCAATCGCCGGCTGGCCCGTTCAGATGGGGCTCGACGATCTGCAGCGTGAAGCCGGCGGCGGCGGCGGCGTCGAAGGCATTGCCGCCGCGCTCCAGAACCGCCATTCCCACCTGGCTCGCCAGCCAATGCGTGGTGGCGACGACGCCGAAGGTGCCGGCGATTTCGGGGCGTGTTGTGAACATGGAAAGCCTTTCGAGTGCAGCGTGATCTGGAGCCTGTTGCGGAGCAGGGTCAATTCCCCTGGCCCCTCCCTTGGATCGCGATTGCCGGACCGTCCGGGGCAGGCAAGGACACGCTCCTCGATGCCGTCCGCGAGGCATTGGATGGCGATCCGCGCTTTCACTTCGCCCGGCGCAGCATCACCCGGCCCGCCACGTCCGGTGGCGAGGTGCATGAGCCATTGATGCGCGCGCCTTTCGCCAAGGCCCTGGCGGGTGGCGGTTTCATCCTGCATTGGCAGGCGCATGGGCTGGATTACGGCATCCGTCAGAGCGAAGCGCCTACGGATCGGGTGGTGATTGTGAGCCTTTCACGCTCCGTGCTGCGGGAGGCGGCGGCGCTGCGGCCCCTGCGGGTGATTGAAGTGACGGCCCCGCCCGCCCTGCTGGCGGAGCGCCTGGCGCGGCGCGGGCGCGAGGATGCGCCGCAGATCTCCGCCCGGCTGGCGCGGGAAATGCCGCTGCCAGAGGGGTTTGATGTCACCCGCATCATGAATGATGGCTCCGTGAAACAGGGGGCTGAGCGCCTGCGTGAGGCCCTGGAAGCGGCAGCCACGGCTTGCGTCGCCGGTCGTTTTCGGCCATAGCGCCCGCACCGCGGGGCATGCGCCCTTCGGAAATTCACACGCGGCGCTCCCTTCCTCATGGCAAGGGTCCGGTCCCGGCAGCCGCCGGGTCTTGCACCGCGGAGGCTCAACCGGACTGAATCGGAAGGAAGTTTGATCATGGCGATGCCAGAAGTTTCCCTGCGCCAACTGCTCGAAGCAGGCGTGCATTTTGGCCACCACACGCGGCGCTGGAACCCGCGCATGGCTCCCTACATTTTCGGGATCCGCAATCAGGTCCATATCCTGGATTTGCAGCAAACCGTCCCCCTGCTGGAGCGTGCGCTGCGGACCGTCCGCGATACGGTGGCCGGCGGTGGGCGCGTGCTCTTTGTGGGTACTAAGAAGGCAGCGGCCGAGTATGTGGCGGAAGCCGCAACCCGATGCGGCCAGTATTATGTGAATCACCGTTGGCTCGGCGGCATGCTGACCAATTGGAAGACCATCACAGGCAGTATCAAGCGCCTGAAGGAAATGGATGCACGCCTTGCTGGCGACATCGAGGGCCTCACGAAGAAAGAGGTGCTGATGCTCAACCGCGAGCGCGACAAGCTTGACCGCGCGTTGGGCGGCATTCGCGAAATGGGCGGCCTGCCCGACATGATCTTCGTGATTGACGTGGTCAAGGAGAAGCTCGCCATCGAGGAAGCCATTACGCTGGGCATTCCCGTGGTGGCCGTGGTGGACAGCAATTGCGATCCCACAGGCGTGACCTTCCCAATCCCCGGCAATGACGACGCCATCCGCGCGATCAACCTTTACTGCGACCTGATCGCGGCTGCGGTGTTCGACGGTATCTCGGCCGAGATGCAGGCTTCAGGCCGCGATGTTGGCGCCATGGCGCAGCCGATGGCCGAGGATCCCGTGATCGAAGTCGCGGCTGAAGAAGCGCCCGCGGTTTCAGCCTGACCCGGAAGAAACAGGAGCAAGACGATGACTGAAGTCACGGCTGGCATGGTCCGCGAACTGCGCGATGCGACGGGCGCGGGCATGATGGACTGCAAGAAGGCGCTGGTGGAAGCCGGCGGCGAGATGGACGCCGCGATTGATTGGCTTCGCAAGAAGGGCCTTTCGGCAGCGGCCAAGAAGTCCGGCCGCGTGGCCGCTGAAGGCCTGGTGGGCGTCGCCTCCGGCCCGAACGTGGCCGCCATGGTCGAAGTGAATGCCGAGACGGATTTCGTCGCACGCAATGAGAACTTCCAGAATTTCGTCGCTGAGGTGGCTGGACTGGCCTTGTCCGTGGGCGAGGATGTGGAGGCGCTCAAGGCGGCGACCTATCCGGGCACGCAACACAGCACCCAGGAGGAGCTGACCAAGCTCATCGCCACCATCGGCGAGAACATGACCATCCGTCGGGCGCGCGTTCTGCGCGTGGAGGAAGGTTCGGTCGCCACCTACATGCACAATTCCGTGAAGCCGGGCCTCGGCAAGATCGGTGTTCTGGTGGCCCTTGAGGGCAAGAACGAAATGCATGTGATGGAGACGCTGGGGCGGCAGATCGGCATGCATGTCGCGGCCACTCGCCCCGAGGCGCTGGATGTGGACGCCGTGGAGCCCTCCGCCCTGGAGCGCGAAAAGGCGGTGCTGACGGAACAGGCCATGGCCTCTGGCAAGCCCGAGGCCGTGATCCAGAAGATGGTCGAAGGCCGTATCCGCAAGTATTACGAGGAGATCGTGCTGCTGGAGCAGGTCTGGGTGCATGATGGCGAGAGCCGCGTGAAGGCCGTGGTCAGCAAGCTTGGGCTGACGCTCTCGGGCTTTGCGCGCTTCCATCTGGGTGATGGCATCGAGAAGCAGGTGACCGACTTCGCCGCCGAAGTGGCTGCGACAGCTGGCGTTTCCTGAGCCTGGCTCGGGGTGCCTGGCGCACCCCGCTTGCCTGATATGTCGTTTCAACGTCCATAGAACCGGAACCGCCGATGAGCGAACCGCTCCGCTACAAGCGTGTG
Source organism: Acetobacterales bacterium (assembly GCA_038247025.1). GTDB lineage: Bacteria > Pseudomonadota > Alphaproteobacteria > Acetobacterales > Acetobacteraceae > Roseococcus. The sequence continues at coordinate 3,235 of JBBRVI010000038.1, forward strand.
CTTCTGAAGGTCTCCGGGGAAGCCTTGATGGGCGACCGCGCCTATGGTCTGGATGTGGCGACCATGAGGGCGATCGCTCTGGATGTGGCCGACGTGGTCAATCTCGGCGTTGAAGTCGCGCTGGTGATTGGCGGCGGAAATATTTTTCGCGGAATCGCTGGGGCCGCAACAGGGATGGACCGCGCCCAGGCCGACTATATGGGCATGCTGGCCACGGTCATGAACGCGCTGGGCATGCAATCCGCGCTGGAGAAGGTTGGCGTGCAAACGCGCGTGCAATCGGCCATTGAAATGAGCTCCATCTGCGAGCCTTACATCCGCCGCCGAGCCATGCGGCACATGGAAAAGGGCCGCGTAGTGATCTTCGCCGCGGGCACCGGCAACCCCTTCTTCACCACGGACACGGCGGCAGCACTCCGCGCGGCCGAGATGGGCTGCCACGCGCTGCTCAAGGGCACGCAGGTGGATGGCGTCTATGACTCCGATCCGCGCAAGAACCCGAACGCCGAGCGCTACACCACGCTGACCTATCTGGAGATGCTCTCCCGCGACTTGGCGGTCATGGATGCGGCGGCGATTTCGGTGGCGCGCGAAAACCACCTGCCCATCATTGTGTTCGACATCCATGAGCCTGGCGCCTTTACCGCCGTGGTCCGGGGCGAAGGCCGCTTCACGACCGTGACCGATAACCCCTAGAAGGGGCGAACCCTGATCGAGTAAAACCCCATGGCCGCATCGCCCCCTGACAACAAGGTTCTGAAGGCGGATCTGGTCCGCCGGATGGATGGCGCGCTTGATACGCTCAAGAAGGAATTCACCGGCCTGCGCACCGGGCGCGCCAGCCCTTCGCTGCTGGAACCCATCCGCGTCGAGGCCTATGGCAACAACCAACCCTTGTCCCAGGTGGCCAATGTCTCGGTGGCCGGGCCTTCGATGCTGCAAGTCCAGGTCTGGGACCGCACGGTGGTGAAGGCCGTGGAGATCGCCATTCGCGATTCGGGCCTGGGCCTTAACCCGCAATCCGAAGGCCAGTCCATCCGCGTCATGCTGCCGCCCTTGACCGAACAGCGCCGCAATGAACTCGCCAAGACCGCGGCGAAGTATTCCGAGGGCTGCAAGGTCTCCGTCCGCGGCGTGCGTCGGGATGGCATGGAGCAGGTCCAGGGCTGGAAGAAGAGGTCGGAAATTGGCGAGGATGACGCCAAGCGCTGGTCCGACGACGTGCAGAAGCTGACGGACGAATACGTAAAGAAGATTGATGTCCTCCTCGCTGACAAGGAAAAGGACATCAAGACCGTTTGATGAGCGCGCACTCGGCTCCTCAGGCGGGCGCGGGGGCTGCGCCACCCCGCCATGTCGCCATCATCATGGATGGTAATCGCCGCTGGGCCCATGCGCGGGGCCTGCCCGTGGCCTTGGGGCACCGTGCCGGCGCCGATGCGGCGCGCCGCGCCATTGAGGCTGCCATTGGCGCGGGCGTCTCCTGGCTGACGCTCTTCGCCTTCTCCTCCGAGAACTGGTCGCGCCCGGCCGATGAGGTGCAGGAGCTTACCACGCTGCTGCGCCATTATTTGCGCGCCGAGGTGAAGCAGTTGAACCAGGAGGGGGTCCGCCTTCGCGTCATTGGCGAGCGTGGCCGCTTTGGCGAGGAGACCCTCAAGGCCATGGATTCGGCTGAGGCGGTGACGGCGGGCGGTTTGCGCCTGAATCTTACGGTGGCGCTTTCCTACGGCTCGCGCGCGGAAATTCTGGCTGCCGCCCGCTCGGCGGCGAGGGATGCGGCGTCTGGCACCCTGGATCCGGACATGCTGGACGAGGCCGCCTTCGAGGCGCGGCTTTTCACCGCAGGCATGCCCGATCCGGACCTCATCATCCGCACCTCGGGTGAGCAGCGTATCTCCAATTTTCTGCTCTGGCAGGCGGCTTATGCGGAGCTGATCTTCCAGCCGGTTCTCTGGCCGGATTTCGGCGTGCCAGATTTCAACGCGGCGCTGGCCGATTACGCCTCGCGCGAGCGGCGCTTTGGTGCTCGCACGGGCTGATGGCGCAACTGGGCGATTTTCGCACCCGTGTTGTGACCGCTTCCATCATCGGTCCGGCGGCGCTGCTTTGCATCTGGTGGGGCGGGTATTGGTGGTCAGGCCTCATCCTGCTTTGCATGGTTGGCCTGGGCTGGGAGTGGGTGCGCCTTTGCGGGGGTTCCAGCCGGCGCTTGCCGGGCTTTCTGGTACCTGGCGTTACGCTGCTCGCCGCCACAAGTACTATTCTTGGCTGGCCTGTCCTGGCGCTGGTTGTGCTTTTGGCCGGGGCAGGCGTGGCCTGGGCCATTGGCCCGTCCGGCGGCCTTCCGCCCTTCTGGCTTGGATTGGGCGTTATGTATATCGGTCTGGCCGGGGTGGCACTTCTCGTGCTGCGGCATGATCCCGATGTGGGCCGCAACAATGTGGTGTTTCTGTTTCTCGTGATCTGGGCCTCTGACATTTCGGCCTATCTGGCAGGCCGATCCCTGGGTGGGCCGAAGCTCGCCCCCCGGGTTTCGCCCAACAAGACCTGGTCCGGGTCGCTGGGCGGCCTTCTCGGGGCTGTCTCAGTTGGTGTCCTGGTTGCCATGTTGATCGGCGCTGAGGTTTCGATCTGGCAGGCGGCGCTGGTCGCTGCCGTGCTTGGGGTTGCCACCCAGTCGGGTGACATGTTTGAGAGTTGGATGAAGCGCCGCTCCGGCGTCAAGGATTCCTCGGGCCTGCTGCCGGGGCATGGCGGGTTGCTCGATCGTTTGGATGGTGTCCTGGCCGCTTCCCCCGTCGCGGCGCTGATTGCCCTGATCGGCGGGCCGGGAGGTGATTTGTGGAGGTGGATTTGATTGCTTCTTCGGCGCGCAGCGTGACAGTTCTGGGCTGCACAGGTTCGATCGGGCGCAGCACGATGGCACTACTGGAGGCCGCTGCCCCTGGTCGCTTTACGGTGCGCGCGCTGGTCGCGGGGCGCGACGTGGCCACGCTGGCCGCTCAGGCCCGGGCGCATCGGGCGGAGTTCGCTGTCGTTGCCGATGAGGGCAGCTATGCCGCGCTGAAGGATGCGCTGGCCGGCACCGGCATCGAGGTCGCGGCCGGGGCGGATGCCGTGACCGAGGCAGCCAGCCGCCCCGCCGACTGGACCATGGCAGCCATTGTCGGCGCCGTTGGGCTGCGCAGCACGCTGGCCGCGCTTCGTCGTGGCGGTACGCTGGCCCTGGCCAACAAGGAGAGCCTCGTTTGCGCGGGGCAATTGGTGCTTGACCTCGCAGCCGACAGCGGTGCCACGCTGCTACCTGTCGATTCTGAGCACAACGCCATCTTCCAGGCGCTGGACCCGCGTGACCCGCGAGTGATTGAGAAGATCATTCTGACCGCCTCGGGCGGGCCCTTCCGTGACTCGACACGGGCGGAGATGGCCGCCGCCACGCCGGAACAGGCGGTGCGACACCCGGTGTGGTCCATGGGGGCCAAGATCAGCGTGGATAGCGCCACCATGTTCAACAAGGGGCTGGAGATGATCGAGGCCGCGCGCCTCTTTCCGGTCACCCCCGCCCAGATCGAAGTGCTGATTCACCGCCAATCGGCCGTGCATGGCATGGTGCAGTACTCTGACGGCTCGCTGCTGGCGCAGTTGGGATCGCCGGACATGCGCACGCCCATCGCCCATTGCCTGGCCTGGCCCGCGCGGATGCAGGTGGATGTGCCCCGCCTTGACCTGGCCGCGCTCGGGCGCCTGGATTTCGCGGCACCTGACCCCGAGCGGTTTCCCGCCCTGCGCCTCGCGCGTGAGGCCCTGGCGGTGGAGGGGGGCGCGCCCTGCGTTCTCAACGCCGCCAATGAGGTCGCAGTGGGATTGTTCCTGGACAAGCGACTCGGCTTCCTCGACATCGCTTCCGTGGTAGAGGACACCATGGTCGCCCATGCCGGGGCCGAAGCGACCGATCTGGCTTCCGTGCTGGAGCTCGACCGCGCGGCCCGACACACTGCAACCGGCTTCGCCGCGCGTCGCGCGGCAGCCTGACGGAGCCTGATCTTGCTGGATTTCCTGCCCGATGCCGTGCGCACCATCATCGCCTTCCTGGCGGTGCTGGGCGTGCTCATCTTCTTCCATGAACTCGGGCACTACCTGGCCGCGCGCTGGCGGCGGGTGCATGTGGACGCATTCAGCATCGGCTTCGGCCGGTCCATCGCAAGCTGGCGGGATAGGCGGGGCACGGAATGGAAGCTCGCCTGGATTCCGCTGGGTGGCTACGTGAAGCTCCATGGGCAAAGCCCGCTGGATGATACGCCCGAGGCCGACCGCGTTGCTGAACGTCCCGGCGAAACCTTCCATGACAAATCCGTGGGCGATCGCGCGATCATCGTGGCGGCCGGCCCCATCGCGAATTTCCTGCTGGCGATGCTGCTCTTTGCGGGGCTTTTCGCCACGCATGGTATTCCCCGGGGCCTTGCTACCATCACTGCCGTTGGGCCGGGATCGGCCGCCGAGCAGGCTGGGATGGCGGCGGGCGACGTCATTCTCTCCCTGGATGGCCAGCGTATCACCCGCTTTGATCAGGTTCAGCGCCACATCCAGCCCCGGGCCGGGCAGGAGGTCCAGGTTCGCGTGGAACGCGACGGGCGGGAACTGGCGCTGATGGCAACCCCATCGGCCGCGGCAAGGGGCGATGCCGCTCCGGTGGGCGTTCTCGGCGTCCAGGGCGGCCGCGCGCAATTCGAGCGTCTGGGGCCACTGGATGCGCTTTGGGCCGGCGCGGTCCAGACGGCCGATGTCTCCTGGCAGACACTTGTGGGCATTGGCGAAATGCTCAACGGCACGCGCAGTGCCAAGGAATTGGGCGGGCCTATCCGCATCGCGGAAGTCTCGGGAGAGGCGGCGACGTTGGGGATCGTGCCGCTGATCAATCTGATGGCGCTTCTGTCGGTCAGCCTGGCGCTTCTCAACCTCTTTCCAATTCCGTTGCTGGATGGCGGGCACCTGATGTTTTATGCCGCTGAGGCGATTCGTGGGCGGCCCTTGCCGCCGCGAGCGTTGGAATATGGCTTCCGGGCCGGGTTTGCAGTGCTGATCTGCCTGTTTTTGTTCGCGACTTGGAATGATATCGCCCATGGCGCCATTGGTCGTTGGGTTGCTGGATGGGTCGGATGAAGATGCGAATTCCCTTGGGGTGGCGGTTCCGGCCCTTGGCCGCTATGGTCCTGCCGCTTTCGATTGACCGCAATGGGATGGGTTCTTCCGTGACACAGAAGCTGCATTCGGTCCTGCTGTTGGCGGCGGGTCTTGGAATCTTTGTCCCTCTGGGCGCTGAAGCGCAGACCCGGCAGCGCCCGCAGCCCGTCCAGTCGGTTGGCGGGCCGGTTACCGCAGTCGAAGTGCGCGGTAATCAGCGCATCGAGGTTGACACTATTCGCAGCTACATGCTGCTTGCGCCGGGCGACTCCTACGACACGGACCGCGCCGACCGCTCGCTTCGCGCCCTGTTTGCCACCGGTCTGTTCCGCGATGTGCGGGTTTCCCGCGATGGCTCTCGCGTGATCGTGGAGGTGGTGGAAAATCCAATCATCAATCGCATCGCCTTCGAAGGCAATCGCCGCATCTCCGACGACGTTCTGCGGCCCGAGGCGCAACTGCGGCCACGTTCGGTCTTCACCACGCAGCTTGCCCAGGGTGACCGCCAGCGCATCCTCGACCTCTATGCCCGCCGTGGCCGCTTTGCCGCGCGCGTTGAGCCCAAGGTGATCGAACTCGATCAGAACCGCGTGGATGTGGTGTTTGAAATCACGGAAGGCGATGCCGCATTGGTGGCGCGCGTCAACTTCGTGGGCAACCGCGCCTTTTCCGATCCACGTCTGGCAGATGTGATTTCGACAAAGGAAGCAGCCTGGTACCGTTTCCTCTCATCCTCCGACACCTTCGACCCCGATCGTCTCAATTTCGACCGTGAATTGTTGCGGCGCTACTACCTGCGCAACGGCTTTCCCGACGTGCAGGTTGGTGTTGCCACGGCCGAACTCGCACCCGATCGCAGCGGCTTCTTCCTGACCTACAATATTACCGAAGGACCGCGTTACACCCTCGGCACGGTGGACATCAGTTCGGCCTTCCCGAACCTCAACCCGGCTGATCTGCGCCGCTTCCTGGAGGTCACCTCCGGCGCCATCTACAATGGTGACGCGGTGGAGCGCACCGCGCAGGCCATTGGTGACGGCGCCAATTTGCGCGGCTTCCCCTTCGTGGACGTGCAGCCGCAGATTTCTCGCGATACGGAGAACAGCCGCATCAACATCACCTTCGCGGTGAATGAGGCGCCGCGCGTCTTTGTCGAGCGCATTGATATTGGCGGCAATACCCGCACCCAGGATCGCGTCATTCGCCGCGAGTTCCGCCTGGCGGAGGGTGACGCCTTCAACGCCGCCCAGGTCCGCCGCTCACGCGAGCGGCTGCGTAACCTGGGCTATTTCTCCGATGTGCAGATTGCCAATGCGCCCGGCTCCGCGCCGGACCGCACGGTGCTCAACACCCAGGTGGTGGAGCGCGCCACGGGTGAGGTCAGCATCGGCGGTGGTTTCTCCACCGATGCAGGCTTCCTGGCGGATTTCGGCCTGCGCGAGCGCAACCTCTCTGGCACGGGCATTGATGCGCGCATCAATGCCACCATCGCGCAACGCCGCAGTCAGGTGGACCTCTCGGTCACCAACCCGCAATTCCTGGACCGGAATCTGGCAGTCGGTGCCGATCTTTTCTATATTCAGCGCAACCTGCAGCAGATTTCACAGTCCAGCGAACGCCGCGCCGGTTTTGCCCTGCGCGCCGGATACGAGTTCAACGAACGGCTGCGGCAGTCCTGGTCCTACAGTCTGGTCAATCGTGAGATCTTCGACATCCAGCCAGGCGCTTCGCGCTTTGTACTGGAGCAGCGGGGGACCACGCTTCTCAGCCAAGTCAGCCAGACGCTGGCCTATGACACCCGTGACAATCTGATTGAACCACGACGCGGCTACATCATGCGCCTGAGCACCGATTTCGCCGGTCTCGGCGGTGATGTGGCCTATTTCCGGGGCCGCGTGGATGGCGCGGTCTTCCTGCCTTTTGAGCGGCTGTTCGGCGACCCTGATTATGTCCTGACGATCTCGGGCAGTGTGGGGATGCTGGAGCCTTTCAGCAGCACCAGTAACCAGGACCGCATCGTGGACCGTTTCTTCCTCGGCGGTGACAATCTCCGTGGCTTCCGCCTCGCCGGGGTTGGCCCGCGGGACCTGGCCACGCGCGACGCGCTGGGTGGCCGCCGCATGTGGACGCAAAGCACGGAAATGCGCTTCCCGCTGCCTGTGCCATCGGAAATCGGTCTTCTGGGCCGTGCCTTCGTGGATGCTGGTTCATTGTTCGACACGATTTCGGGCACGGGCATCGGCGATACTTCGTCGCCGCGCGTGGGTGCTGGCGTCGGCGTGTCCTGGCGTAGTCCTTTCGGCCTTATCAACGTAGACTTCGCGAGAGCTCTGGTGAAACAGTCCTACGACGAAACCCAGGTCTTCCGTTTCGGCTTCGGGACGCGCTTCTAAGCGCGCAGACAGGTACAAGACAATGACATCCCTCAGGTTCTCCCTCATGCTTTTGCTTGGCTTTGCCGCGGTTCCGGCCCTCGCACAGCAAAATCAGGAATGGTTCGTGCCCGGACAGGGTGGCCAGCGCCCGGCGCAGGGTCAGCCGCAACAACCGCCGCGCCCGGCCCAGGGCCAACCAGCTCCGAGGCCTGCTCCGCAGCAGCAGGCCCCGCGCCCTGCCGCGCTGCCCGCCGGCTCGCCTCCACCGACCGCGGTGATTGGCATCGTGGATATCCCCGAGATCCAGCGCCTCTCCACGGCCTTCAATCAGGTCCGCGAAGAGATCGAGCGGCGGCGCACGCGCCTCAATGATGACCTTCAGCGCGAGCAAAATGGCTGGCGGGAGGCGCAACAGGCGCTTGCCGTCCAGCGTACGCAGATGAACCCCGACCAGATCCGCAACCGCGAGCGCGAATTGCAGGATCGGATCACGGACAGCCAGCGCATCTTCCGCAATCGCAGCCAGGCCATTGAACAGGCGGCCCAGCAATCCCTGGTGCAGATCGAGGAGGGCCTCGCCGGCGTGGTGCGTCAGGTGGCGGGCAGCCGCAACGTGAACATGGTGATCCCCCGCCCCCTGGTCATCATGAATGATCCCGGCTTCGACCTGACGGAGGAAGTGGCGCAGCAGTTCAACCGGGTGCTGCGGCAAGTGAACATCGTGCCAGATTCCGACGGGTCGTCACCTCCCACGGCGCCGGCGGCCCCTGGCGCCGCGCCGCGCCCGGCCACGCCGCCTGCGCAGCCCCAGCAGCCGCGCCGCAACTGAGCCCCGCGCGCTTGATGCGACGAGCCTGACATGGCTTCGGATGTCCGTTTCCTGGGTCCGACCCGCCCTCAAACCCTCCTGGCAATCCTCGCCGCGTCAGGCGGGGAGGGTAGCGGCGATTCTCAGCGTTTGTTCAGCGGGGTTGCGCCACTGGCTTCCGCAACGGCACAGGATGTCAGCTTCTGCGAGAGCGGCTCCTATGCAAAGGCCCTGGCCGGGAGCCAGGCTGGGCTCGTTCTGGTCACCGCTGAGTTGGTCCGGCATGTGCCAACCACTGCGCTGTGTGTCATTTGCGCCTCGGCCAGCTTGGCGTTCAGCCAGGTCGCCGCACTGTTTCATCCCCTGCGCAAGCCTGACGGGACAATTCATCCCAGCGCCGTGATCCACCCTGACGTCGTGATTGGCGAAGGCACGCAAGTCGGGCCGATGGCCGTCATCGAGGCGGGCGCCCGGGTCGGACGGGATTGCATGATCGGCCCCTTCGCTTTGGTCGGGCGCGAGGTGGTGCTCGGCGATGGCTGCATCCTGCACAACCATTGTTCGGTGCACCACGCGGTGCTGGGCAAGGGCGTGGTCCTGCATGCCGGCGCGAGAATTGGGCAGGAGGGGTTCGGCTTTGCCATGGATGCGCAAGGCCGCTTCGTGACCGCGCCTCAACTGGGCAGTGTCGTCCTGGGCGATGGGGTTGAGGTGGGCGCCAATAGCTGTGTGGATCGCGGCAGCCTGGGTGATACGGTGCTGGGTCCCGGAACGCGTCTCGATAACCTGGTTCAGGTCGGCCACAATGTTCGCACCGGCCGGGGCTGTATTCTGGTCGCCCAGGTGGGGATTTCGGGCTCCACCAGTCTTGGGGATTATGTCTCCATGGGCGGGCAGGCCGGGGTATCAGGCCATCTCAACATCGGCAGCAAGGCCAGGATCGCCGCGCAGGCGGGCATCATACGAGATGTCCCGCCGGGCACGGAAATGATGGGCTCCCCCGCCACGCCCAAGCTTGATGCGATGCGCGCCACATTGGTCATGCAGCGCCTGAGCGCCGCATCACGGCGGCAGCCCAAGCGGGACCTGGAGTGAAATACATGGATGAAGCCGCTCCAATGAATACGACAACCCTTTCCTATGACATCGCACAGATCATGCGCGCCATTCCCCATCGCTACCCCTTCCTGCTCATTGATCGCGTGGTGGACGTGGTGCTTGGGGAATCCGCGGTGGGCGTGAAGAACGTCTCGATCAACGAAAGCTTCTTCCAGGGGCATTTCCCCTCCGAACCGGTGATGCCCGGCGTTCTCCTCATCGAGAGCATGGCGCAGACCGCGGCCGTGCTGGTGGTCAAGACGCTCGGGCCCGAAGCAGAGGGCAAGCTCGTTTATTTCATGTCCATCGAAGGTGCGAAGTTCCGCCGGCCCGTGGTGCCGGGCGACCAGGTGCATGTCCATGTCACGAGGGCGCAGAAACGAATGAATGTGTGGAGATTTTCCGGGCAGGCCAAGGTGGATGGCCAGATCGTCGCTGAGGCGACATTCGCTGCCATGATCCGGGACCGGTGAGCCCTGTGGATCATATTTCCGCGACCGCCCTTATCCACCCCTCCGCCATTGTCGAAGCAGGCGCGCAGATTGGTGCAGGCTGCCGCATCGGCCCGTTTTGCATCATCGGCGCATCTGTCGTCCTTGAGGATGGTGTCGAGCTGTCCTCCCACGTTGTCATCGAAGGCAAGACCACCATCGGCGCCGAGGCCAGGCTTTCGGCTTTCTCCTCGGTCGGGCTGCCGCCGCAGGATCTGAAGTATAAGGGCGAGCCCACCGGCGTCGTCATCGGCGCTCGCACTCAGCTGCGTGAGCACGTGACGGTGCATCGCGGCAGCACTGGCGGTGACGGCCTGACGCGCGTGGGGACCGACTGCCTGCTCATGGCGTGCAGCCATGTGGGGCATGACAGCCGGCTGGGCGATCGCGTGATCCTCGCCAACAACGTGATGCTGGGCGGGCATGTGCAACTCGGTGAGCAATGCTTTCTTGGCGGGGGTGCGGCCATCCACCAGATGGTGCGTGTGGGGCGCCATTCGATGGTGGGGGGCCTCGCTGGCGTGACCAACGACATTCCGCCCTTCGGCAATGTTTTTGGCCTGCCCGCGCGCCTTGTCGGCCTCAATGTCGTGGGGCTTCGGCGGCGCGGCTTCTCGCGCGAGAATCTGCACGCGCTGCGCGCTGCCTTTCGTCTGCTTTTCCGCGATCCCGGTACCTTCGCGGCCCGCATGGACGCAGCTGAACTGCGCTTCGCCGGCGATGTGCTGGTAGAGGAGGTCCTGGCCTTCCTGCGCTCCGCCGACCGCAAGCGCGAGCTGATCCGCCCCGGCCGCATGGCCGCCGAACTCGGCGGCGATGAGGAAGAGGGGTGAAGCTCGGCCTGGTCGCCGCTGGCGGGCCCTTCCCCGCCAAGGTGGCCGAGGCCGCTGTGGCGGCCGGGCACGAGGTTTTCGTCATCTGCCTGCGTGACTTCTGCGACGACCCTGGCCTGCGGACCTACCCGCATCTGGAGGAGCGCATCGGCGCAGGTGGTGCCATCGTTCAGCGCATGAAAGCCGAGGGCGTCACTCACCTCGTCCTGTGTGGCCGCGCTCGCCGGCCGTCCATGAGTTCGCTCTGGCCTGACGCATGGATGGCGCGGACCATAGCGCGCATGGGCCGGGCCGTCTTCGGCGGGGATGACGGGGTCCTGCGCGCGGGCATCGCCATCTTGATGGAGGAAGGTTTCGAAATCGTGGCACCCCAATCCTTGTTGGGTGCCAGTTCTGCTCAGGCTGGGCTGCTGGCCGGCCCTGCCCCGGATGAATTGGCGCGCGAGGATATCCGCCGCGGCATCACCGTGCTGCGCGCCATGGCGGAGGTGGATGTGGGTCAGGCCGTAGTGGTGCAGCAGGGGCTCATCCTGGGCGTGGAGGCCATCGAGGGAACCGACGCTCTGCTCGCCCGCGCAGGTGAATTGCGGCGCGAAGGGCCGGGCGGCATCCTGGTGAAGTTGGCGAAGCCCGGCCAGGAGATGCGCGTGGATGCGCCCGTTGTCGGGCCGGTCACGGTCCAGGTGGCAAAGGCTGCGGGGCTGCGCGGTATCGCCATCGAGGCTGAGCGCACCATATTGGCGGAACGGCCTGCCATGCTGGTAGCGGCCGAGGCGGCGGGCATCTTCGTCCTCGCGCTCCAGCCCGAGACATTCCTGAACGACTTTGGAGAGACATGATGGAAAACCGTTTCCGCTATTTGCACACCATGCTGCGCGTGGGCGATCTGCCGCGCAGCCTCGCCTTCTACACCACCCATCTCGGCATGAAAGAAATCCGCCGCAACGACGTACCGGACGGCAAGTACACAATCGTCTTTCTCGGCTATGGCGACGAAAGCTCGGAGACCGTGCTGGAGCTCACCTATAATTACGGCGTGACCAGTTATGAGATGGGGGGCGCCTTTGGGCATCTGGCCATCGGCGTGCCCGACATCTACGCCACATGCGAGACAATGCGCGCGGCGGGCGTGAAGATTTCGCGCGAGCCGGGGCCAGTGAAGTTCGGCACCACGGTCATTGCCTTCATTGAAGACCCCGACGGCTACAAGATCGAATTGATTGAACGCAAGTAGGGCGGTGGTTTCAGGAAGGACGGATGACCGCGGCGAAATCCGCTGCCAGACGTTCATAGATCGGCCGTTTGAAACTGACTGCAAGGCCCGGCAATTCCTCCAGCCGGGCCCAGCGCCAGGCGTCGAATTCCGGATGCGGGTCCAGATCGAGCCGGATATCGCGATCCAGCCCAGTAAAGCGAAGCGCGAACCATTTCTGCGTCTGGCCGCGGTATTTGCCTCCGAATGACTTTCCCATCAGCCCGGGTGGCAGGTCGTAATTCAGCCATTCCGGGTGCTCCGAAATGATCTCGGCCTTCGCCGTGCCGATCTCCTCCTTCAATTCCCGCAGCACCGCCACGCGGAGGTCTTCCCCGGCATCCACCCCGCCCTGGGGCAATTGCCAGCCGCCGGGCGCGCCCTCGGCATTGGGCATGTCGGCGCGGCGGGCGACCAGGATCAAGCCTGCGGCGTTGAACAGCACGGCGCCTACATTCGGCCGGTAGGGGAGACTCATCGGGCTGCGAATCCTTCGCGCGTTGCCCCTGCGACTTCGGGTCGGCGGGTCTGGGCGGTGACAGGTGCCAGCGCGATCCCACGCGATTGCAGCCCCGCTGCCCAGGCCGAAAGGCGCTGCAACGAAACCGGCGTCGCCTCGCCCAGATAGCCCAGCGCACCGCCGCGCTGCACGGCGAGCCGTTCCAGCAGGGCCAGCCGCTTGTCAATCTCACCGCGGGTGTGCGGATCATCCACCACAACATCCACGGTCAATCCCCAGGCGCGCTGCGGATTGGGTGATCCCGGGCGGGGATCGAAATACATCAGCCCGCGCGCTGCCAGCGCCAATTGCATCTGGGCAAAGGGTTCGGCAAGGGCGGCGAAGCGTTCACCGCGCATGGAGGTCAGCGCACCCACCGCACCCACATGGCCAGGATACAGAGCCATCAGCCAGTCGAGCCGCCGTGCATTTTCGCCGGCGGAAAGCCCGGTCAGCAGGGCGCGGTGCCCGGGGTCGTTCATGGGGTAGCCGGTGGGCTCCAGCGGCAGGGCCACCAACGTCTCGAAGCCTTGGTCTCGCGCAAGCTCGATCAGCGCTCCGGGGTTGGGTGCGTAGGGGGTGAAAGCGAGGCCGATCTGTGGGGGAAGGGTGCGGATCGCCTCCTCCGAGAGGCCGGCGCGCAGGCCGATGCCGCCCAGGATCAAGGAGACGCGCGGGCGTGTGTCCTGCCGGTCGAAGGGGCGGGCATAGGCACGCATTGGCATCCGGCCATCGGTGCCGATGCGTGGCATGGGGCCCATGGCGGTAAGTTCCACCAGGGCCGGGTCGAGGTGCCGGGCCAGGTTGTCCGGCACGCCGCGCGGCATTGCGGCCTGGGTTGGCACGGCCTGGGTTGCCGCGGCCTGGGTTGGCAAGGCCTGGGTTGGCACGGCCTCGGTTGCGGCCAAAGGCTCGTCAGCTTGTGCGGACACAGCGTCCGGCGGTCCCATCACGGCCAGCGTTGTGGCACCGCCGCCCATGCCAAGCAGCACAACCACCCAGAAGCCTCCGAGCCAGTACCAGCCGCGCCGCTTGCTTGAATACTGTTCGGCCACGGCGTCGGCGGAACTCCTATCGCGCCGCGCGGCGCTGCGGATTCGCTACCAGCGCGCGCACCAGACTGAGACCCTGCTGAAGCTGGAAATCCGTCTCGGGCTTGGTCGGGTCCAGCGCGGGCCAGCTTTCGGGCGGCTGGCTCTGCACGCGATCCGTGATGGAGGCAGGCAGGCTCAACGGCGGCCGCGTCACTGTGGCAGGAGCGGGCGTCGTCGCCCCCTCGGCACGCAGCGAGCGACGCAGATCCTGCTCCCGGTCGCGCGCGGGCACGGCCGAAGCGGTCTGGGCATCCTGCCGGGCCGAGCGCACCTCGAAATCAGGCACAATGCCCGTTGCCTGGATGGAACGGCCGGATGGCGTGTAGTACCGAGCGGTGGTCAGGCGGATGGCACCGTTGTTGCCGCCGAGCGGCATCACGGTCTGAACCGAACCTTTGCCGAAGCTGCGCGTGCCGATCACCACCGCGCGGCGGTGATCCTGCAGCGCTCCGGCCACGATCTCGCTGGCCGAGGCCGAGCCGCCATTGATCAGCACCACCATGGGCAGGCCATTGGTGATGTCACCCGCGCGGGCATTCCAGCGCTGAGCATCCTCGCTGCGGCGGGCGCGGGTGGAGACGATTTCCCCCTGGTCCAGCAGATCATCGGTGACCTGCACCGCCTGGTCGAGCAGCCCGCCGGGATTGTTGCGCA